>JBIKNX010000081.1:0-10988 GCA_044358435.1 Luteolibacter sp.
AAACTCCGCCTTCACCGCCTCCTGCTGAAAAGGGTGCTGGACAATGAGATTTAGAGGGGGAAACGGATTGACACTTCAGCCGGCAGAAGACTACTTTTTCGCGTGTTCAAAAAAGTCATAGGCCAAGAAGCAAGCGAATCGCAAAAACCGTTACAATCGGTCATGGAACCACGTCCAACTACGGAAAGCGCGCATTTCGGTGCCGATCGTTCCGCGCCATCGGCGCCCAAGCCGTCATCCAGCACCCGCAATGTTCTCTCTTCCGATGTCGAAATCAAAGGAACCGTCAAGTTTCAGCATGATTTGATTGTCGATGGCAAAATCGAAGGTGATATCCAATCGACGGGTAATTTGACCATTGGAGAAAACGCCAGAATCAAAGCCGAGGTCAAGACGGGATCGGTCATCGTCTATGGCAAGGTTCACGGAAATCTCACAGCTGTGGAGCGCGTCGAGCTCAAATCAAGCGCCGAAGTTGTCGGAGATATCAAAGCAAAGGTTCTCACGATCGATGCCGGTGCGATTTTTGTCGGAAAATCGACGGTGGGAACGCCGACCCAGGTCGCGCCATCACAACCCGAGCTCAAGCCCATTGCCAATCAAGCCGCGGCTGCAGTCACCCAGCCGTTGCTGGCGGAGAAGTGATTTCCAAAACGTTGATGTTTACATCCGAACTCAAGGAGGTTTGCCAGGAGTATGGGGGATGACGCACATGCGGATCGCAGACACATCCAAGTGATGTGTCCGCATTGTGAGCATAGCCAGAATGAACCATCGATAGTGGTTTCCACGGTATGCCGGGGTTGTGGTCAATATATCAGTGTGACGGATCAAAAAGTGGTCGTTCCGCCGAAATATGCGACCCGTCTAGCCACTTTGGATAGCCCGCCTGTTCAGCACCCGACCGTAGCCGAGGAGCTTCCCAAGGTGGAAACCAAACCGGGTTTGTTGGATCGGTTTTTCAAGCGCTTTTCCGCGAAGGAACCGGTCAAACGCAAGTTGCACTGTTACCACTGCAGTCACCTGTTCCATGTGGTTCCCGATGCCCAATCCACTCAATGTGCGAAATGTGGCTGCTATATCAGTTTGAGGGATTACACCATCGATCAGGTGTGGCAAAGGCAGATTCAAACGCGCGGCAATGTCATGGTGCTCAAGGGAGCGGCGATCACGGGAGTGAATGTGCAGTGTCACGATCTTCTCGTGCTTGGTGAGCTATCTGCCTCGGTGGAATGTTCGGGGAAACTGACGATCAGAAGTCATGGCAAGATTGTGGGAAATGTTCAATGCGATGAATTGTGCGTTGAACGGGGGGCTAAAGTTGAATTCCAGGGAGAAGTCAAAGCACGTGCCGCCTATATAGATGGTGAAGTGAGAGGGAACATCACCTGCGTGGAGAAGATCATTCTGGAGAGAAAAGCGCGTTTGCAAGGACTTGCCCGGGCAAGTGGTCTTGTGATGCGCGCTGGGGCAAAGCATACCGGACTCATGGAGGTCGTCCAGGCGGCTGTGGACGAGTGATCCCGGTGTATTGGCTCTTGCATCTTTTTCTTCCGCCACAGAGATTGGGGAATGGCAGTTGCGCTTGATTTGAAAGACGAGATTCTGGAGCTGAAACGCGCGCGCAAGGCGGTGATTCTGGCTCACAATTATCAGACAGGTGACATACAGGACGTTGCCGATTATGTGGGGGATTCCCTCGGTCTGGCCTATCATGCGAAGGCGACCGATGCCGAAGTCATCGTTTTTTGCGGAGTCCATTTCATGGCTGAAACCGCGAAAATCGTAAACCCGGGTAAAATCGTGGTTCTTCCGGACAAGGATGCCGGATGCTCGCTGGAACAATCGTGTCCAGCGGATCAGCTTGCCGCCTATCTGCAGGAACATGCGGACAAAAATTATTACGTGATCGCTTACATCAACTGCTCGGCCGGCGTGAAAGCCCTTTGCGACGTGATCTGCACCTCGGGCAATGCGGTGAAAATCGTCAATCTGGCTCCGCAAGACAGGCCCATTCTGTTTGTGCCCGACGCGAATCTCGGCTCATGGGTCATGGAGCAGACCGGTCGGAAAATGGATCTTTGGCAGGGTTCGTGTTATGTCCACGTGGAGTTCACACGGGACTCGATCCATCGGATCAAGGAAGAATATCCGGATGCCTTGGTGGTCGCCCACCCGGAATGCACGCAAGCCGTAAGATTGCTTGCGGATGAAGTCTGCTCGACCGAGCGGATGGTGGATTTTTGCAAGAACACCGATGTGAAAAACATCATTGTGGTGACCGAGAGCGGAATGCTTCACCGCTTGCGACGCGAATGCCCGGACAAGCATTTGATTCCCGGGCCGACCGATCGTTGTGCCTGTGCGGATTGCCGTTACATGAAAATGAACACCTTGGAGAAACTCCGCAATTGCCTGCGTGATTTGTCGCCGCGGGTCGAGATGGACGAGGAAATTCGCAGTCGTGCGGAGATTCCGTTGCTGCGGATGCTTGAACAATCGAAATAGCCCGTCCGTTGAATTGGTTTGCCACCGAAGTCGCGCAAGGTTAAGTTCCCATAGGATCGTTACCCAGTTATATTTTCAAAATCCCAATTTCATGAAAACCCCATTGAACAAACAAACCCAATCAGGATTCACGCTCGTTGAGTTGCTGGTTGTTGTGGTGATCATTGCCATTCTGGCAACGATCGGTTTTTCCGTAGGTCTCGGAGCGCTGCAGAAAGCCAAAAAAGTGACCGCACAGGCCGCCGCAACAAACGTCGCGAATGCGGTGGAGCAGTTTTACTCGGAATACAGTGCGCTGCCCATCCCCGGCACAGTTCCACCGGACGAGGATAATGGTGATTCCCCCTACGTTACGAACTCAGCCAATGGCATCAAGTTACTTGAGATCCTATCCGGCATGGAAGATGAAACCGACGATATCCAGAATGATCGCAAACTTCGATTCCTTGGAGTCAAAGAATCCGACAAAGGCAACCGCGACGGAATCGTTTACAACGATACAGGTGATGCGATACTTGGCCTGTATGATCCATGGGGTGAGCCGTATTACATCGTTCTTGATTATGATTACGATGGCCGGCTTGAATTCACACCCAGCACCGCCTACGATTATGATGCGAAGTTGAACAACAAGCGTGTCGCGGTTTACAGTTTGGGCACCGACATTCCGACCGATGCGAAACGCAAGGATTTGGTCAAAACTTGGTAACTTTTCTTCAACAAAACGAATTTTCAAACAACATCACATCACATCATGAAATGGATTCTTCTGATCGTCACCGTGGTTTCATTGACCTCATGCAACACCATGATCGGTGTCTGGCGTGACACCAAAGCGGGTTTCAACTGGACCAAAGAAAAAATACAGAACTCCGGTGGAGGATCCCAACAGTCATATGGGGCTCCCGTATACTGACGCGGTCGAATCCGTCTCGTGATGCTTGCCAAGTTCTTGGGCAAGGTTTAAGAAACGTGCCATGAACTGTCGCCTCATTTGTTTTCTCAGTCTGATTGCGCTTGGTTTCGGGTCTGGCTGCCGGCAGGAAAAGGCGAGTGAACCAAGCAAAGTCCGTTTGAAGACGAACAAAGGGGATATCGTGATCCAACTGAATGCCGAGAAAGCACCGGTGACCGTCGCGAATTTCAAAAAATACGTCAGTGCCGGACAATACAACGGCACGGTGTTTCACCGTGTCATTGACGGATTCATGATCCAAGGCGGTGGGTTTGCCCATCAGGATGGAAAGCTGGTTGAGAAGAAAACCGACAAGGGGATCGTGAACGAGAGCCGGAATGGTTTGAAAAACGTGATTGGAACCCTTGCCATGGCGAGAACCAGCGACCCCAACAGCGCGACCGCACAGTTTTTCATCAACGTGGCAAACAATGAAGCGCTCGATTTTCCGAGTAACGACGGTTACGCGGTCTTTGGCCAAGTGATAGGTGGAATGGATGTGGTGGATCAAATCAAGGCTGTCAAAACGGGTGTCGGGGAGTTGCTGAACCTCAATCCCCGCAGCGGCGAACTTGTTGCAGGAATTTCAAGGGATGTTCCGCTGGAGCCTGTCATCATCGAGGCTGCCACATTGGAATAGGTTTCCTTCACTTCATTTGATTTATGCAACTTTGGTTCTGTCCCGTCCTGGCATTTTTGCTCGGCTCCATTCCTTTTGGTTTACTCATCGCCAAGGCGAAGGGGGTCGATATCCGTCAGCATGGTTCGGGAAACATAGGCGCGACCAATGTGTTCCGCGTGGTCGGTAAAAAATACGGACTGGTTTGTTTGTTGTTGGATGCGTTGAAAGGATTCGTTCCGGTGGTCATTGCCGTGAATTTGATTCCTGTGGAAGGGCGCGTGCCCATGTTTGATCCGGTTTTTCCCAATCATTGGGCTATGGATCCCGCTCCGCAGCAGTTCACCGCCCAACTGTTTCATGTCATCACCGCATTGGCCGCGATTCTGGGACATAATTACTCGCCATGGCTCGGGTTCAAAGGTGGCAAAGGAATCGCCACTTCCGCAGGAGTTTTAATCGGGTTGATGCCCGCCGCCGTTGGGGTGCTGGTGGTGATATTCATCGTTGTGCTTGCTCTGACGCGCTATGTTGCGGTGGCCAGCATGGTGGCCGCCATCTGTTTGCCTATCGTCACACACCTGGGTGCCCGGTATCATGGGAATGCCGCCGGAATCAGTTTATGGGCGGCCGGCACGTGGAACAAACCGTTGTTCTTTTTCACGGTGGTGATTGCTGTTTTGGCAGTCTGGAAACACCGTTCCAACATTCTCAGGTTGCGCAATGGCACGGAATCGAAATTCGGATTGAAAACCAAACCCCTCACCCAAGAACCGTGAAATTCCAAAGCGCTGCCATCATCGGCTCGGGTTCATTCGGAACGGCGATTGCCAAACTTTTAGGAGAAGATCTGAAGTCGGTGCTGATCATCGGGCGTGATCCGGAAAGCATCGCATCGATCAATGACAAGCATCTGAATCCACGTTATCTGAAGGAAATTCTTCTTCCTGAACACGTTCATGCGACAAGTGATATTTGCGCCGTTGTGCCGCATCCCCTGGTGATATTCGCGGTGCCGGCCGGCGCTACGCGTCAAGCTGCCGGGGACCTCGCGAAGTGCGGGTTACCTGAGAAAACGGTGTTGCTTTCTTGTGCCAAAGGCATTGAAAGAACTTCGGGTGAGCGGATGAGCGAAATTTTACGCGAGGTTTTCCCGAAAAATCCGATCGCGGTTTTATCCGGTCCGAATCATGCGGAGGAAATTGCGGCGGGTCAGGCGACGTGTGCGGTGATCGGTTCGGAGAATGCCGAGGTTGCTCTCGAATTACAGGATTTGTTCACCAAGTCTTACTTCCGGCCTTACACGAGTGCCGATCTCGCGGGAATCGAGTTGGGGGGCGCGATCAAAAACGTCTATGCGATCGCAGCCGGCATGTCGCACGGCTTGGGTTTGGGAGACAACGCGGTCGCGGCACTGGTAACGCGTGCTCTTGCGGAAATGACGCGCCTCGGCACGGCTTTGGGCGGACAGCCTGAGACCTTCGCTGGGCTTTCGGGGGTGGGTGATCTGATTGTCACCTGTTTTTCCGAGCACTCGCGGAATCACCGCGTGGGTCTGGCCTTGGGTCAGGGAAAAACCCTCCAAGAGGCGACCCAAGCATTGGGTATGGTTGCGGAGGGTGTGCCCAGTGCGTATTCGATTTACGAACTCGCGCGAAAAGCCGATGTCCGGACTCCGATTATCGATGCGGTTTACTCCATTTTATACAAGGGTATGCCGGTTGCCGCCGCCATGAGCGAGCTGCTTGCCAGGGATACCCGAATGGAATCCGAATGATGGAATGGAGCGATGACTCACGGCAAAGCGATCCGCTCGAGTGACTCTGATTCACGGGTCGTATGGGCGGACGGTTTTTCTCCTGACTGGTGCGGTTCGTCTTGCTTTGCATAAGAATGGGAAGATTTCTTGGGCCTCGATCCGGATGATGTGTGGGTTGGTGAATGATTTTTTGCGCCGGACTTTTGAGAACCAGTCTAAGAGCAATTTCCCGGTCGATGCCGGCTTGCCAAGTTTGAGATGTGGGATAACGATGCAACCGCAAACGGATGACACCATTCTTAAGAAAAATACTCGGGATGAATTGGGTGATGGTGCTGATGATGTACGCATTGCTCATTTTCGGGGTATTCATGATTGAGAGCGCTGCAAGGCACTTGCCGGTCACTCCGGACAAGTTGAGGGAATTCGGCTCTGCTGGCGGATATTTCGCATGGATGCAGAAGAACTGGATTGTCATCGGCAGCTTTGCTTATTTCGCTGCCGCATGGATTGATTACAAATGGATACGCTGGTTGGGAATTCCTCTTTATCTCGTAAGCCTGGGTTTGATGTTGATGGCGTTGAAAGCGGATGATGATGTGCACCGCCTCATCATCGCCGGCTTGAGTTTTCAACCGGCACAACTGGGAGTGACTTCCGGCATCATCATGATCGCATGGCTGATGCAGGATCTTCCGAAGCTGCATCATCGCCTCGGAAATCCTTTGATAAGGATTGCGGTCATCGCAATGACCTCGGCGATCCCTTTCCTACTGGTGATGAAAATGGGCGATATGGGTTCCGCGCTCGTATGGATTCCGGTGGTCATTGTCGCACTTTTGGTTTCGGGCATTCCTTTCCGTATCCTGAGTTTTATCGGTTTGGTTTCATATGGACTTTTACCCATCATATATTTTGTGATTTTGCCATTGGTCTCGGAGCGCGGGCCCGAGCGGATAGATCTTTGGATTCGCATGAACCAAGGCCAGGAAGTGGATATCAAGGGCGACGGTTACGCACCCCACAACGTTTCGATGGCGGTGGGTAAGGCCGGATGGAAAGGTTTGGGTTGGAAGGCGACCTCTGAGCAGGGATCCCTTCATGACAAGCGCTTCATTCCGCATCTCACCGCACACAATGACTTCATCTTCGCCGTTATCGCGGAGGAATTGGGGTTTCGGGGTGCGCTGCTACTGGTCCTCAGCTTCGCCTTGCTGTTGATTCAGGGATTGTTCATTGCGTTTTACAGCAGGGACATGTCGGGCAGGCTGATCGCATGCATGGTGGTGGCGCTTTTTTTCGCACACATTTATGAAAATATCGGAATGTGTGTTTTGCTGATGCCCATCACAGGCATCCCGCTGCCTCTGGTGAGTTATTCAGGAACCTTCGTAGTGATTTGCATGTTCCTTTTGGGTCTGGTCCAGAGCGTATGGATCCATCGTCGCCATCATGTGGAGACGATCTGAAGAACCAACCGCCGGTTTTTACAAATCCTGCTCGATGGACTTGAGCGTGAGGAAAAGATTTTGCCAGCGGTTCTGTTTCGGTCCGTTGCTGCGTTCTTCTTTTGCAAGGTGTGTTCTGATGGAACCCAGGCATGAGGTGTATTCCTGAAAAAACGATCGAATCGCATCCTCGTAGTCGGAACGCAGGGCCTCGGCAAATGCTCCGCAGGTTTCCAAAAGAGTGATCCGGAAATCATGGCTGATGCGTGACTTCGTGATGATGGAGATGACCATGCCGCCGATCAAAAACAGCAGGGCAACCGTACAAAAGATCCAAGGGAGGATATGGGTGTCCATGACGCCGTTTGCCGCTCCAATGCTCAGGAAGATGAGCGCGGATGCGCTGAACGATTTGATCGCCATGTTGCGATGGCGAAGCTCGCGTTCCAGATCTTTGCGCACGTGAAGGTTGCCAATCGCCCGGTGTGCCGCGCTGCCGATGCGTTCAACAAAATGCTGCCGCGCTTTTTCCAAGGTCCCGTCGATGGGTAAGGACGGATCGATGGGCAAGCCGATGGATTCGTTGATGCGCGCGCCGAGATCCCGCCAGTGCTTGAGACAGGCGGTAACGATGTCGTTGCCGTCATTCTCCGCAACGGATTCTACCGCTGAACGAAGTCTTTCCGTGAGCAAGGACTCGATGCGGATGCCGGTGTTGTCGCCCGTGAACACTTTGAATAACGACCGCGCGACGCCGAGCCATTTTGCAAGTTTACGTGTCACCAGAATCGCCTCGTTTTGGAAGATTTCGGCAACCTCCGTGAGGTGGCTCGGAAGTCTGGATACAAGGCTTTCGCGCATGGCGTCGATTTCATCCTCAAGCGATCTCAGAAACTCGTGATGGATTCTCTGGAGTCTGGTATTCCGATCGATCTGATCATCAATCAAATGGAGGGCGATTGCGGCCCGGTCATGCCATGCCTTGAGTGAGGCTTTCCGTTTTTCAGAATAACAGACGTGACCGGAAATGAAATCCTCCAGAGCTTGAAATCCGCTTTCCTGATGGAGTTTGAGATTGAAGGTTTCATTGCGCCTCGCCTCGCGGGCAAGCTTTGCGGAGACGGGAAAGACGGGGGGAGACATGCCGATTCGCTTCATCGAGAGATCGGCCATATGCTCCATGATCACGGCAATATCCGCAGCCTCCGCAGAGTCGCATTGTTGGATCACGAAGACCATGCGCTTGCGGTGGGATTCCGGCAAATTTCCGATCAGGTTCCACGGTGAGGCTCCCCATGGGTTCGAGACGGGAAAGACAAACAGGATGAGCTCGGCATCGGAAAACAGGCGTTCGATGGTTTGTTTTTGTTCGGCATCAAGAGCTTGGGTGCCGGGCGTGTCGATGGGATTGATATCGCGAAGAACGGGCGCGGCCACGAATTCTTCATGACAAATCGAGGAGGACGCATCCAGGCTCGCGTCGGTGTGGCGATAACGGATGATTTGCCGTGTTTCCGGCAGTGCGTTGACCGGGCAGAGATCGTTGCCGAGCAGACTGTTGATCAGGGAGGATTTCCCTGAATTTGTCTCACCGCACACCAGACATGAAAATGGCGCATGGATTTGATTTTCAATGGACGTGGTGTCGCAACTTTCATTGAGATTGGACTCCGTGATGTTTGCCAGTTCACGAATTCCGGACCAGACCCGTGACAGTTGGTCACGGTTGGTAAAATAGCGCTCTCCGAACTTCAGATGGCTCACACTTGGCTGGGGAATCGGTTACAGGCTCAGTAGGATTGGATGGAGGCAATTTGAGCCGGCGGCGGGCTGACTTGCATGGCGAGGAGTTGGGATACCGTGACGAATTCAAACCCGCGTCTCAAAAGTCCATCGAGCGCCTTTGGCATCGAATCGACGGTTTGGGAGTGGAGATCATGGGCAAGGACGATTCCACCGGCTGCGGTTCCGGAAACGATGCGGTTTGCGATGACGGATGCGCCGGGGCGTTTCCAATCGAGAGGATCGACCGACCACAGAATGGTCGGGTAACCGAATTCATCGAAGACGAGCTGGCGCTGGCGTTGAAGGAGCCCGCCATAGGGAGGACGCATCGTGCGTGGGCGGATACCGGCAGCGCGCCCGATGGCATCCCGGCAGCGCTGCATTTCCAGACGCAGCTGCGAGTCACTCAGTTTGGAGAGCAGGCAATGGGTTTGCGAATGATTTCCGATCTCGTGACCTTCTGCAACCGTGCGCCGCAGCACGCCAGGGTAAAGGTTCACGTTGTTCCCGATCACATAGAACGTGGCTTTGATGTTTCGCTCGGCAAGCATATCCAGCAACCGCGGAGTATTGACAGGATGAGGGCCATCGTCGTAGGTGATCGCGATATGGTTTCCGGATACCATCACACGTGTGAAGGTAACGCCTGAATTTGGAACAGGATGGTTCGCATGGTTGCCCGCCGGATTACGGGGGAGGGGGCGATTAGAAAGTTCACCGATTCCGGGAACAGCCTTGCAACTCGTAAGAGTTGCGGTGCTGGCCGCAAGGGTGGTCGTGATGAACCCGCGCCGGGAAAAATTCCCGAACAGGTTCAATTCAGTTGCGCAATCATGGCCGGTGGATTCCATAAGGTGAAAAAGGTAAAGATGAATTAAAGACTGCACAGGAGTCGGAAGATGTCACGCCTCTTATTGCCATGGAATAGCTCATACGGGGAGATTTTCGGGGTGGATCGGGAGAATGTCTGATCCCTGACTTCTTCAATCGACAATCGGCCGACTGCTATCTTGAATTCGAGCACATGAAAATTCTTCTTACGACATGCAGCTATCAGGATACTCCAGGCCCGCACCATGATCTCATGGCGGCACAAGGTTGGGAAATCACCCGTGAGCGCGGACCACTTACCGAGGCCCGCATGCTGGAGCTTGCGGAACAGGGGTTTGACGCGTTTCTCTGCGGGGACGATGCGATCACCCGCGCGGTTTTGGAGAAATGCGCGCCCAAGCTCAAAGTCATTTCCAAATACGGCATCGGGCTCGACAAGATCGACCTTCCGGCCACGCGGGAGATGAGCATTCCTGTTCTTTTCACTCCCGGCGTGAACCATGACACCGTTGCCGAGCATACGTTTGCGCTGCTCTTGGCACTGACGAAAAATCTCTATCCATCCATCCAAGCCACCCGCGAGGGGAAATGGACCCGCCTGACCGGTTACGAACTCCTCAACAAACGCATCGGCCTGATCGGCCTTGGCAGGATCGGGCAGGAAGTCGCCAAGCGCGCCCATGCCTTCGGGATGGAGGTGCACGGCTTCGGAAACTTCTGGCCGGAAGATGTCGCTGAACAATACGGCATCACCCGCCACCATGATCTCGACAGTCTTTTCTCTGCCTCGGACATCATTTCACCCCACACCAAGCTCACCCCGGATTCCCATCATTGCGTGAACGCGAAACGTCTCGCCCTCATGCCGGACAACTCATGGTTGGTGAACACGGGTCGTGGCGAACTCATTCACAATGCCGATGTCATCGCTGCCCTCGATTCCGGAAAACTCGCGGGTTACGCCACGGATGTGTTAGACGAAGAGCCACCCGCCGCCGACCACCCGCTGCTGCATCACCCGAAAGTCATCGTCACCCCGCACATCGGCTCACGCACGTTCGAATCGGTGCCACGCCAGGCGAT
>JBIKNX010000027.1:0-18785 GCA_044358435.1 Luteolibacter sp.
GCCTACCCGAAGAGGCTGAATTACTCCTGAGTGGATAAAACCACCACGCTTAACGACGCACAAAATGAAAAATCAAACTCCTCAGCCAATGAGGCTTAAAAAACACGCCCATTTTCCTTTTTAGGATCATACCCACCATGACGGTTTTCTCCGGATGGAAATCACCCGAGTCTGAGATTCGCATTTGGAATCACCAGTTGATCCGCTATGCCGCTTATGAGAAAAGTGACGGTGCGATCCTTGGTGATCCGATGAATCTGGCACTGACAAAAGTCGCGCTTGCTCTCGGCTGGAAGGCGCCAAGTGTGCCCGGTCGTTTTGATTTGTTACCGCTCATCATTCAATCCGGTGAGAAGCTCGGACTTTATGAACTGCCCCGGAGCTCGGTTTTGGAAGTCAAACTCCGCCATCCGGCATACCCATGGTTCGAGGCGCTGGGTCTTCGCTGGTATGCCGTACCTGCCCTGTCCGATCAAATTTTCGCAACCGGAAACGAGGTTTATCCCTGCGCTCCGTGCAACGGATGGTATATGGGGACGGAAATCGGCGCCCGGGATCTGGCCGATGCCTACCGTTACAATCAACTGCCGGTTATTGCGGAAAAGCTGGGTTTGGAGACCCAGCGTCGTGGCAGTCTATGGCGTGATCATGCGTTGTTGGTTCTGAATGAGGCGGTGATTCATTCTTTCATGTCGGATGGGGTCCAGTTGGTTGATCACCACCAAGCATCAAATGAATTCATCCGGTTTTGCAAGAACGAGGAAACGGCTGGCAGGCGGGTAAATGCGGATTGGAGTTGGATTGTTCCCCCGATGTCAGGCTCCACCACGCAGGTGTTCCATCGCAAATATGCGTTGAATCCCGAACTTCCAAATTTTCTCACTCAGGTGCCTGCATGGGAAACCGAGCGTGGTAAAATGCTGTTGCTCCGTCACCGCATTCATTGACGGAAGGCCGAGCATGTGTCCTGAATGCCCGTAGTGAAGATTGGATCAGTGTCAAAATGCGGATCATTCCAGCAGATGCTATCGCTTACGGTAGCATAACATCAAAACCGATCCGAACGCGATGAGGATAAAGCCGTTGGGTTCGGGTATGGAGGTCCATGCGAGTGCGAAGGTTTCCGTGCTGTTCAAGCCGGTGGTATCGTAAACTTGGCCTGTGAACAGAACACGCATGGCGTATTGCCCGGATGACAGGTTGTTCAGGCGGAGAAATTCGGTATTGTTGTAAGTGGTTTGGGAAGAGCCCACTCTCTCGATGAAATTTTCATTCGAATCGAGTTTCCAGACTTCAAGATCAAGGTTGTTAAAGGCGATGTCTTGTCCGAGGTCGGCATCGTTAAAGTCGCGAACCGCAAACCAGTTGAGTGCGACGGTGATGGATGTCTGGTCGTTGAAGGTGCGATCGATGACAAATTCAACGGCTTGTCCCAGATTCACCGTTGTGAGCGCCCAACCATTCAGGCCGACCGCGCCGCCATTGGCGTCGCGTGTTTGACCGAGATAGATATCGGCAGCATTGAGCAAATTCAGGGCGCCTGCACCGGTCGTGGTGTCAAGGGCTTGGGTGGTCACATTCAATACGTTTTGTCCATTATTCCATCCCGCCGTGGCATCCGAGCCAGCCATGATCACCGACTTGATGGTGCGCGTGTCAAACGTATCGGGACTTGTTTGAGGGGTTACGTCAAGAATTCCGCGAGCGGCATCTTTGAGCAGGGCGATGCCGCCCGCGACGATCGGAGCCGAATAACTGGTGCCACTGAGTGCGGTGAAATAGAGATCGGTGGGCGGCGGTTCCTGCGCGATCAGGCCACTACCGGGAGCGAGGTTGGGTTGTACCGCACCAATCGACCCGCTATTGCCCAGGTAAGCTGCTAGAAAAAGATTCTCTCCCGGTGCGGCGATATCAACGGCAACCCGTGCGTTTGCAATCGTGAGATCGGTTACAGGGTTATAAAAGTCCGTAAGACCGTTCGACGAGAAATCAGATGGCTCGGTATAGGAATTACCCCCTAATGAGCCCACGGAAATATTGTTGAAGCCGTTTGCGGGTGAGGAAACTTCCGCAATTCCACCATTACCAGCGGAGATGACGTGAGCGACGCTTGAGTTTTGGAATGCAAGTCCGTCAATACTCAGAGACTGGAGGGAATTTGCCGAGCCACCGCCGCCCCAGCTGCTGTTGATGACGTCGAGCTTGCCAACATTTGTACCACGGAAAAATTCTTTGTAGCCAGCAATCATGGATTCTGTGCTGATGTCGAAGGAGCCTAGACTGTCGACATCTGTTGAGAATGTCGTAGCGATTC
Source organism: Luteolibacter sp. (assembly GCA_044358435.1). Classification (GTDB taxonomy): domain Bacteria; phylum Verrucomicrobiota; class Verrucomicrobiia; order Verrucomicrobiales; family Akkermansiaceae; genus Luteolibacter. The sequence continues at coordinate 2,315 of JBIKNX010000027.1, forward strand.
CTCCCGATACCAAACGCGCCTCAGGTGCCATGCCCAAGCCTGCATAAGTGTAAGAGCCCCCATTGTCGGGAATATAGCCGCTTCCTGCCAGAACGTGAGCGACAGTTGTTGCATGGTAGTCGATTTCGTTGACGGCGCCCTCTGCTGGGTTGGTCCAAGTGGTAAAGGCCGCGGGAGCGCCGGGGGGGCGTGTGAAGACTTCGTGGCCGAACCAAGCTTGGCCGGCTTCAAGAATGCCGATGGATGAGGTGCCGCCTCGAAAGCCCGAATTGAAATATGCATTCCATCCCGTGACGGCATTGACGAAGTCGAAGCCAACGACCTGATTGGTTTCGTCTAGTTCAAGGCGTATGATCTCCGGCTCTTGCTGAGCTGGTGCGAGAGAAGTATTGAAAATAAAGCAAAGTCCGAAGAACGCGTCTGAGATCCATTTGGAATTGCCCCTATTCATCTATTTCGTAACGATGAAAAGTTGTGTGATTGAGCGATTAGGGCAAGAATTTTGTCACAGGTCTCAATGGGTTTGCGGGCAGATGAAATGATCTGAAGGCCAGACTTTTCGGTGGGTTACCGTTGGAATCAACGGGCGCGCGCTCAAGGTATAATATTCACGGAAACCGTAGTTTTCGTTGTTTTCTTGCTGTTGTCGGTCACCGCAAGAGTGATCTTGCCACTTGAGATCTTGGACGTGCTGGAAGGGGATAAGCGGACAGTCCGAGTGGAGCCTGATCCTTGCAAGGTCACTGAACCGGCGGGTAGAAGCAACCCGCTTGCTGAACAAGTCACGATAAGGTCATTAGGTAGGGTTTCTTCATCCGCTATCACAACCTCAAAACTGGAAGTTGTGCCGCCTGTAATTGGAAAAGCAGGCGGAGCTTGGATAGTTGGTAAATCATTGACCGGGATGATCGTGACATTCACTTTGAGTTGGTCCTGTCCACGTTTCTGCGGATTGACGTCATCATCAAGCACCCGAAGGGTGAAGCTGTCAGAGCCTGAAAGATTGGCATGGGGAGTGTAGCGTATAACCCGAACTCCCGGCTTGGTCACCGGCAGCAATTCGCAATTACCCTTGGTTGCAAGCACGGTGAAATCCCAATCCAAAGGGGAATTGTCCGGATTACTTACGGGAACGGAAATATTAACCGCCGTGTCCTCTTTGGTCTTAACCGAGGTGACTCCCACACCTTTTGCGATCATCGGATGGTTGGTTGCAATGTTCAGCGGAACGGCAAAATCCAGATATCTTCCGTCTGGGGCCAAGGCGCGTATCGGGATTGAAGTGATCGCGCTGGTGGGCTTTCCGGATGGCTCCAACACAAGAAGATGATTTTGGATCGTAGCTTTCACACCGGCAACCTGTTTTCTCACACTGAAACGAAGACGGGATGCATTGCCAATCAAAACCAAATCCTGTAACTTGAGGGCATCCCCTGCGGCCGGGACTTGAATCAATGGCAGCTCACTGAAGCCGATAGACGCGCTCTGATCGCTCACCTCAAGCTCGGCGATGTCATCAACCACCGCCATGGATGGTTCCAAAACTTTTCCAAAAACGGTGAATCCGCCATTCTGTTGGTCCAGGTTGGCGGAATTATCGGCGAGATTGAAGAACCACTCGCTGGTGGCACTGTCCGGATTTCCGTCGACCTTGGCCATGGCGATTGTCCCGCGGAGATTGGAATCGCCCGGTTCGTTTTGGACGGTGCCTTGGCTTTCGATGGGCGTGATCGTGTAGTTGTTTGCCGTATCGATAAAAGAGCCACCGCCTTGAATGATGAATCCCGGAACCGAGCGGTGGAAAAACGAATTTTGATAGTGATTGTTGTCCACATAACTCAGAAAATTCGCGACCGTCAGCGGAGCTTTGACAGGGGCGAGTTGGATGAGAATTTCACCCAAAGAGGTGGAGAATTGAACGATCGGGTCTCCTGGGTCATTCACCAAGTTAGCCAATTGGATTTGACTGTAGTTACCGCGCCGAACGAATAGTTGGGGAATGGAACCGGGCAGAAGTGCCGGTTGTATCGGCAAATCCGGAATAATATCGAGCGTGATGACCGCTTGTTCAGATCGATTGCCCATGCTGTCTTGAAAAATAGCAGCAATCAAATGGCGACCTGATGCATTTTCAGGAAAGCTGTAGGAAACGGCTTTTTTGTAAGGCTGTGGCGCACTGAACACACCGCGCGCGCTATCTGCCAATTGCATCGATCTGATGGTACCTTTGCTGCTGGTTGCCGCAAGGGTCAGATTCACGGTTCGATTGCGAATGATTATTTCTCCAAGGTTCGCCTGAAATGTCGTTACTTGAACGGGCGAAGCGGTTTGAGCGCTGGCAACAGCAAGCGCCGCAATCATATGAAATGCCACAATCATCATCAAGCGGCTGGCTCGTTTGGTGGCTCGATCTGAAAACGTGGACATGGAGGGGGTGACGGTTGAGAATGTGAGTTGGTGGGTAATGGAACCAATTTGACTCGATCAAAGAGATCTTAGCCTTGCACAGCGCTTTGCCAAGGTTGTTTTTGGATCATTTCGTCGGTCGTTTTATGAAAAACTAAGGACAAATTGCATGATCTGAATGTCGGGTATGAGCGCGCTGGTTTTACGCGCTGCGGCTGTGAGGCGATGACGGAAGATTTTAGAATTCACTGAGGAATATCATCACCAAGAATCCTGTCGATGGAGGTCACTCGCTCCCATGGACAGCGCTTGCGCTGATATTTTTTCCAAACGATGTCGCGCAGGGCTCTCCAAACTTCCTCCGAGGGTTGTTCAATCAATTCCCAATCGGGATCTGTTTTTAAGGTCGTGAGAATTCTCCATTCGTTGCCGTGAAAATTCCCACGGTAAAAACGTTTCCCTTCCTCAGTCCGCTCATTCCACTCGTGTGACTCCATACCGCCAGCAAAACGTTTGTCGGGCGGACATGCAAGCTTGCGAAGAGCGGTTTTCGAGAGCATTTTCCATTGATCATACGTCTATTTTTGTTTTGCGCCGCCGAAAGATGACGTTCATTCCGAAAAACAACAGGGCTCCCAGAAAACCGGCATCGTAAGCCGGCGGCATGCCGTGACTCCGGATATCCAAAATCTTTTGCTCGGGATCGGGTAGGAAATGAACATCTCCCGCAGCTTTTTCATAAGGCCAGTGATCTTCGAATTCCGTGAGCCACCAAGTGCCCGGGTTGACGGAATCCGGAAGTTTGAGGGATTTCAGGAGGCTGGCTTTGTGACGTGTGATGTCATTTGACCAAACTGCCTTTCCGCTCCATTTGTCGCCATGGTCCATTTGTCCGCGGTAGCGTGCCTCCGCGATGAAATAGATGCGTAACAATCTCGAGGAGATATCGAGTTGGTTTTTTGCTGTGGCGGACTCAGGCTCGCGATATGGGAACAGCGGGCGTTCGGTCCGGAAAGTGATGCGCAACGCGGATGCTTTGATATCCCGGTTTGCCTTATCCTCTTTTGCAAGTTTGAGTTCACGCCTTATGCCTAACGCCCAATGCTGTTGAGATCCCGGTTTGCCTTATCCTCTTTTGCAAGTTTGAGGGCGGTGAAATGCCAATCGCCGCCGAGATAGGGAGCGGCCCATTCCGCCAGTTCGGGTGAGTAAGGATATCCGTGCTGTTCCAGCCAGGCGACCAGATCATTTCCGGAGCGTGCGGTTAGCACGGTGGCGTCATATCCCGCCACGCGTTTTTCCTCGACGATTTGGATACCGGACTTGCGGATGGCAGCATTCGGCGCGGAACATCCTATGGAAAAGGAACCGCCGCCACTCATCACATAGGGTGCGGTGATTTCTTTCAGCGTGGTAAATGCCTCGTTGCCTGATTCTTCCAATTCCGGCCGCGATGGGGATGGTATAACGAAACCCACCTCTTTCGCATCCGTTTTAAAATTCGCCTGACGGATGAAGTGTTGTGTCTTCCTTTCCTTGTCCCAGATCATGATCACCGATTGATCGGCATTCACAACACTTCCGCGCGCAACGGTCACTGCGGCACAGCTGAGACATGGAGTTGTCGTATCCCAGAGAAGCAAGGAACAAAGAAGTAAGGATCTCATCTTTGGTATCAGGTGACCAATCATCTCATTTCAATGCGACAAGATATGCGATGAGGTCGCGAAGCTCCCTCGGGGATAGAATGTCGCCCATGGGAGGCATGACGGAGACGGGTTGGGTGCGAGTTTTGATGTCGGCCTTTTTGACGGTCAATTCGGTTTTATCAGGAAGGATCAAGGTCAGGGAAGTCGGGGTTTCCTCCTTGAGGGCGCCTGAGACTGAGGAGCCGGATTGGGTATTGACCGAAATCAAACCGTATCCCGAAGTGATTTTGGCCTGAGGCGCGATGAGAGATTCAAAAATGTAATCGCGTCCTTTTTTTCCGATGTGAGAGAGGGGTGGGCCGACTTCACTTCCATCTTTACCCACTCGATGGCAGGCGATGCATTGGGCGGCAAGGTGCTCATTGAATACTTTTTCCCCGGCGACTTCGTTGCCGCCTTCAAGTGATGCCGAATACGGGGGGAGACTTTTTTCGAAGCCGGGGAGGGCTTCCGTGAATTCAAGGAGCAGGTGTTCGCGCATTTCACTGCCTTTACCAAATTTTTCGGAGTAATTCCTGAGAAGTTCCCTGGCTGCGGGTTCATTCATTTTCGCAAGCAGCAGGATGGCCTCTTGTTGTTCTTGGATCTGCTCGGATTTCGCGATCTCCCTCGCCGCATAATCGACCACTTTTTGGGGATTCGTCTCAGCCAGCAGGGTGGCGGCGCGAATGCGGATTCGGTCAGAAGACCTGTCTTCAAGCAGACTCGGGAGAATCTTTTCAAACTCATCCGGTTTGGCGGCTTTAAGAGCGTCGAGAGCATTGATTCTGGCTGTTGGATCGGCTTTTTGATCGAGAACTTCTTTTTCGAGATCCGCAGAGCTGGCAACGATGCCGAGAGTTTTGCAAACCGATACAGCTGCGGCGGATATGGCCTTGTCAGGACTGTCTTGAAGAACCCGGGATGAGGATAGAAAAGCCGCCTTCACGATTGCTTTGTCCGCAGGTTTGAGGGGATCATGACGACCGTCGACCGGGTTTGAATTTGTGGCTCGCGTCCATGATTCCAGAGCTTCGAGTGCCGCGACACGAAGTGCGGATGGAGCCGATGCGTTGGCGGCGAATTTCACAAGCCGGGTCGCGGCTTTCTCATCGCCGAGAAAACGGTTCGCAGCAATCGCGCGGCGTATGGCGGGAGGAGTTGCCTCAGGATTATCATCGAGCAAAGCGGCAAGTGCGGGATAAGCGGCCACGATGGCGGGGTCATCGTAAATCGCGTGTGCGGCCTCAGCGACGACTTGCGGGTTTTCATCGGACAGCAATTTGGCGGCGAGTGGAGCCTTCAGTCGGCGGAAAGCCACGGCGGCGGCGAGACGGACGGCGGGAGATTTGTGATTGAGGGTTTTCGCGGCGATGTTTTCCGCGGGCGATGCGGTGAGGGCGAGAACTCCCGCATGGCGAAGGTAGGGATCCTTGTTGTCATTTTCGGCAAGCATGCGGATGACCGCATCGATGGAAGCCGAGTCACCCGTTTTCCAAATCGCCGTGGCGGCATGGAACCGAACTTGCGGGTCTGAATCCGTCAGCAGGCCGGTGAGGATGGGGTTGGATCCTTTCAGCGTTTCGCCCGCGTGTTTGGCGGCTTGGGCACGGAGAATCGGGTCTTTGGATGAGGCAAGGGTTTGAAAGTCGTTTTCAAAAAAGCGGCGCTGTTGGGAAAGCGCCCACATGGCATGGATTTTTGCGAGTTGGCCGGATGTCGGTGAGGCGATGAGCTGTTGCAGACCGGCGATGGCTTTTCGATTTGCGAGTTCCCATTGCGCGTCCAGGCGGATACGCATGTCCTTGTGGGATAGCCGGTTCAACAGTTCTGCGGTGGAAACTTTGGTTGGGCCCGCTTTGAGAAATTGGGCGACCTCTTGGCGAATTCTCGAACCTGCGATCGACGGATCATCGATTTTCCAGACAGCTCCTTTTTCATTCATGGCGTAGCCGCCACCCCAGTCGGCAGAGTAGAGTGCGCCATCCGGACCGAAATTGATCCCGACGTTCATCGCGCCGGAGGAAACGACGTGCTCATCAGACATTTCGAAAGTCGCGCCTTTCGTGTTCACTTTGAAAGAGCGGACGGTTCCTTTTGGAAATTCGGTTACGAAGAAGGCGTCATCGTATTTTGAGTTCAGAGCGGTTCCGGGGTTGTAGGCAAAGCCTGCCGGACCATCGGAATAATTCATGTTGGTGGGCGTGATGTAGGCGGGTTGGAATTCGCCTGCGGGTTCCCAAATGCTTTCCTCCATCCACGGGTTGTAGGCAGCCCCACGGTATTGGTAGTAGCAGCGCCAACCGGTATCTGAGCCTTCGGTGATGTGTAGGAAGCGTTCACGCTCACCCTTCTGATCTGAATCGTTATCGACGGAGAAAATATTTCCGTATTTGTCAAAAGCAATTTCCTGAGGGTTTCTCAAACCGCGCGCGAAGATTTCAAATTCCGAGCCATCCGGATAGCAGCGGAGCAAGGAGCCTTCGTGTGGCGCGAAGAATTTTTTTCCTTCTTTCGAGGTGACGTTGGTGCCCTTGTCCCCAATCGTCCAATAAATGCGCCCGTCAGGTCCAAGGGTGAGTCCGTGCATGTCATGACCGGCATAGGCGATGTGAAGCCCGAAGCCATGGGCGAGTGACTCGCGCTTGTCGGCGATGCCATCGCCGTTCGTGTCTCGCAGTTTCCAGAGATCCGGTGCGATGGTTGCGTAAACATCTCCGCGCCATGCAAGAACACCCGCGGCGATGCCGGTGACTTCGGTGTTGAAATTTTCCGCGAAGACCGTGGATTTCTCCGCCAAGCCGTCGCCGTCGTTATCTGTCAGGCGAATGATTTTTTCGGTGGCGACCGTCAGGTCTTTGCTATCGATGTTGCCGTCGTTGTTGAAATCCTTGAGAGAGGATTTGGGAAACTTGTTTTTGCCATCGAGTTCTTTACGGAAAAACGCGAGTTTTTCATCGATGGAAGTGAAAGATACATCGTGTGGCACCCAGTCATATCTGGTGAATTCGCGGATATCGAGATCGCCCACTTTGCGGCGGGCGGATTCCGTGACGTAGATGGCTCCGTCCACATCGACGGAGACCGAAACGGCGTTTTTGATCAACGGCTCTTTTGCGACTAGAGTCCGTTCCAGTCCGTTGGTGGCGGGGAAGGACTCGGCTCTCGTAAAAGCGGCAAGGCCGAAAAGCTGAAAAGCTGAAATGACAAAAGCGGATGTGCGCATGAAATGATCGGGAAAATCCCGGGCTTTATTTTTGCGGTGTCGGGGCTTCCGCTATTTTCAGACCGATCGCCTTGCCCATTTCCGTGGCGACGAGGCGGTTGCCAGCCGGGTTCAAGTGGACTCCGTCGCCGGTGAGGATGCCTTTGGGGAGGTTGTCGGGATTTGCGGTCTTGAGATGGTCGATGAAGGCTTTGCGGAGATCGACCATTTGGCTTTTGGTCTCGGTGGCCACCTTGCGGCTGATCGCGCAATACTCGTCGAGCATGGCATCGCGCTCATTGCTTCCATCCGATTTCTCATTGATGACAGTGGCGGTGCAAAGAATGACCCGCGCGCCAACGGCATTGATTTTGGCGATGATGTCTTTGAGCCCAGATTCGAAAACCTCGGGGGTGGTTCCACCTGAGAGAACACCTTCTTTGTTTTTCTTCCAGTGCCAGACGTCATTGATGCCGATATAGATGAAAACGATGGTCGGTTTTTTGGAAAGCACGTCCTTATCGAGTCTCGCCTGAAGGTTGGGAACCTTGTTGCCGCTGACTCCGGCACCGAAGGTTTCGATTTTCAGGTCCGGATGGGTTGCGGCGATCGCCTCATTGATGAGGGTGATATAACCGCCCGGCTTCACCGCGGCTGCGGTGATGGAGTCCCCGAGGAAAACGATACGATCGTCTTTTTTCAGCGGAGCGGGAGCGGATTCCGCCCGAGTGACGGGGGTGAAAACGGCGAGAGCGGCAAGCGCGAGGATTCGGATGTTCATGGCTGTCGACAGCTCTAGTCATTAAAGGCCCGATGCGCCAGTAAAGAATCCGGATGCGGATCAGTCCTTTCGGGTAAGCTCCACGAAAACGTCTTCGAGTTTGGATTCATGCCTGACAAGTGAGCGAAGCGGCCATTTTTGCTCGCTGCAAACTTTGTGGATGCATTGACGTGTGTCAGTTCCGGAGTCCGACCAGAGGGTGAAAAGGATCCATCCGTCCGCGAGGATTTCCGAGGCGACTTTTTTGACGCTGCCTATCGCGGCGAGAGCGGCGGTCGCCTCATTGATGGGCGCCTGGATTTCGGTGTGCACGCGGCCCGCGGTACGCATCTCGTTGATCAGGTTTTGCGGGGTATCCGCCGCTTTGATCTGGCCGTTGTCAATGATGATGACGCGATCCGCGATCATTTCCACCTCCGAGAGGATATGGGTGGAAATGAGAACCGTATGGTTCAGTGCGAGGCGTTTGATGAGTTCGCGGATCTGGCGGATTTGAACGGGATCGAGCCCGTTGGTGGGCTCGTCGAGGATCAGGAGCTCGGGTTGATGGACGAGAGCATCTGCCAGGCCGACCCTCTGGCGGTAGCCTTTGGAGAGGGCTTTGATCATTTTTCTCCTTACGCTTTCCAGCCCGCAGGTTTCGATGACATGTGCGACCTGACGGCGGGCATCGCCGCCGTTGAGTCCTTTGAGTTGTGCCCGGAAAGAGAGATATTCCCGGACCCGCATGTCTTCATACAGAGGCACGTTTTCCGGCATGTAGCCGATGCGTTTGCGGGCTTCAATGGAGTCCCGGAAGATATCAAAGCCGGCAATGGTGGCGCTGCCTCCGGACGGGGGTAGAAAGCCGGTCAACATTCTCAGGGTGGTGGTTTTTCCGGCACCATTGGGGCCAAGGAAGCCAACAATTTCCCCTTTGGAGACGGAAAATGAGATATCGCGGACAGCGAGATGGTGTCCGTAGCGTTTCGAGAGGTTGGAGACTTGGATCATGCGATTTCTGGCGGCGGCTATATTTTCAGTCTGCAATAGTTGACGCAAGCCTGCGAGACCTTTAACTAATGCCTGCGCGCCGAGGGCAAGCCTGAAAACAAAACCCGGCGCGCATTTATCTATAAACACATGAACTCAACGGTTTCGGCGCGGCTCAATGCGAATTTACTGGACGAAAAATACGCACAATGGTGTGAAAATCCGCAATCTGTGGATCAGACATGGTCGGCATTTTTCGAGGGATTTGAATTAGGGGTTGCCCAACTCAAGAAAAAGGAAGCCGCGGAGACCGGTCCGGCGTCTCTTTCGGCATCTGACATCGAGTTCAACGGAAAAGTTGTCAGTCTGGTCTACAATTATCGCACGCTGGGACACACTCAGGCGCATATCAATCCGTTGGATGATGGGGCGGAAGTCAATCCGCGCCTGTCAATCAGCGAATACAAATTCACCGATCAGGAGATGGCGCGTGAAGCATCGAATCCCTTCTTTCTCAATGGAGCGAGAATGCCTCTCACGCAAATGGTCGCGGCATTGAAAAAAACCTATTCCGGCAAGATCGGTTTCGAGTTCATGCACATTCACAATACGACCGTTCGTCATTGGGTGCGGGAGAGGATCGAACGTCACGGCTTGTACGGACCTGAAACATCTAATGAATTGCAGGTGAAGTCGCTTCGCTGGTTGTTGGAAGCCGAGACATTTGAAAATTTCCTGGCCAAAAGATTCCTGGGTGAAAAGCGCTTCTCCATGGAAGGTGGCGAGGGTGCAATGGTTGTGCTCAACGCGCTCTTGGAGAATTGTCCGAGACAGGGCGTCCTTGAGATCGAGATGGGGATGGCCCACCGCGGCCGGTTGAATGTTTTGGCAAATTTCGTGAGAAAATCGCTGACGACTTTGCTTTATGAATTCACTCCGGATTATGAGCCGGGATTGGTTGCCGGTGATGGTGATGTGAAGTATCATCTGGGTTACGAGAGTGTCCGTGAGTTTCCGGATGGAAATGTGCGCGTGAGTCTGGCCGCCAACCCCAGCCACCTTGAGGCGGTGAACGCGGTCGTGGAAGGTAAGGCACGCGCCCGTCAGCGGGTTCTGGGTGATGACGGAGTCTCGACCGATCGCAAGCGTGTGTTGCCGATTTTGATTCACGGTGATGCGGCTTTCGCGGGCCAGGGTTCGGTGGCGGAGGTTCTGAACCTTTCGCAGCTTCCGGGTTACCGCACGGGCGGAACCATCCACTTGATCATCAACAACCAGATTGGCTTCACCACGATGCCTGCCGATGCGCGTTCATCCGCCTATGCGACTGATGTGGCGAAAATGATCGAAGCTCCGATTTTGCACGTCAACGGTGAGGAGCCGATGGAGCTCTACTGGGCGGCGAATTTCGCTCTGGAATTTCGACAGAAATTCGGCCGCGACATCGTCATCGACATGTATTGCTACCGCCGTCAGGGACACAATGAGGCGGACCAAGCAGCCTTCACCCAGCCATTGGTTGCCAAGCAAATCGCGGCGCGTGAGACTTTCGGACAGGTTTACAAACGCCAGCTTGTGAACTCCGCCGTGCTGACCCAGCAGGCAGCCGATGATCTGGAAAAAGCCATATGGGAGAGGCTCGAGGATGGATACAAAACGATGGTTGAACTCTCCGAGGCTGGCGATCGCACCGTGTTCAGCGGATCGACCGCGATCATTCAGCAAAGCTATTCCCATGCGCCGGTTGCGACGGGAATCCATCGCGACATGCTGCAGAAGATCGGAAAGGTTCTCACCACGGTTCCGGAAAATTTCAGCCTGAACCCGACTCTGGAAAAACGTTTTATTCCAAGGCGGGTGGAAGCGCTCGAGAATGGCGGTCCGTTTGACTGGGCGTTTGCCGAGTCACTCGCTTTCGGTTCGTTGTTGTTGGAAGGCTCGCCGGTCAGGCTTTCCGGTCAGGATTGCCGTCGTGGCACATTCTCCCATCGTCATGCGGTGTTCTATGACTACGAGACACGTGAGCGCTACATTCCCTTGCAAAATCTCTCGGAGGATCAGGCCAAATTCTGCGTTTACAACTCCTTGCTCTCGGAGTTCGCCGTGCTCGGATTCGATTATGGATACTCACTTTCCTACCCGAGCATGTTGTTGATGTGGGAAGCGCAGTTCGGAGATTTCTCCAACGGTGCGCAAGTCATCATCGACCAGTTCATTTCATCTGCGGAATCGAAATGGCAGACACCAAGTGATTTGGTGATGCTCCTTCCGCACGGTTACGAAGGCATGGGACCGGAGCATTCGAGTGCGCGTCTTGAACGTTTCCTCCAGCTCTGTGCGGAGGAAAACCTCATCGTCGGAAACTTCACGACTCCCGCCCAATATTTTCATGCGCTCCGTCGCCAGAAGCACCGTGATTTCCGCAAACCTCTCATCCTCATGACTCCGAAAAGTTTGCTCAGCAGGCCTGAGGCGGTTTCAAGCGAGGAGGATTTCCTCGAGGGGACCTGTTTCCAGGAAATCCTTCCCGATCAAATGGTATTTGAAAATCCGGATCAAGTGAAACGCGTCATTCTCTGTTCCGGAAAAGTTTACTATGATCTTGTCGCCTATCGCAACGACCACGGCATTTCTGATACCGCGATCATCCGGATTGAGCAGCTATATCCGTTCCACGGTGAAATGCTCAAAGCGATCATGGCGCAGTTCACCAAAGTTGATCAATTCATCTGGTGCCAGGAAGAACCCAAAAACATGGGAGCATGGACCTATGTCGCACCGCAGTTGGAGGCCACACTGGGCGTTTGGCCGACCTATGTGGGGCGCAAACCCGGTTCAAGTCCCGCCGCCGGCTCGAAAGCCATGCATTACCGCGAATTCAAAGCCTTTCTCTCCAAAGCATTCGAAATCTGATTTTTTATTCAAACCACCTCCATCATGGCCATCGATATCAAAGTGCCGGCAGCCGGCGAATCCATCACCTCCGCGAACATCGCGAAATGGTATAAGAACAACGGTGACTTCGTCAAAAAAGGCGAGGCCCTCGTTAGCTTGGAAACCGACAAGGTTTCCAATGAGCTCGAAGCCGAGGCTGACGGAATTTTAACGATCACTGTCGGCGAAGGCGAGGAGGTTTCCATCGGAACGGTGATCGGCCAACTCGCGCCTTCCGGCGAAACTCACGCACCGTCCGCTCCATCACAACCCGCCGCAACTCCGGCACCGGTCCCTGCTTCTGTCGCCTCTGCAACAACCGCGCCCGCACCCGTGGCGAGCGGCGGATCCGTCGAGATCGTGGTGCCTGCCGCCGGCGAATCGATCACCTCGGCCAATGTCGCAGCATGGCGCAAGAAGGATGGCGAGTTCTGTGAAAAAGGTGAAATCCTCGTGACTTTGGAAACCGACAAGGTTTCAAACGAACTCGAAGCACCCGTTGCAGGAACCTTGCAAATTCTCGTTCATGAGGGCGAGGTTGCGATTGGAAAAGTCATCGGCAAGATCGCGCCGGGCCAGGCTTCAGCTGTTCCAATCGCTCCAAAACCCGCTCCAGCACCAGTTGTCCCGGCCGTTGCGGAGTCGGCACCGTTGTCAGTCATGGAATCGCGTCCGAAACCGGATCTCTCGGTTCTTTCCGCGCCGAAGCCCGAGGCGACAACTCCATCAGTGGTCGAAGATGGCCGCACCACACGCCGGAAAATGTCGATGCTGCGTCGCAAGATCGCCACGCATCTGGTCAATGCCCAACAAACCGCCGCGATTCTTACGACATTCAACGAGGTCGACATGTCCGCCGTGATGGAATTGCGCAAAGGCGTACAGGATGATTTTCTGAAAAAGCACGGAGTGAAGCTCGGATTCATGTCCTTCTTCGTCAAAGCCGTCGCTCAGGCCCTCAAAGACGTGCCGTCGATCAACGGCCGCATCGAAGGCAATGACATCATTGAAAACCATTTTTACGATATCGGCGTTGCGATCGGCACGGAGAAAGGCCTCATCGTTCCGGTTCTCCGCGATTGCGACAGGAAATCCTTTGCTCAGATCGAACAGGATATCCTGGATTACGCGGCAAAAGGCAAATCGGGAAAAATCGCGATTGAGGAATTGCAAGGCGGAGTGTTCACCATTTCCAACGGTGGAACCTACGGCTCCTTGCTCAGTACGCCGATTCTCAATCCTCCGCAAAGCGGTATCCTCGGCATGCACACGATCCAGCAGCGTCCGGTTGCGCTCAACGGTCAGGTTGTCATTCGTCCGATGATGTATCTCGCGTTGAGTTACGATCACCGCCTGGTGGATGGCAAAGAAGCGGTGACGTTCCTGATCCGTATCAAGGATTATCTCGAAGCGCCTCATCGCCTGATGCTTGAAGTGTGAGCCTCCCGGCCTCATGCGGCACACACCTTGCGGATGTTCATGGGGCAAAACCCTGACTAACAGATTTGAAGAAGTTCCTTCCATATTACGGCCACCTCATGAAAGTGAAGGGTTGCTTTCTGATCGGGGTTGCCGCGGGACTGGTCTACGCGGCCGCATCGGGAGCGGGCTTGCCGCTGATGACAAAGATCGTCTTCCCGATCCTGTTCAGTGAGAAGGTGGATCTGACAAATCCCTATGTCATCTGGCTGACATCAAAACTGGGTGAAATTTCCAGAAACGACCTGCTCATTTACACCTGCTTGTGGATTCCTGCGGTGTTTCTGATACGGGCTGTTGCCGGCTATACGAATGCGTATTTCATTCAGTATACGGGAATGCGGGTGGTGGAGTCGATCCGAACCGATCTCTTCATCAAGCTGCAAAGCCTGCCACTTGCGTTCTTCAGGAAAAACACATCGGGTGATTTGTTGGCGCGTGTCATGAACGACGCGCAGTTGCTCCAACAGGTGATCGCTCAGGCATCGAGTGATCTGATCAAACAACCTGCCACCATGCTTTTCGCACTGGCGATGGTGGGATGGATGTCTTACCGGGATAAGAGTTTGTTCATCGCCCTCATCGCCCTGGTTTCCGTGCCGATATGTATTTTTGCGATTCGGTTTGCCGGTAAAAAACTCACCAAAAGAGCTGCCGCCCTTCAATCCCGGGGTGGTGATCTGTCGGCATCTTTGTCAGAAAACCTGCAATCCGCACTGGAGATTCGCGGGTATAATCTCCAGCAATCGCAAATCGATCGGTTCAAAACGCGGATCGCGGAAATTTTGAAGTTGGGAATGAAGGTGGTGAAGTATCGCCAAATCATTTCCCCTTCGATTGAGGTGGTTGCGGCCACGGGTTTTGCCGCTGCGCTGTTTTTCGGTGTGCGGGCGGGAATGACCCGGGACGCCTTTCTGGCTCTCGGTATGGCGCTTTACATGTCGTATGAACCGATAAAAAAACTCGGCAATATGCATTCGCTTTTTCAACAAGGCAAAGCCTCGGTGGATCGCTTGAATCATATTTTACATTCCGATGACACGATTTCGAATCCTGATTCACCCAAGCCCTGCCCTGATTCAGCGGTCGGAATCGAATTTGATCATCTGACTTTTGCCTATCATGAGGAGCCTGTCTTGCACGATGTCAATTTGACCATTCCGGCCGGGCAGGTCGTTGCGTTGGTTGGGCCGAGCGGTGCGGGAAAAACAACCTTCGCGCATTTGGTGCCAAGATTTTACGATCCACAGCATGGAGAGGTTCGCCTGAATGGAGTTTCCGTTAAGGATTTTCTCAAACATGATCTTCGTGCTTGTATCGCGGTGGTGCCGCAGACCCCCTCGCTCTTCATGGGCACGCTCGAGGAAAACATCCGTGTTGGCAAATTGGATGCAACCCGCGAGGAGATCGAAATCGCTGCGAAAAAAGCGTTCGCTCACGATTTCATCATGGGTTTCCAGCAAGGCTATCAAACCCCTGTGGGAGAACGCGGTGATCTGCTGTCCGGGGGGCAGCGTCAACGAATTGCGATTGCCCGCGCGTTTTTGAAGGATGCGCCGATTCTGATTCTGGATGAGGCGACGAGCGCTCTCGATACCGAGAGTGAGGCGATGGTTCAGCACGCGTTGGCGGAATTGGTGAAAGGGCGCACCACTCTTATTATCGCACACCGTTTCAGTACGATTCGCATTGCGGATCGAATCCTTGTTTTCAGGGACGGAAGGATTGTGGGTGATGGTACCCATGAGGAACTCCAGAATACCGATCCGATCTACCAGGCGATGGTATCGGCTGAATTCAGGTAATGGTATGTCGTGAAGCGCTGCCCCAGTGTCTGAGCCGTCACCACGTCGTCATTCGTCTTTGCCGGAACATACCATCGCATGTCATCGGGCATCTGATCGGGGTGTCATTTCGTTTTTGCAAAGTGGCCGGAAACCTCGCACCCTCGGCGCGGATTGAGCGCACCACTTCACATTCTGATTGTCAGCGACGGTAAGGCGGGTCACGAGAACCAATCGCTCGGGCTTGCCGAGGCGATGGCGCGTCGTGCCGCGATTGAGATTCATGTGGTGCGACTGGAGATGCGTTGCAATCCGATGACACGGATTCTGAAAGCACTGGCGGCGAGTCGGAAATTTCCAGTTGCCGATTTTGTGATCGGAGCGGGCCACCGCACGCATTTCCCGTTGCTGGCGATCACGAGATTATCCGGTGCTCGCAGTGTCGTATTGATGAAACCGGGCGTGCCGATGTGTTGGTTTGATTGGTGTGTGGCGCCCGAGCACGATTTTCAAAAAACTCCCGACAATCCTCACTTGATTTTAAGCAAAGGAGCTTTGAATCGGGTGGTTCCCGCGAAGGAGAGAGGAACCGAGAAATGGTTTTTGATCGGCGGCCCATCGAAGATTCATGGTTTTGACGAAGAAGGCTTGATCTCGCGGATCCGTGATCTTGCTTGTGATGGCCAGTGGCAGGTTGCTGACTCCAGGCGCACCCCGGGTGATTTTCTCAGGAAGTTGGAACATCAGATCCCGAACCTTCCCCTTTTTCCGCATCAGGACACGGCCTCCGGTTGGTTGGCAGGGAAGCTTTCGGGCGCGGCTGAAGTTTGGGTGACCGAGGATTCGGTATCGATGGTTTACGAAGCGCTCACCGGAGGAGCAAAAGTCGGTGTTCTCGAAATGCCGAGGCTCAAACCGAATGCGCGGGTGATCCGAGGTCTGGAAAAGCTCAAGGACGAGGGATATTTGGTGGGTCATGGAACCGGAGAGCAAAAGACGCTGGCTGAGGCGGATCGCTGCGCGGGGGAGATTTTGAGCACTTACGGCATTCCCGGATAACTGATTTTTTGTGGAGGTAAAGGAATACAAGAAGGGAACGTTTCCACTATTATGGTTAGTGTTCTTTTTTCGGCTCTTCAGCAAAATTTGTGGGTGAACTTCGGCTCCGGTAGTTTCCCAAGTGTATGAAACAGAGTGGTTTGTAGCAATTCGAAGCTGCGGT
>JBIKNX010000288.1:0-5718 GCA_044358435.1 Luteolibacter sp.
GCTGGGGAACAAAAATCGACATGTTCCAGATGGCGGCCGGGGCCGGCATTCTTCTCGGCTTCCTGGCATTTTTCCTGCCCCACACCCCGGCTTTGGGCTCGGGCTCCAACTCGCTTCGGAGCCTGATCGGGCTGGACGCCTTGGCTCTTCTGAAAGACCGCTCCTACCTTGTCTTCATGGTGTGCTCGACGCTCATTTGCATCCCTCTGGCCTTCTACTACCAAGTCACGAGCCGCGTGGTGGAGATGGCGAACTTCGGAGACTCGGGGGTGCTGCAGTCGTTGAAATCCCTCCTCCACATGGGCGATGTGATTGGAGCGACCATGGCCCTCGGCCAGGTGTCCGAGATTTTCTTCATGCTGGTGATGCCGTTTTTCTTTGTCCGACTCGGGGTGAAATGGATGCTCGCCCTCGGCATGCTGGCATGGGTGGCCCGCTATGCGCTCTTTGCCATGGGAGCCCCTGAACAAGTGCGCTGGATGATCCTGGTCGGAATCCTCCTGCACGGCATCTGCTACGACTTTTTCTTTGTGACCGGCCAAATTTACACCGACCGCATAGCGCCTCGCCATCTGCGCGGACAGGCGCAGGGATTGCTCGTGCTGTTCACCCTCGGACTCGGAATGTTTATCGGCGCCCAGGTCGCCGGCAAGGTCGAGGCTCTCTACACCACCAAGGAATCGAAGGCATTCGCCATCCAGATCATGGATCTGCAAGACCAGGCCCGCGCCATGGAAATCTCAATAAAAGACGGCAAGGGCGATCCGGATGCCGCTTCTCGACTGAGTGAGATTCGTGAATCCCGCATCCCGGCGCTGAGGAAAAGCGAACTCCAAGCCATCGACTGGCGTCCTCTCTGGGGCCTCCCGGCACTCTCCGCCGGCGGGGTGCTCCTTGTCTTTGTGCTCCTTTTCAAGCAACCCGCCGCAAAATCCGAATCTTTATGAAACAATCCACCCTCTCCCGTCGCTCATTCCTCAAAGCCTCGGCCGCGTTTGCCGGTTGGAGTCTGCTTCCTTCGAATGTTTGGGCGAATCCACCAAGCAAACGCTTCACGACCGCGCACATCGGCATCGGGGCAATGGGAAGCGCCGATCTGAGGATCATCGCTTCCCACCCGGCCGTGCAGGTGGTCGGGTTGGCCGATGTCAACAAGGCCCTATTCGAAAAGGACCTGGCGAAATCCTTCACCAGCGCGAAGTGCTTTGTGGATTACCGCGAAATGCTCGCGACACTTGGTGACAAGATCGACGGCGTTGTCATTTCCACGCCGGACCACACGCACTTCCCGGCGGCCAAGATGGCGATGCAACTGGGCAAGCCGATCTATTGCCAGAAACCACTGACCCATCGCATTGACGAAGCAATCGAATTCCAGTCCCTGGCTCGGGAGAAGAACACCATCCTCCAAATGGGCGTTCAACTCCATGCGTCGACCGGCTACCGCATGGCGGCGGAATTCCTCCAGCAGGGCGGCATCGGCAAGGTCCAGCATGTCTACCTATGGACCGATAAAAACTGGGGGTATGACGGCCCTCCCTACCCAGGCGTCGATCCCGTGCCGGAGAATCTGGATTGGAACCTCTGGTTGGGAACAGCTCCGGTGCGTCCCTACTTGAATGGCAAATACACTCCCGGACAATGGCGTAAAATTCTCGATTATGGCTGCGGCACACTCGGCGACATGGGTGTCCATCTTTTTGATACCCCATGCCGTGCCCTCGGATTGCGCTATCCCACCTCGGTAAAAGCCACCTGCCGGGAGCCGAACAACTTTTCCCACCCCACTCGCTCGATCATCGAATTTGAATATCCCGGGACGCAATACACAGCCTCAACTCTTCGCATGACTTGGTATGATGGCTTGGATTCCCCTTCTGTCACTCCATCGAAAAACCCCGATCTCCAACTCGAAGAGGGTCGACCGCTTCCTAAACAGGGAGCCATATTCGTCGGAGAAAATGGCAAGCGTATGCTGCTACAACACCCCGGCGGCCCGGAACCGCTTCCCCGCTCGTTGCTCGCCGATTTTAAAAAGCCGCACCTGCCCAAGATCGACCACTACCACCAGTGGGTCGATGCCGCCATGGGCACGGGAACCTGTGCGGCGAACATCGACTATGCCGTTCCGCTGACCATTTCGAATCTGCTCGGCGTTGTCTCCACGGGATTCCCCGGACAATCCCTCGCATGGAACAGCGAGACCATGAAGTTCTCGAATAACGACGCTGCGAACGGCTTGCTCACCGCCAATTACCGGAAGTTCTGATTATGACCAACCCGATTTCTCCCGTGCGTGTCCTCTGTGCCGGCGCCGGCCACATGGGGCGTTCCCACGCTCTGGCCTACCACCAACTCGAGGGATTCGAGATCGCGGGCATCTGCACCCGCACCCCGGAATCCCGCGCCGACCTGCTCGCCGAACTCGGCACCGACTACCCCGGCTTCAACGACTTTTTCGAGGCCCTCAAGGTGACCCGCCCCGATGCAGTCAGCATTTCCACCTATCCCGACACCCACGCGCCGTATGCCCGTGCGGCTCTGGAGGCGGGGTGCCATGTCTTTCTGGAAAAGCCCATCGCCGTGACGGTCGCCGAGGCCGAGGAACTCGTGGCGCTCGCCCGCGCCAAGAACCGCAAGCTGGTCGCCGGATATATCCTCCGATACCACCCGTCCTGGATCGCCTTCATCGCGGAGGCCCAAAAGCTGGGCAAGCCCCTCGTGATGCGCATGAACCTGAACCAGCAATCGTCCGGAGCGGAGTGGCGCACCCACAAGAACCTCATGTCCTCGATCTCCCCGATCGTCGATTGCGGGGTTCACTATGTTGATGTGATGTGCCAGATGACCGGGGCGAAGCCGCTGCGCGTCTCGGGACTCGGCGTCCGTCTCACCGAGGAACTGCCGGCAGGAAAAACCAACTACGGCCACCTGCAGGTCGCGTTTGATGACGGCTCGGTCGGTTGGTATGAGGCCGGCTGGGGGCCGATGATGAGCGAGACCGCCTTCTTCGTGAAGGATGTCGTGGGACCGCGCGGCGCTGTATCGATCGTCGCGGAGAAGGCCTCCCAGGAAGGCGCCAGCGCGAATGTCAACGCCCACACACAGACCCAGTGCCTCCGCGTCCACCATGCGGAACTCGATGCCACTGGCCACCTCGCGAAAAAGGATGACACGATCCGCCTCGATGACGAGCCCGACCACGACGCCCTCTGCCGCCGGGAGCAGGAATTTTTCCTGAAAGCCATTCGTGAGGATCTCGATGTGAACCCCCAGTTGGAGGCCGCCCTTAACTCCATGCGGATCGTCGCCGCCGCCGATGAAAGCTCCCGCACGGGACAGACAATCACCCTATGAAAAAACCGTCGATCGCGGCCCTTGCCGTCACCGCCCTGCTGGGTCTTTCCCCATTGCTCGAAGCCTCCTCCCCACCCAAGGGCTTCACCGCGTTGTTCAATGGAACCGACCTCTCCGACTGGCATGGCAACAATCCCCACGACACCGCCAAAGCCAAGGACGCCGCGGCCTCGCTGCAAGCCCAAGCCGAGGAATTCCCGAAGCACTGGTCGGTGGAAAATGGGGAACTGGTGAATGATGGCAGCGGCCCCTACGCCACCACGGATGCCGAGTATGGAGACTTTGAACTGCTGATCGACTTCCGCCTGGCACCAAAATGCGACAGCGGCATTTACCTGCGCGGTGTGCCCCAAGTCCAAATCTGGGACACCACGGAGGCGGCGGGTTACTGGAAACACGGAGCCGACAAGGGCTCTGGAGGTCTTTGGAACAATGGTGGGGCCGATGCGCCGGGTCGCACCCCGCTCGTCCATGCTGACCGCCCGGTAGGCGAGTGGAATTCCCTCCGCATCCGCATGCTTGGGAGCCGCACTTGGGTGTGGTTGAACGGCCAACTTGTGGTCGATGGCGTGCCGATGAAAAATGGCTTGTCCGGCGGAACCACACCGGTTCCCGCTCGCGGCCCGATTCAACTCCAGACGCACGGCGGGGAAATTCGTTGGAAAAACATCTTCATCCGCGAAATCCCGCCAACGGAAGCCAACGCCATTTTGAACGAAACCACCGCCGGCTCCTTCACGCCTCTTTTCAATGGCCAAGACCTCGCCGGCTGGCAGGGGGCGATCGACAAATACGCGGTGGAGGGCGGGACCATTGTTTCCCAAGGCGGGGGAAACCTTTTCACCAAATCCACGCATGGCGACTTCCTTCTCAAGTTGGAATTCAAGCTCCCGCCCGGAGGGAACAACGGACTCGCCATCCGCTATCCCGGCAGTGGCGATGCCGCCTATGTCGGCATGTGCGAACTCCAAGTCCTCGACGATTCCGCCCCTCAACATGCCGCCCTGGATCCCCGCCAGTATCACGGCAGCGCCTACGGCATGACCGCCGCCACGCGTGGCTACCAACGCCCTGTCGGTGAGTGGAATTTCCAGACCGTGCGTGTGCAGGGGAACTCCATCCAAGTCGAACTCAACGGCACCAAAATCCTCGACACCGACCTATCGAAGGTCACCGAGTTCATGAAGCCGAAGTTCCAGCGTCCCATTCCCGCCGAAGGGCACTTGGGCTTCGCCGGACATGGCCCCGGAGTTTCCTTCCGGAACATCGGAATTCAAACGCTTGGGCGATGATCCCTCGATTCAGGACGATCTCGCGCGCAGCCACGCCCACCCATCACTCAAAGACTCGCCTCAAAGATAGGATGATTAAAAAATTCCTCGCCTTGTCACTCTCGTGCCTGGTGCCAATCGGGTCCCAACTTTTGGCAAACGCCGAACCCGCTCCTAAAAAAATCAAAGTCGCCTGTGTCGGAGACAGCATCACCTTTGGCGCAGGGGTCGCCAACTACCCAGCCCAACTGCAAAAATTGCTCGGCGACGACTTTGAGGTGCGGAACTTCGGACACGGCGGCCGCACCCTGCTCAACGCTGGCGACGGCCCCTACACCAAAAGCTCGAAATTCGAGGAGGCGCTGAACTTCGCCCCCGATGTGGTCGTCATCAAGCTGGGCACGAACGACTCCAAGAGCCACAATTGGCGCCACAAAAACAACTTCATTCCCGACTACCAGAGCTTGATCAACCGCTTCAGGCAACTTCCCTCCCAGCCTGTGGTTTGGATCTGCAAACCCGTTCCGGCGTTTCTGGAGGGGGGCATCAATGGCACCATCGTCGCCCATGAGATCCTTCCGCGGATCGATTCCATTTCCCAGAAGACCGGCGCCCCGGTCATTGATCTCTACACCCCGCTGCTCGCCTTCCCCCAGCATTTCCCCGACAAGGTTCACCCGAATGCGGACGGCGCCGGGGAGATCGCCAAGATTGTCGCAGGCGTTCTCTCGAAATACCGCGATCAAGCCCCACCGACGGTCGGCCCGATTATCAACGAGCCTGCTGAAAACCTTGTCATCTGGGACGACGCGCCGGCCTATGACTTCGAGATTGCCTACCCCGTCGGCAGCGGACGCCTGGGGGCCACGATCTACGGCCAGTTTCCGACCGAGCAAATCCTCATCAATGAGGAAAGCATCTGGGAAAATACCGGAAAGCTGTTCATGCGGGAGGACGCCGCTCCGCACTTTGAAAAAATCCGCGAACTCGAGGCTGCCGGCGATTACAAGGGCGCCGGCCAATACTTCCGCGACAACATCTCATCCCAAGGCAGCGCCAAGCGGGATTCCTTCAGCTACCAACTCGCCGG
>JBIKNX010000292.1:0-5715 GCA_044358435.1 Luteolibacter sp.
CAATCTGTGCATGAGAAAAGCCTACGGCTACCGCAGCTTCGAATTGCTACAAACCACTCTGTTTCATACACTTGGGAAACTACCGGAGCCGAAGTTCACCCACAAATTTTGCTGAAGAGCCAAAAATACTATATTCCATCCATTCACACGCAAAAGTAAACATCATGAAAGAAATTCATAAAAAGATCATCGCCCTTATCACATTCTCATCGATCGTTACGATCAATAGTTCCTGTTCTCTTGGAGTGGGCAGCAAACAAACGGTGACTGTGAATTCGAATGTGCCGGCCAGCATCATGGCAAACGGAAATCCGGTTGGCAAAACTCCTCTGTCGTTCGATGCCAAGCGCGCCAAATCACTCGCATTGATCGCAACGGCACCCGGATATAGTCAATCCACAAAAACGATCGACAGGCAACTCAGCCAAACAGGCATCCTGGATGGTGTGGGAGGTCTGTTTCTTCTGCTTCCATGGCTTGGCTTGTTATCCGATGGCGCATGGGAACTGGAGGAAGATCATGTTTTCATGAACCTCGAGAAAAGATGATTTCCTAGAAGCCATCAGAGCGCGTTCGTTTTTTAACAATTCAAGATAGGATGGCGAACCATTCATCATGACGACTTTTTCTGACGGCGGCCACAACTAGGTAAGCCGACCCAGAACACCTACATTGAGCGCTTCAATCGGAGCCTGCGACGCGAGGTGCTCAATTCCCATCTCTTCGCAAACCTCAGTGAAGTCTGTGAGATTATCCATAACTGGATGTTCTCATACTACTAAGATCTCCCTCCCAAGATCTACAAACAACAACTAACAAAACCAATAATTGCCGCCTAAAACTCTACTTTTGAAATATACCGTTGACGGGGACTCTTACACTGATTTTTCCAATACTGGAAAAATCATCGACTAACCCCATTTAAGTAAACAAAACAGCCACCCCGTCGGGTGGCTGTCTTATAAAAGCACTTTTGTGCACGGTGTGCGAGGCAGGGACGCGGCTTGTGCTTCGAACTTTGTCTTGATTCAGGCCGCTCTTTTAACAATTCGCTTCCCAACTGCAACCAAAAACTTTTGATTATTTGAAATTATGACTAGCATTCGATCAACCATCGCTTTCGACATTGGTTACGCCTCAATAGGATGGTGTGTTTTAAATTCTCAAAACAACAATCCTGACCCTGAAATTCTCGGGACAGGCGTTGTAACTTTTCCGACAGATGACTGTCTCGCATCTGAGCGTCGCGATCGTCGCCGGACGCGACGACACATTCGCTCGACTCGTCAGCGCATTGAAAGATTGAAGCTCTGGCTATCAAGCTGCGGAGCGCTCTCCCGCGCAGACTTAGACAAACCCGGGCATCCAGCCCCCTTCTTGCTCGCTGCCGCAGCACTTCAGGGACATCGTAAACTGAATAATCATGAGCTTTGGACTGTCCTTCGCTGGTATGCTCATAATCGCGGCTACGATGGAAACTCCCTCTGGGCCCGTGACGAATCGAATGATGATGACACTGAAAAAGAGACCAACGCCAAATCTCTCATGGCAAAGTATGGCACTAAAACAATGTGCGAAACGGTGTGTGCCTGTCTTGAACTCAATCCAGTCGATAACGCAACACGAATATCATCCGCGCTCCCCTATAAAACACTTAATGCCGCTTACCCACGCCAGATCGTTAGAGCGGAAGTAGCTGAACTACTGAGAAGACAGGAGGGCATCAAGCCCGAAACCATCCGTATGCTGCTCAAAAGTGAAGCCTTAACAAAAGAAGAGCGCACTAACCTCACCACAGCAGGCATCAAACTTCCGCTTCGCTACCACGGAGGTTTGCTTTTTGGTCAGCTCATTCCCCGTTTCGATAACCGCATCATTTCACGCTGCCCTATTACTTGGGCAAAGACCTATGATGAAGCCATAGAGAGCGGCAAAACCGAAAAAGAAGCGCGTCATCTGGCTGAGAAATTTTCGAAAGTCCCCGCCTCGAAATCCGCAGAATTTCTCGAATACCGTTTTGCTCGAATCCTTGCAAACTTGAGGGTGAATGGTGAAGCCATATCGCCCGATGCCAGACTAAATCTTTTTGACCTCGCGAAACAACAAGGCTCACTAACGCCAACCGATCTTAAAAAATGCCTCACTGCTCTTTATCCGAAAGCTAAAACAAACATTGCGGATTACTTCACTCTACACCCTGACAGTGCCAAAGCGCTCGTCCTCGATCCAGTTGCAGATGCCGTGCGCAAGGCTAGCGGTAAAACTTCCAAATTGGCACCTATCTGGCATCTCTTAGATGGGGACACTCAGGAGAAAATCAAAGTACGATGGTCGAAAAATCAAGGTATCTCACTAGCTGAAATACTTCAAATGAGTGGTAATGCAGATGCTCTTATCAAAGAATTAGAACTCGCCTACGCGAAAGCTAATAAACCCAAAAATGGTAAAACCAAATTTGCCGACATTAATCAATACCTTCTTCGAACCAGCATTGCTCCAGAATTTCCAACAGGACGCGCTCCTTATGCACGTCCAGTTTTGAAACAAGTCGTGGCAGAAGTTCTCGCTGGCTCTGACCCAACGAAACCCGCTCAAAAAACCTCTGCCTCAGAAGGCGAAAATAAACCCGCTGATGGTGTTTTGTATCAAATCCAAAACCCGCGTTCTCGTGCTAACGAGCTACGTGCCGAGCGTCCTATCGATCAACTCACTAACAATCACCTCGTTCGTCACCGGATGCTGATCCTTGATCGTCTCGTTGCCGACCTAGCCAAAGAATTTACTATTCCAGAAAATCCTAACATTATCGTCGAAGTGGCGCGTGAGCTGAAAGAATTTTCAGGAAAAACCGCAAAAAAAATTTCCGCCGAACTCAATAGTAAACTCAAAGACTTCAAGGCTACCATTACTTACCTAGAAAAACACGCACCAGACCTTCCACTTAATGGCAGTCTGATACGTAAAGCTCGTATCGCCATGGATATGGATTGGCAATGTCCATTCACTGGAGATCGTTACGATGCCTACGATCTTACGAAACTTGAGCGGGAACACATCATTCCGTATGCAACAAGAAATTCCAACGCACTCCATGCCCTCGTCCTAACTTGGCCAGAAGTGAATCGCATGAAAGGTAAGCGTTCGGCTTTACAGTTTATAAATGAGGAAGGAGGAAAGAGAGTTTCAAATAAAGACAATCTCTCTATCCTGCCCACAAAGGCTTATGAATCTCTCGTTGATAAACTCAAAGTCACCGGACACGACGACGACCGCCGCCGCCAAAAAGCCCGTAAAGCCCTGCTCTTGACAACTCAGCTTGAAGAAAAAGACCTCGGTTTCACCGATGGCCAACTCACGCAAACAAGCCAACTCATGAAGCTGGCTATGCGTGGACTCAAAAAACAATTTCCAGCCGCTCAAATTGATCCCATCCCGGGTCCAGTCACAGCTGAGATAAGGAAAGTTTGGAGACTTATCGGCACTCTTAGCCTCGTCTGTCCGGAAATTCTCGATCCCGAAGGCAAACCTAAACCCAAAGACGAAATCCGCAGTCTAACTCATATGCATCACGCCTTGGATGCAGCCACTCTCGCCTTCATCTCACATTATTTTCCTCTACGCCAGCACGGCCAAGACCAAACAGGAAAACTCTGGAAAGCCATGCTCAAGCGAAACAAATCCTCCGAAGAAATCGATCTTCTCGCACGCACAGGCATATATAGGCGCGCCGCTCGCCCAAGATTACAGCCCGATGGTTCGATAAAAGAACAAGCCGATGCCCAGCTCAGAGATCTTTCCCCAGACATAAAGAACGCGCTAGCTCACTCACTTGCCCAAGCACGTGTGATGCAACACATTCCGGCTGATCGTTCTGGTGCAAAAGCTGAACTCACGACATGGGGTGTCGTGAAAAAAGAAGGCGAGGGTGAAGATGCGCGTTTCACTCTAAGGCAAAACTCATCTGTTGTCGAAGATGGTATTAGAATACGAACTGCGAAAGAAAGAGATGAACGTGCCGGTAAACTGCTTGGTCCCAATCCAAAAAACGACAAAGGCAAACTCGCTGAAATTAAGGGTGCCATGATTATTGGCGAGAACTACGGGCTAGCTTTAGATCCAACTCCAACTGTCATTCCATTCCATAACGTGACAGCACGGCTAGCTGAACTTCGTAAGGCTAATGGAGGGAAACATGTGCGTGTGATTAGAAACGGCAACTTAATCAATGTTGTAAATTGGCCAGGTAAAAATGGTAACTGGAAAGTAATGTCATGTAAGGCTTCGATGAAGTTGGACTTGGCACAACCACATGAAACTAAATCAAGTTGGCGAGAGGTTGCGATTTCTTCACTTTTATCACGTGGTGTAATTATACTACCTCAGCGCTACACTGGAAATCCAACTTCAGGGTTATGATTTCTATCATTACCTTTAGAGTGCATCTAACTCGTAACTTGTTTCATCTTCGTAATACCTAAAATGGATATTGAGTAGTGGACATTTCAATTTCTTTGTCGCAGTCTGATAACCCTGCGAAAAGCAGCGCATACTTGCTTTATGTCTTACCACATTGTCAGTATCGATACGCCAGACTGCTCCTTGTCCTGTAAAGACGGCCAGCTAACCTGCAAAAGCGCGGAGGGAAATCGTAGTATCCCTCTAGAAGATGTTGCAGCCATCATCATCACCTCATTTTCCGCTTCTATCCACTCGAAGCTCCTACTAGAAGCAGCAAAGCACGGCATTGGCCTCGTGATTTGTGAGAACTTTAAGCCTGCCTCACTTGTTCTTCCCGCAAATCGCTCCAGTGATACTTTTCTCACTCGTTCTCAAGCTTATCTATCAGCCCAACTGAAACAGAGGCTTTGGCAGAAAACTATCGATGCAAAATGCCGTAATCAATGTTCGCTCGCTGCCGAAATCGCACCGAATGACCCACGCTTGCAGCGCTTGTCCATTTTAGCAAATGGTCGTTCGGCATCCAAGGAAGCAGAGTGTGCTAAGCTCTTTTGGCGTATTTACGCAGATCATTGCGCTGAAACTGATGACTTCCGCAGACGGCGTGAAGGCGATGGCCCGAACCCTTTGCTAAATTACGGCTATGCAGTTCTTCTATCTACTATCCTCCAAAATCTTTTTGCCGTAGGTCTCGATCCGACCTTTGGAATCAATCATGTGATCCGTGAAAAATCCACACCACTTGCTTACGATCTCATGGAACCCTTCCGTCCTTGCGTTGATTGGCGCGTCGCCCAATGGATTCGCCAACACCCGGGTGTCGAGAACCCACAAGTCACTAAAGAATTTCGCCAGTGGGTTACAGGATTTCCGCTCGAAAAAGTCGATTGGATGGAACTCACCCTTGATGTGCGAGGTGTGATCGAGGGTGTCGTTCGATCTTTTCGGCAGTCTCTAACTACTGGAAAATCCGGCGATTATCAACCATGGACCCGAACCACTACAAAATGGGCTGGCTAATGGTCAGCTTTGATCTTCCGGTCAAAACGAGGGAAGAACGAAAACGGGCTACCGACTTTCGAAACTTCCTCTTAGATGACGGATTTCAAATGATACAGTTCAGTGTATACGTAAGCGCCCAACAGAACCCCTCTATTCAAGGATAGCATAGATGCCATAGATTTGGATTCTATGACATCTATACAAGAGACAATATCAGGCACGTTAGTGAAGAGCGATCGCGTAGGGCGCACGCGA
>JBIKNX010000177.1:0-5706 GCA_044358435.1 Luteolibacter sp.
CAAGTTCTCGTTCCTCACAAGCAACTTCGCCAACACGCTCAACGGCACCTTCAGCGTCAGCCAGAACGGTAACAATCTGGACCTGAACTACATGACCAACTACGTGATCCCCGAGCCGAAAGCCGCGCTGCTCGGAGGATTGGGTATCCTTCTCCTGCTCCGCCGCCGCAGGTAAGAGTGGCTCTTAAAGGACCGCGCGACTCCAGCTGTGCCCCGACGCAGTCGGCGGTCGCGCAGTTAATCAAAGCGCGAGTGGACTCGCGCGGTCCTTGGACTCGCGTGGTCCTTGGACGGGGTTTAGGCTTAATGCCTACGGGAAAAACTGGTGCGCGCTGCAGGGTTCGAACCTGCGACCCCATCCGTGTGAAGGATGTGCTCTACCACTGAGCTAAGCGCGCGATTGAGGGGACGGGCGGAGAAGATGAAACGACTTGGTGGAGGTTGGCAAGTTGATTTGCAGATGACTACCGATCAAAGAGAGCGAATTTGAGATCCGCTTCGGAGACGACTTCGCCATTGACGAGGCAGCGGCAGGTGGTTTGGCCGATGTTGCCGCGGACTTTGGTCGTGGTTGCCTCGGTGATGAGCGTATCGCCCGGCATGACGGGCTTGCGCCATTTGACGTTATCTGCGGAGAGAAAGTATCCGATTTTCCCGAGATTTTCGGGTTTGCGCAGCATGAGGATGGATGAGACCTGCGCCATACCTTCGAGTTGAAGAACGCCGGGCATGATGGGATGTCCGGGGAAATGTCCTTGGAAAAACGGTTCGTTGATGGAAACGTTTTTAAGTCCCGTGCAGGAATTTTCGCCGAAGTCGATTACGCGATCCACCATCAGGAAAGGATAGCGATGCGGCAGGATGCGCATGACTTCATTGACATCGAGCACGCTTTCGCCATCGGGGATCGTGATGGGTGCGGGAACCATGGCGCGCATGCGGGCGTATTCCTTTTTCAAGGTCGCGGCCATCTGGGTGTTGGGGCCATGGCCCGGTTTCACCGCGATCACGTGACCGTGGATGCGCTTGCCTGAAAGCATGAGATCGCCGATCAGATCGAGGGCCTTGTGGCGCGCGAATTCGTTGGAGAAACGAACCGGTTCCTTGGACATCACTTCGTTGCCGCGGATGACAACCGCGCTTTCGAGCGAACCGCCTTTGATCAGGCCTTTTTCAAGGAGAGGTTTGACATCCTCGTAATACACGAAGGTGCGTGCCGCCGCGATTTCCTTTTCGTAGGTTTCAGGATTGACCTCGGTGGAGAAGTATTGGGTGAAACGGCCTTCGGGGCCGACGTTGGTGACGGATACGCGGAAGGTTTTGCAGGGAACGATGGTGATGATCGTGCCATCGCCCATTTCCTGATGGATGGGTTCGCGGATTTCCCAAACCTTGCGGGGGGCGGTTTGTTCCCTGATGCCGGCTTTCTTGATGAGTTCGACAAACGGAAGGGAAGAGCCATCGCCGATGGGTGGCTCGTTGGCATTCATTTCGATCAGGGCGTTATCGATCCCCATGCCTGTCAGGGCGGAGATCACATGCTCGACGGTGTGAACCTTGACCGATCCTTCCGCGAGGGTCGTTGCGCGCTCCACGGTTTGAACTTTATCGACATCCGCGTTGATGAAGGGTTGATCAGGAAGATCGATGCGGCGGAATTTGAAGCCGTGATTTTCTTCAGCAGGTTTGAGAGTCAGGGAAACTTTCTCTCCGGTGTGCAGAGAGGTTCCTTCGAGAGTGGCGGAGCTGGCGAGTGTTTGTTGGCGTGACATGGCTATCGGGAAAAATTCAAAATTCAAATTTCAAGGAAGAGGGGGTTCTTCGGGTGAAGCTGGCTCTTGGATTTCTGTTAGATCAGTCTGATCTGACTGATCTGACGGATCTGACGGATCTGACGGATCTGACGGATCTGACGGATCTGACGGATCTGACGGATCTGACGGATCTGACTGATCTTCAGTTGCCTCGGTTGTTGGATGATCAGCAGCAGGTTTGGCTTTTTTCTTGGGAGCTTTTGGTTTTTTGGGTTCCGGGGGCTTCGGGGACTCTTGGACGACCAGCGTGTCATCCGTGTAGAGGAGGATGTGGCCTTGTTGGAGGAGCCAGAAGAGGTCTGCGGCGTATTCCGCAGGAGGAGCGGTTGCGCCTTCGGGGAGAACGGCTTTCCAGAGGCCTTCCAGTTTGGCGGGAGGGTTTTCGCGGATCCATTTCACCATCTCTGCGGGACGCGGGGCCAATACGGCATCCGCAGCGAGAGCATGAGGCCTTGCCGGACCGGTGAAGAGCTTGCCCTTGCGTTTGAAGACCGCCATATGCTCGGCTTCGAGTGCTTTGCAAACGGCCGGGATGAGAATCGCAGCGTGTTTGCGGATGTGGTTGCCGGTGCCTTTGAGGCGGGCAAGCAGCCCGGGAGAAAGATTTTTTCCGGAGATGGCTGCCGAGACATTTGCCTTGCGGGCGGTTTTAAAAGCTTTGTCTAACAGATTCGACGCGATAGCGCGTTCTAATTCCGCGCGGTCGTTGAACCATTTGATATCGGAAGATTCTGCGGGCGTAGGGAGTTCCACGGGCGCGGGGGTTTCTTCTGAGGCTTCAGGAGTTTCCTCAGCGGCTACTGGAGGAGATTCGTCTGATCCGTCGGATTGGATAGATCCGTCGGCTTCTTCTGCCGCAGGCGTGGGAGCTTGTTCGGGAAGAGGAGTTTGCTCGGTGGTTGTGTTTTCGGCTGGGCGGATGCAATCCGCCGCCACGGGTGCTGTCAGAATGCGCCAGCGGGTTTGGATTTTCATGGAGTCCAACCATGCGTTGACCGCTTCCTCTGAGCGCTCGGTGCGGATTTTGGCCATATAGGCTTCGAGCGGGAGATGGGAGAAGCGCTCGCGGTGAATGCGGCGGATTTCAGATTGGTAGGCGTGATAGTTCGGCGGTCCAAGCCATTCGCCGGAGATGCCGCATTTCGCGACGGATTGGAAATTTCCTTTCGGGGGATCGATCTCGACAGTCGATTCCTCGATGAATTGATTTCTCCAATCGGCTTTGAGGAAAAACTGGAGGGCTTCTTCTTTGGTGAGGAAGACGGCCTCTTCGATTTTACAGCGGTAAAACGGGGCCTGTTTTTCTGAAATTTCGAAATGGGCGCGGCAGCGAGCCCGCTCGGCGAGGATGATCTCCGCGACATTGAAGAGCGGATAAACCCGGGCGACATGATGGATTTCCTTGCAAATGAGCTGGATGGCGGCCTTGTCCGGCACGAGGGTGACGTTGACTCCCTCGGCGGGAGCGATTTCCTCGCGACGTGGTTCGGGCCGTGCCCCCCCTTTATCAAAGCGGCGGTTGCCACCTGTGGCACCCCCTTGGCGGCGGTCATCGCGACGATCATCACGTGAATTGCGGTTGTCGCGGCCCCCTCGATCGTCTTTGCGGCGGGGGGCGAAATCACTTTCCTTGGGTTCGCGAAATTTCTTTTCCGTGGTGGTGGGTTTTGCACGCGCCCATGCCGGACCCATGGCAAATGGGTCGAGAAGGCCTTCTAAAGGATTTTGGGGAGTGTCACTCACGGGTGGAAATTATGAAGTAGGTTGGGAAAAGACAAACAAGGTTTTGGTGATTCAGGCAGTTTTTGGGAGGGGATGCAAGACCTTGAGGTGACGTTGGGTTGCTCCGTTGTGAATGGCAAGGACCTCCGTTGCGCGCCGGGCGAGCTTTTCGGCAAGGGCTGGATCGAGCATGCGGCGGATCGCGAGGGAAATTTCCTTCCGATCGCAAGCCAGTATGGCCCCGTTTTCAGCGTGGAGGTGGCGGACGAGTGGTTGGAAATTTTCCATGTGCGGACCGAGAATAAGAGGCTTGTTGGCGAGAATGGCTTCTGCCGGATTTTGTCCGCCGGAGGATAGAAAGGATTTACCGATGATGACGACGTTCGCGTGTGCGGTCCAAGTGGCCAACTCCCCGGTGGTATCGATGACAAAGACCGCGTGGTCTGGCTGCAGGGGAGTTTCAAAAGCCGATCTGAGGGTGACCTGAAAGCCCGCTTGGTTGAGGGTTTGGAAAACTTCCAGGCGGCGCTCGGCATGGCGCGGGACGATGACAGGCAGGGCGTTGGGATCGGCCTCGCGGATGGCGGATGCGATCAGTACCTCTTCACCGGGAAAGGTTGATGCGGCCAGGATGACAGGGCGGCCTTTTCCAAAGGAGTCCAGCATTTCCCGAAAATCGGCGCGTTGCTGCGGGGGGGTGGCGGATTGGGGATCGAACTTGATACTGCCTGTCAGATGGATTTTTTCGGGGGTGATTCCGAGTTTTTCCCAGATCGAGCGATGTTCGTTTTCCTGGATACAAACGCAGGCAAGTTTTGAAAAGAACGGGCGCAGCAAGGAGGCGAATCGGTTGAAGCGACGCATCGAGCCGGGGGAGAGGCGGGCGTTTGCAAGGGAGACGGGAATGTGTCGTTTTTCCGCGTAGCGGAGGAGATTTGGCCATATTTCACCCTCGATCAGAACGATTTGCGAGGGCTCGAAGCGTTTGAGGTAACTTCGGATCATCCATGCGAAGTCAAGAGGTGCATATGTGACGCGCAGGTTTGGAATGACCGCTGCGGTCGCGGTTTGGTGGCCGGTGGCGGTGCCGGTGGCGAGCACGAAGCGGGATTCGGGATGGTCGACCTGCCATGCCCGGATGAGTTTGAGGGCGGTGATGGTTTCTCCGACACTGATCGCATGGAGATGGATGGCGTTGCAGGGCTCGAAGTCTGAAGGGTTGAAATACAGGCCGATGCGTTCATTCAGCGCCGTTCCGAATCCGCCGCGGCGGAGCATTTTTACCACCCAACCCGGAAACGCGATCACGAACAGCATTGGCAGGATCGCGCGGTAGATGAGGAGAGTGAGAAAGGCTTTCATGCGTCGGGATGAGCGAAGATGAGGATGGCACTGCTGCCATATTCGCGGCGGTCAATGAGCTGGAAATGAGCAAAGGCTGGGGTGGGTTGGGTGGAGGAAATTTCCGCGATCAAGTGGCCTCCGGGACTGAGTCGTTCCCGGAGGTTGGGGAGTGCCAGCAGTTTCGCGATCAGATCCGTATCTCCGTAGCCTTTCCAGTAGGGAGGATCGGCAAGGATGAGATCGTAGGTTGCGGCGTCACGCTGGAGGAAAGAAAAAACATCGGCTTTGATCGTGCGGCCGCCCTCGAGCTTGGCTTTTTTCAGGTTTTCATCTGTCACGGCGATGGCCTGGCGGTGATCGTCCACAAAGATACAAGATGCAGCACCACGGCTGATGGCCTCAAGTCCGAGTGCTCCGGAGCCACAGAACAGATCCAGAACGCGGGCATCGAAGATCTGCTCACCGAGAATCGAAAAAATGGCCTGCCTGACAAAATCGGTGGTCGGACGAGCGACAGCTGTCGGGACTTTGATGGCGATGCGACCGGCTTTTCCTGCGATGATTCTCACTGGTGTAAATCTCAATTTTCAAAGCTCAAAGTTCAAGCAAGAACGGGAGGGGGGATTTTTTACCGCGGATGTGAAATTTTTAACCACGAATGAACGCGAATGGACGCTAATGAAGAAGGAATTCAACCACGGAAAGCACGGAAAGCACGGAATGAAGATTTGTGTTATGGGGAGTATTCAAAGCTCAAAGTTCAAGCAAGAACGGGAGGGGGGATTTTTTACCGCGGATGTGAAATTTTTAACCACGAATGAACGCG
>JBIKNX010000178.1:0-5682 GCA_044358435.1 Luteolibacter sp.
CCCGCATCATCGATACCAACCTCACCGCCATCTTCCGCGCTTGCCAGGTGTTCGGTCAGTATTTCGTCGATGAAATGAGACCCGCATCCATCATCAACCTCGGTTCGATCTCGGGACTCAATCCTCTATCGCGCGTGTTCACTTATTCCGCATCGAAAGCGGCGGTTCACAATCTCACCCGCAACCTCGCTCGCGAGTGGGCGGACAAAGACATCCGTGTCAACACCCTGGTCCCCGGCTTTTTCCCGGCCGAGCAAAATCGCAAGGTGTTGGATGAATCCCGTGTTTTGGATATCCTCCGCCACACCCCGGCATCTCGTTTCGGAAATGCCGAAGAACTCATTGGCGCAACTCTCCTCCTCGCCTCGCCAAAAGCATCCTCCTTCATCACCGGTATGGAAATGATCGTCGACGGCGGCTTCCAGGCGATGAGTATTTGATGGAGAGCCTACCGGAGAGCCGCTTTTCAAGCGGCTTATCTAAGACAGGAACCGCGATTTTCAATCGCGGCTGCAACAGGTGTGTCAGCCAAAGATATGTCGCTCACGAGGTCGCGCTCGAAATTGCCGACATAATGGTTGGAAAATGGTCGGATATCTCCGCTGCGCTTCGATTCACGGTTGCTTATTCCTTGTGTGATCATTCATCACGGTAAATGCCGTTCAAAGTCCATGCTTTGATGGAGAACGCGAACAATCTCTATTCTTTGGTTCAACACACGATAAAAGATCACATGGCTCCCAACTCTAAAAACGCGGTATCCTGGTCGGATCGCATCACAGGATCGACCTAAATCAGGCTGAATCGTCAGATCGATAAAACCCACATTCAGCAATCGCAAGTAACGCTCCGCTTGATCTTCGTCCCACATACGGACGGTATAATCCCAGATCTCCTCTAGATCGGAAACCGCTTTGGGGCGGAGATGGAAATCAGCCATGTGCCCGTTTTTTCTGGTCGCTGATGAATCGATCAATATCAAAGGAAACAGCTTTGCCGCTTTTCTCACCTTCGATCAGTGCGCATCGCAAAGCGGCCATTTTGGTTTCCTGATCTTGTAGTAGCCGCAAGCCCGCACGAATGACCTCGCTTGCCGAACCGTATCGACCCGCGTCGACTTGTTCACTTACGAAACCTGCGATTTCATCGCCTAGTTCTACACTCGTGTTTTTGGCCATAGCTAATTTGATTTACCAATAGTTACCAATATTTGGTAACTATTGTCAAATGTTTGATCGACGGGATTGGGGGTAACTCACGGCACCCGCGGAAACTTCGAGAAATCCGGCTGGCGTTTTTCAAGGAAGGCTTCTTTCCCTTCCCGGCCTTCTTCGGACATGTAATAGAGCAGGGTCGCGTTGCCCGCCAAATCTAACAGACCCATCTGGCCATCGCAGTCGGCATTGAGGGCGGATTTCAAGCAGCGCAGCGCGAGGGGCGAATGGGCAAGCATTTCGCGGCACCATTTTACCGTCTCGGTTTCGAGTTCGGCGAGTGGCACGACGGTGTTGACCAAGCCCATGTCGAGCGCCTGTTGTGCGTCGTATTGGCGGCAGAGATACCAGATTTCCCGGGCTTTTTTCTGACCGACGATGCGGGCGAGGTAACTGGAGCCGAGGCCGCCATCAAAACTTCCAACCTTCGGGCCGGTCTGGCCGAAGCGGGCGTTGTCGGCGGCGATGGTGAGATCGCAAACGATGTGCAGGACATGTCCGCCACCGATGGCATAACCTGCAACCATCGCGACGACCGGTTTGGGCAGCGCGCGGATTTTTTTCTGAAGATCCAGCACATTGAGGCGCGGGATGCCGTCATTGCCGACGTAGCCGGCGTGGCCGCGAACCCGTTGGTCGCCGCCCGAGCAGAACGCGAGATCGCCTTCGCCAGTGAGAATGATCACGCCGACCTGTGGGTCTTCGTGCGCCATGTCGAAGGCACGCAGCATTTCCGTCACGGTTTTGGGTCGGAATGCGTTACGCACCTCGGGGCGATTGATGGTGATCTTGGCAATCGCACCGTCTTCGCTGGTCTCGTAACGGATGTCTTCGAAATCAAATTTGGAAATCCACATGAATGGAAAATGAAGCAGCAAAGGGCAGCCCGCAATCAAAACAAGTCTTCTTGGAGATTCTGTGGGTTAACCGCGAATGAACGCGAATGGACGCGAATAAGATGATTTTCCGGCACCACATTGTTTCAAGAAAGGTATCGGCGTGGTAAGCATGGGTGAAAATGATAAAAATTCTCTAGAATTAGCGTCCATTCGCGTTCATTCGCGGTAGAAATTCCTCAATCCTATATGTCCAGCTCTCGTGATTAGTCACAATCAATCAAAACAAACTCTCGGCGAAAATCTCCACCTCGGCGAAGGGTAGGTTGGAGAGCAGGCCATAGTGATCATTGCGGTAAAGCCGGGCGCGCATGCTGGCGGGGCTGGACATGCCGCAGAGGAAGCGGGCGAGCTGGCGCGGCGTGCCAAGTGCGGCATGCTTTTCTTCGAGCAACGCCAGGATTTGCGCGTGTTCGGCTTGGGTGATCTTGCGGGGTTTGGAGCGTTTGAGCTTCACCGGAGCAACGCCGCGGCAGCGATCGCAGTGACCGCAGGGGCTTTCCATTTTCTCGCCGAAATGGTTCAGCAAGGTTTGGGTCAGGCAGCGTTTTCCCTGCGCGAGCGCGAGCACCTGATCGAGCCGTGCGAGCTCGCGTGCCTCGCGTTCCCGGAGTTTTTCAGCCATCGCAGCGGAAATCGATTTCGGATCGGCATCGGATTTCTTCAATCGATACGCCTGCCTCCACCCAGATTTTTTCAGGGCGATTTCACCGCCGGCTTCGAGTTCGGAGATAAGCTCGCGGAGTTTATCAGAAGAAATGCCGAGTTCGGATGCGACATCGGGGATTTTCACGGAAAGCCATTTCCACTCCGCGTCAAGCGGGGAGAAGAGTTGTTCAAGCTGTTTGTGTTCTTTCGGTTTCCGACCCGCCAGCAACGCTTTCAATGGACGCAGCAATTTCACCCGATACGTATCAAAGCTTTTTCCGCCGACTTCCAAAACTCCATCCATTTCCAGATAGGTGAAAATGGTTTCGATCACGGTTTGGCGAATGTCACAGGTGGAGGCGAGTTCGTAGATCGAGACATCGAAGCGCTCACCCAAACGCAGCACTCTTTCTAACAGATTACGCACTGCCTGCTCGCTGGGAATGTCGGAGAAGATGAAATTTTCCAAAACTGTTTGATCCTCCGCACATGCGAGAAGATCACAGATAGCGGGTTGTCCGTCACGACCCGCGCGACCAATTTCTTGGGTGTAACCTTCAAGGCTTTTCGGGAGATTGTAATGAAACACCGCACGGATATCGGATTTATCCACTCCCATCCCGAAGGCGATCGTTGCGACCACAATATCAATGGCTCCGCCCATGAACTCTTCCTGGATTTCGCGGCGCAGTTCAGTGCGAAGTCCTGCATGATAGGCGCGCGCGTTTAGCTTCTGCTTGCTGAGAAACGTGGCGATTTCCTCTGCGGTTTCCTGACGGGTGACATAGATGATCGCGGGTTTTTCAGATCCCTGAACTTTTTCCAACAAAATCGATTTTCGATTTTCTACCGAACACGGTGTGATACGCAAATCGAGGTTGGATCGATGGAAGCTCAGCTTTACCACGTCTTTTTTGGCGATGCGGAACTGGCGGCGGATTTCGGTCTCCACTTTCGGGGTGGCGGTGGCGGTGAGTGCGAGGATTCTGCTGACGCGGAGTTTCCGGAAAATCGTGGCGAGCTTGAGGTAATCGGGTCGGAAGTTGTGTCCCCATTCGGAAATGCAATGCGCTTCATCGACCGCGATTAGGGAGATTTTCACGCCTTTGAGCGATTTCTGGAACTCGGTATTCGCAAGTTTTTCCGGCGAGACATACAACAGCTTCAACTGGCCTAGTTTGAGTTGAGAAAGCGTTTCGGTATAATGCTCATCGCTGAGCGTCGAATCCAAACGCGCGGCCGCCACGCCTTTTGCGATCAAGCCATCGACCTGATCCTTCATCAGCGCCAGCAGGGGCGAAACCACGAGAGCTGTTCCATCTAACAAAACAGCTGGGAGTTGGTAGCAAAGCGACTTTCCACCCCCAGTCGGGAAAATGGCCAAAGCCGAACGCCCTTCCATCAACGCAGCCACGACTTCCGCCTGCCCCGCACGGAGCTCACCAAAGCCGAAAATATCCCGTAACGCATCGTTCACTGCCGCCTTGATACGCGGATTTATCAGCCGCGTCCACGGTCAACCTTTCGATGGGAAATTTCTTTCCGTGACGTCTTTGCAAGTCCAAGCTCTCATTCAACGTATCTGTCGCCTTATGAAATATTTTTTACTCCTAGGACTCTTTGCCTGTTCACCACTACACGCGAAAACCATTCTGAAGGCTGAGCCGACGGGACTTGAAAAAGCCAGTGCTGATATGGCGGTGGCGGCCAATGCCCTGCTCGCGGCTCTCGATAAAAATCAATCCGGGAAAGCGCGTTTTGCGTTTGACGCTGATCAGCGTGAGAACTGGGGCTTCGTGCCGCGCGAGCGCAAAGGGATTCCTTTGGAAGCGCTTGATGAAAAGCAGGTTGGTCTCGTGCGTGATTTGTTGAAAACCGCGCTGAGCGATCCCGGTTTGAAAAAGGTTGATGCGATCATGACGCTTGAGGCGTTTCTCGCGGAGATCGAGAAACGTCCGGACTTCCGGAATCCCAAAGCGTATTACACATCGATTTTCGGCGAGCCCTCAGCGACAGGAACATGGGCATGGCGTTTTGAAGGGCATCACCTTTCGCTCAACTACACGATTGTCAATGGCAAGGCGGTGAGTGTGACGCCTTCGTTTTTCGCGGCGAATCCAGGCGAGGTGAAGATCGAACACAAGTTGAAAGGTATGCGTCCGTTTCATGAAGAGGAGGATCTCGCGCGCGCACTTGTCACGATTTTGAAAGAGAGCGGCAAGGATGTGATCTTTTCCGAAAAAACTCCTGCGGAAATCCTGACGGCGGAAGATCGCGCGGTGAAGCAGCTCGAACCCGTTGGAATCAAGGCGACGGAAATGACGGAGACTCAGCAAAAGGCCCTGATGGAATTGATCGCCGTGTATGCGAACCGCCACCGCAAGGAGCTGGCGGAAAATGATTTGAAAGCGATCCAAGCGGATTTGAAAAACCTGCGTTTCGGTTGGGCGGGAGGAATCAAACGGGACGAGCCATACTATTATCGCATCCAAGGAACGTCATTTCTCGTGGAAGTCGCCAACGTGCAGAACAACGGCAATCATTTCCACGGCGTCTGGCGTGATGCGAAAAATGATTTCGGCCGTGATCTGTTAGGCGGACATGTGAAGCATGAGCATTGAAATTTAATTATTAATCACAATAATTGAATTCGAACCGCGGATGGACGCGGATGAACACGGATCAGATTCTCTGAAAATATTATTTAACGATATGGAACACGAGTTGGAAACTGGATCTGTCCTCAATTGTGCTTTCGAGATTTTAGACCGTTTCTCAAAAGTCTTTTCGTAAAAAGCTGAATTTTTTACTGGTACTATTTTATGGCTCTTCAGCAAAATTTGTGGGTGAACTTCGGCTCCGGTAGTTTCCCAAGTGTATGAAACAGAGTGGTTTGTAGCAATTCGAAGCTGCGGTAGCCGTAG
>JBIKNX010000179.1:0-5670 GCA_044358435.1 Luteolibacter sp.
GGAACCTTCGCCAGCTACACCCCCAAGGCCTACGCAAAGAGCCTAAGCAAACCACGCCTCAAAAAGACAGCGTAGTCATAAACGTCGTAAGTCACGAACCTACGACATTTATGTCAAGAGGTGCTTCGTAGGACGCTTACTTTTCTTCAAAAAATCTCTCGCTAAAACGGCGGTCTCTTTTTTGCAACGGCTAGGGGAAATGAGACTATTTGGATTCTCCGGCGGGAATGATCAAGGTGGGCACCATGGCTTTTCTGACCATGCCTTCGGCAACGCTGCCGAGGATGAGGGCGGTAAAGACATTGTGACCATGAGAGCCGAGAATGACGAAATCGGCTCCAATCTCCTTGATTTTCGCCTCCAGTTCGAAAAGCGGACTCCCATCTCCAAGATGAGTGATGGCCGTGATTCCTTTGGTGCCGACTTCAGCTGCGGACGTCATGAGCGCCTCTTTCGCACGCTTGCGCGATTCCTCGTGAAAGGAGTGGATCTCCGGAAATTCGCCGGGGCTTAAACCATAAGCCGTATATGTGGGCTCCGGCTCTATGACATGGAGCAGGTGGAGCTCTGCGCCAAATGCCTTGGCAAGATCAGTGGCAGCTGTGACAACGCCGGGGGTTACGTTGGAAAAATCGATAGCGGCAAGGATCTTTTTCATTCCTTAACATAGACAGGGAATCTCGGTCGGCAAAGACAAAGATTATTCAATTTCACGCCATGATATCCTTGATGACCTTGGCCGGCTCGACCCCTGTGAGTCGTTGATCGAGCCCTTGGAACTTGTAGGTCATGCGTTCGTGGTCAATGCCCAAGGCGTGAAGGATGGTTGCGTGTAAATCGCGAACATGAACGGGATTTTCCGTGATATTATAGCTCATCTCATCGGTTTCACCATAGGTTTGACCGCCCTTGATGCCGCCGCCGGCCATCCACAGGCTGAAGCAGCGGGGATGGTGATCCCGGCCGTAGTTCGTTTCGGAGAGGGCTCCCTGGGAATAAACCGTGCGCCCGAACTCACCGCCACAGATCACGAGAGTGTCTTCCAACATCCCGCGTTGCTTGAGGTCTTGAATGAGGCCGTAGCATGCTTGATCGACATCTTTGCATTGCGACGTGAGATCGCGGGGGAGATCGCCGTGCTGGTCCCAGCCACGGTGGAAAATCTGTACGAAGCGCACGCCGCGTTCCAGCAGGCGTCTCGCCATCAGAGCGGAGTTGGCGAAGGTGCCGCGGTTCTTGCTATCATCACCGTATAGTTTGTAGGTGTGCTCGGATTCGCTTGCGAGATCGGCAAGTTCCGGAACCGAGCGCTGCATGCGGTAAGCCATCTCGTATTGCTGCATGCGGGTTTGGATTTCAGGATCCTGAATCGCATCGTAGGATTTTTGATTCAGTTTCCCCAACCCATCCAACATGCTGCGGCGCAGTTCGCGTGGAACGCCGGGTGAATCTTCGAGGAAGAGAACCGGATCGCCGAGTGAGCGGAGCGACACACCAGAGTATTTTCCGGGAAGGTAACCGGAGCCCCAGAGCCTCGAGGAAATCGCCTGGACGTTGGCGAAGGGGGAGGTGTGCTTGGCGTGGAGGACGACGAAGGATGGCAAATCCTCATTCATCGAGCCGAGACCGTAGGACATCCACGATCCCATGGATGCTTTGCCGTTGACCATGGATCCGGTGTAAATGAGCTGGTTGGCAGGTTCGTGGTTGATGGCATCCGTGTGCATGGATTTGATGACACACAGATCATCGGCCATTTTTGCGGTCCACGGCAGTAACTCGCTAACCCAAGTGCCGGACTCGCCATGTTGGTTAAATTTGAATATGGACGGAGCCAGCGGAAACGCTGCCTGACCGGAGGTCATGCCGGTGAGGCGCTCACCTTCTTTTGCGAGGTAGGTTTTGAGATCCTCCTTGAAGCGTTTTTTGAGCTCGGGTTTGTAATCGAAGGTGTCGAGCTGGGATGGCGCGCCGATGAGCGAGATGTAGATCGCGCGTTTGGCTTTCGGTGCGAACTGCGGGATCGACATGTTGCCCATGGGTTGGGCGGCGCTGAGGCCTTCTTTGCCGAGCAAGGAGGCCATCGCGGCAACGCCGAGACCGGTTCCGGTTTTGCGAAAAAACTGACGGCGTGTGTATGCTTCGTTGTAAATATCTAATGGATTCATCGTAGTTTATCGGGTTACGGTTTCATCAAGGTTGAAAAGTTGGTTCGCCACCAAGGTCCATGCGGCGAGATCGGTGGGTGTAAGGCTCGGGTCGTGGGTGAATTCTCCGATCGCGAGCGCGTTTTTCGCTTCCTCGGGTTTCTCACGATAATATGTCTCAGCGGCGGTGTGGGTTTCCCGGATCGCTGCGCGTTCCGAGCTCTCCAATTTGCGGTTGATGAGTCGCAGAGTGATCATGTCGAGGCGTTGATCGAAATCTTTTCCGTCTTTCATGGCGATAGTGGCGAGAGCTCTGGCCGCTTCCACAAATTGTGGGTCGTTCATCAGGGCGAGGGCTTGCAGGGGTGTGTTGGTGCGTTCGCGAGCGACACAGAAAATCTCGCGGGTGGGAGCATTGAGAATTTCCATGGTCGGCGGTGCGGCGGTACGTTTCCAGAAGGTATACATCGAGCGGCGGTAGAGCGACTCTCCCGTGTCTTGTTTGTAGTCTTTGGTGTTGGATTGCGGCATGGCGACAGCGCTCCACACTCCTTCGGGCTGGTAGGGCTTCACGGATGCTCCGCCGACTTTTCTGGACAGCAGGTTGGAGCTTGCGAGCGCGAGATCACGGATTTGTTCGGCGTCGAGGCGTGTGCGGGGTCCGCGGGCGAGCAGGTTGTTTGCGGGATCTATCTCAAGTTTTTCCGGAGAAATATGACCGGCCTGGCGGTAGGTTTTTGACATCACGATGGTCTTGACCATGTGGCGGAAGTCCCACTTGCTTGCGATGAATTCGGAAGCGAGCCAGTCGAGAAGTTTCGGATGGGTGGGGCGCGCGCCCATGATGCCGAAGTCGCCGTTGGTTTCGACGATGCCTTTGCCAAACATATAATACCAGAGGCGGTTCATCGTAACGCGGGCGGGGAGTGGGTTTTTCGGATCGTTCAGCCACATGGCGAGGCCGCGGCGGTCTTTGGTAGTGCCTTCCGGCATGGCGGGCAGCATCGCAGGGGTTTCAGGAAAAACTTTCTCGGCTTTGGAGGCGTATGCACCACGAGTGA
This sequence comes from Luteolibacter sp., assembly GCA_044358435.1. Classification (GTDB taxonomy): domain Bacteria; phylum Verrucomicrobiota; class Verrucomicrobiia; order Verrucomicrobiales; family Akkermansiaceae; genus Luteolibacter. The sequence goes on from JBIKNX010000179.1 coordinate 3,209, forward strand.
GGACGTGAGCAAAAGGAGCTTCTTTTTTCTCTTCGTAGACTAGAGTCATGGAGCCGCGATCGCGTATGATTTTGTCCTCTGCTAGGAGTTTGTCGCGCTCGGCGATGAATCCGATGGATGCAGAATCTGCGACAGTGATATAATGTTCGAAGAGAGCATCGTTTTGCTGTTTGGTGCGCTTGTCAGCGGGAAGTGCGATCCATTCATCGATCATTTGTGTATTTGCCAAACGAGCGATTTCATTTTCTTTGAGCAAGCGACGATAGAGGCGGAAATCTTGGAGTGCGACTTTGCTATTTATTTTGGAATCGCCATTTGCACGGGAACCGAGAGTAAGTGGTGTGGATGTGACGATGTTTGCGCCAACGGTGTTGGGATAGATTTTAGCACCGGTTTTTTTACCATCGATGTAGAGCGACAGGCATTGGTGTCCGCTCTGTGTGCCATCGAAAACAACCATGATATGATACCATTTTTTGGGTTTGAGTTTACCGTCCGATTGTAATTTGCATGCGGATTTATCCCAGGAGTCGATCACATGAGCGCCGGGCTTACCGTCTTCAAGCCAGAGATCCCAGCCACGGTAGCCTTGCGCGGGATCGATTTTTGCGATGATGGCCCCAGTGGGTGCGCCTTCAAACCAAACGAAACCGCCGTAGCTGACTTGATCGGCTCGGGTGAAATTTCCGATATCGCCAAGTTCGATCGGCTTGTCGGAAACGATAACCGCTTTGCCTTTTGGACCATCAATGCGGGTAGGTTCCGTGGGCCACTCTTTGGCTGCGCCATCAACAGTGCCGGTCATTTTTCCTTTTTCCGACGTAAGCGGCAGGTGCAGCGAGAGAGTGGAATCGATCTCTTTCGTTTCTGTTTTGGCACGGCTTGTGAGCCATACTTGGAAATCATTTTTTGCCGAGGCTTTGCGAGCATCGATGCGTTTGTTCACATCCGATATCTTGACTTGAAGTTGGTTCCATGACTCGCGGTCTTCGAGGATGGGAGCGAAGATCGATGGTGCATGAGTTGCGCTGTTATTATCCAAGGCAGACATCGTGTTGTTTCGGAAAAACGCGGTGAGTTGGTAGAATTCCTTGGTGGAAAACGGATCGAACTTATGATCGTGGCAAGAAGCACAACTTGCTGTTAGACCGAGCCAGAGTGCGCCCATGGTATCGACGCGATCGGTGGCGTATATTGCATCGTATTCTTCGGCGATAGCACCGCCTTCACCAGTGGTTGCTAAGCAACGCAGGAAGCCGGTGGCGATTTTTTGGTCAAGACTTGGTTCAGGCAAGAGGTCGCCGGCGATTTGTTCGGTGGTGAATTGATCCCATGGCATGTTGGAGTTGAAGGCGCGGATGACCCAGTCGCGGTATGGCCAGATGGCGCGATAGTTGTCGATGTGGATGCCGTGGGTGTCGGCGTAGCGGGCGGCATCGAGCCAGTGGCGGGTGAAATGTTCCGCACTGGTGACGCTTTCCAAAATCCGGTCTGCTTCCGCGGAGATGGCGGCATCGGGATTTTTTTCGTAAGCCGCGACGAAGGCATCGGTAGCAGTTGGCTCCGGGGGAAGTCCAGTGAGGTCGAAAGACAGGCGGCGGTGAAATCTGCGAGGGTCCTCAGGTTCGTTCGGGGCGAGTCCGGCTTGGACGAGCTTTTCGTGGACAAAGCCATCAATAGGCTTATCTGACCAGTTGTTTACGGGGGGCTCAAGTCGGACTACGGGTTGGTAAGACCAATGGCCTTCGTATTTGGCGCCCTGCTCGATCCATTTTTCGATCAAGGCGATTTCCCGTGAGTTCATCACCTTGTGACTCTCTGGTGGAGGCATGACCTCGTCTTTGTCCTTGGATTTGATTAATTTCATCAACTCAGAATCCGCAGGATTTCCTTTGATAATGACCGGGGAACCGGATTCACGGATTTTGAAAGCTTCCGCCTCTATATCGAGGCGCAGGGGTTCTTTTTCAGGCTTACGCGTACCGGCGTCCGGGCCGTGACAGTGATAGCAATATTCGGACAGAATCGGCTGGATGTGTTCGTTGAAGGAGACGGATTGAGGCAATGTCATCGGACTTTCCTCAGCATCCACTGCGGGTTTCTGAGATGATGCGGTCGTGTTCTCCTTACAGCCTGAGATCAGCAGGAAGAGGGATAATAGTGAGAAGTGAGTGACTTTCATGAGGGGAAAACGGAATTGTGGCACATTTTGATACGGGAGTTTGCTCCTGTTCTATCGGGACAATCTGTATTTTCGCAGCAAATTAGTCCACATCATCACCAACTGGCAAATGGTAATTCCCGCCTTTTATGGAATTCATTATTGGACTTTGTGGTTGGAAACTTAGAGTGCGCTGCATGAAACGCCTTTTCTTACTCGACGGCATGGCCCTGATTTATCGGGCGCACTTTGCCTTCATCCAAAACCCGATCCGCAATTCAAAGGGTGTCAATACCTCGGC
>JBIKNX010000180.1:0-5628 GCA_044358435.1 Luteolibacter sp.
GCCTTCCTGTTTGATAGGCGGCTGGCTTTCCGACCGGTTCGGCAGACGTCTGACCTTGAGTCTGTTTTCCGCTTTGTTGGTGCTGCCCGGACTCTGGATAGGTTGGAAATTCAAGCAAGCGGGATGGGATCACCCGCCTGAGGGAGTGAACGGTATTTGGCCAAGGGAGGAAATTTTGATTCATTACTGGTGGGTTGCCTCACTGGTCTATTCCGTACTCAGCGGTTTGACGTATGGCATTTGCACGGCCTTTTACATGGACATCGTAAATCCAAAAATTGCCGGCACTCACTTTACCGCCATGATGTCGATGACCAACATGGTCACGGCCTACACGGTCTATTGGCAAGGAAAGGCCCTCGCCTCTTCGGGGTGGGGCTGGTCGATATGGCAGATTTTTCTGGTCGATTCGCTCTTCGGTCTTCTGTTTCTCGCAATCATTCCCTTTGTGAAAATTGAAAAGACCCGCCAGTAGTCATTCTGGAAAATCCCGGAGTCGGAGCATGAATTTCACTTTTGATCAGCACTCCAAACTTGGCTTGACATAACGAAAATTTTCGTTATGATTTTCCTCGTGACGAAAAACTCCGCACCATCTTTTTTTCGCGCCCTTGGCGATGATACCCGTTGGCGTATTGTGCGACTCGTGGTGGATCGCGCCCTCTGCGTTTGCGAGCTCGCCGACATTTTGGGAATGCCGCAATCCTCCGTTTCCAGTCACGTGCAGATCATCCGTAAAGCCGGACTGCTTGAGAGCGAACGCTGTGGAAAGTGGACCTACTTCCGCATTCATCCCAATCATCTGCTCCTGCTTAACGGGATCATGAAAAATTTTCCTGACCATCCGGAGCACAGAACCGATCTGAAGAAGGCGAAAGCCCGTCTCGCGGATCGGGAAAACAGTTGTTGTCCGGGTCCCGTCAAACTTGCCACATCCTTATGCTGCTCCACGAACTGAAATCTCTCCTTACCGATTACTCGGATCGCCATTTCCGCATCCGTCTTCCCGAAGGCGGTGCGATTCCGCTTTCCTTCCACGTCACGGAAATCGGCCGCGTGCACAAAACCTTTCTCGACTGCGGCGGAACACGGCGCGAAACCGAAATCTGCCAACTTCAGATCTGGGTCGGCGAGGATTACGACCATCGGATCGAAACCGGAAAAATGGCAGCGATACTTGAAAAAGGCAAATCGGTGCTTCCTGATGATACGGTTCCTGTGGAGATCGAATATGAAGATCAGGTCATCTCCCAATACACCATCCGCCATCATGAAATCAATGATGAAGCCGTCATTCTCATCCTTGCCAACAAGCACACGGAGTGTCTCGCCCCCGAGCTCTGCGGCTTGCCATCGATTCAACGCCTGCCGGCGCTCGGTGCGAAATCCCCATGTTGCGGACCCAACGGCTGCTGAACCATGAAGCATCGGTTTTTCGCAGAGTTTCTCGGCACATTCATTCTCGTCTTTGCGGGAACCGGAGCGATTGTCGTGAATGAAATCAGCGATGGCGTCATCGGACATGCGGGCATCGCCCTTACCTTCGGCTTGGTCGTTGCTGCGATGATTTACACATTTGGCGATGCCAGTGGCGCGCACCTGAACCCTGCCGTTTCGATAGGTTTTGTGATGGCGGGTCGTTTGCCGGCGGGGGATCTGTTCGGTTACATCGCAAGCCAAATGCTCGGCGCTTTGTGCGCAAGTGGAGTGCTGAAAGTTTTATTTCCCGCGTCCGGATCACTTGGCATGACTCTGCCCTCGGGAGATGTGTCGCAGAGTTTCTTTTTGGAAATCATTCTGACCGCCATCATGATGCTCACCATTCTGAGTGTTTCGCATGGAGCGAAGGAAAAAGGCATCACCGCCGCCATTGCGATCGGTTCCGTGGTGGGTTTGGAAGCGATGTTTGCCGGACCCATCAGTGGGGCATCGATGAATCCCGCGCGCTCACTTGGGCCTGCGCTGGTGAGTTGGAATTTCGTACACATCTGGCTCTACCCCGTCGCCACCATCTTGGGAGCCCTCATCGCAATACCCCTTTACCGAATCAGTCATCATACAGAAACCCCTTCATGAAACCACCTGCCATCCTCATCCTTTGCACCGGAAATTCCTGCCGTTCCCACCTTGCCGAAGCCATCCTGCGCCGTGCTCTTGGCGAAACTTTCCGCGTCGAGAGCGCGGGCTCCAAACCCGCGGGCTACGTTCATCCGCTCGCGATCCGCGCGTTGGAGGAAATCGGAATTGATGCCACCGGTCATCACTCGAAACACATGGATCTTTTCCTCAACGATCAGGTAGAAACCGTCATCACCGTCTGCGGCAACGCCGACCAGGCATGTCCGATGTTTCCCGGCCAGATGAACCGCCACCACTGGCCCTTCGATGACCCGGCGCATGCCACCGGCACCGAAGAGGAACAATTCGCCGTTTTCCGCCGCGTCCGCGATGAGATTTTGAAAGTCTTTACCGCGTATGCGGAAGGCAGGCTGGATGAGAGAAGATCCTGAACCATCCCATTAGGATTGCTTTGATCCAAGCCGGGTTGATACGGCGAAAGGGTTTTACGCATAGGGAGGACTTCCGGACGACGTCCGCACCGACCCTTCCACTCACGTGAATGACCGATCCCGAGAGTTTCTGTAAAAATAGGGATTTGGGCGCTGTAATCGTTAACGGATTCCAGATCATAGTCACTATCACGCAGCCCAAATGAAACGCGCCCTCTTTCTCATTAGCACCGTTCTACTTATACCCCTGACTGCGATACATGCAAATGATCCGCAGCAAATAACCAATATCGCTCTCAATGCGCAGCAGTGGGCTGTCTTTGAAACGTCCTTCGAAAGCGCAAAAGCCTACCTGAATCCATTCACGGAAGTGGAGGTCGATGTCGTCTTCAAGCTAGGCGATAAGCAATGGAAGGTTCCGGCCTTCTGGGCCGGCGACAAGAAGTGGGCGGTGCGGTTCGCGCCGCCGGTGCAGGGGAAATTTGCCTATCGGGTTGAATGCACTGACAAGGCGAATGCTGGTCTGAACGGGAAAGAGCAGACGCTTTCCGTTACATCCTACACGGGCGACAATCCGCTGCTGAAGCACGGCCCCTTGCGCGTGACCAAAAACCAGCGCCATTTCGAATACGCCGACGGCACGCCGTTCTTCTGGCTCGGCGATACTTGGTGGAAGGGCTTGTGCAAACGGTTGACCTGGGAAGGTTTCCAAGAACTAACAGCCGATCGCAAAAAGAAAGGATTCTCGGTCGTGCAGATCGTCTGCGGAACCTATCCGGACGAACCGGGACTGCTGCAACCAAGCTGGGAAAACGAAGGCGGAATGCCATACCTGAAAAATGATTTCAGCGAAATGAATCCCGCGTATTTCAATCACGCTGACCGCCGATTCAAACATCTGGTGGATGCCGGGATTGTGCCCGCCATCGTCGGCGGATGGGGGCGTGCGGTGAATTTAAACGCCGTCGGGCTTCCCGGTTACAAGCGCCATTTCCGTAACCTGATCGCACGCTATGGGGCCTATCCCGTGATCTGGATTCTGGGTGGTGAGACCGACAAAGGGCAAGGGCCTTGGCACGAACTGGCGCAGTATGTTGAGGCGACAGACCCCTACAACCGCCTGCTGTGCAACCACAGTTCCCACCTGCGCGGGGCTCTGGAAGGCTCCGCCATGTTCGACTTCGACATGGACGCGACTGGGCACAACTCATGGGGGACGGTGAATGAGATTCTCGGTAAGACCAGAAAGTCGTTGAAATATGATCCTCTCAAACCCTTCGTGAGTGGAGAGTCCTGTTACGAGCTTCACATGCAGGAGAATCCCGCCTACCTGCAGCGCTATCAGTTCTGGGCCCTGATGCTGGCTGGTGCAGCCGGTCATACCTACGGCGCAGCGGGAATCTGGCACATGGCGACACCGGAAGCGCATGGTAACTGGGGTGGCTGGGGCGGCCAGCCTTATGATCTGACGACGTGGAACGAAGGTATGAAATTTCCCGGTTCGGCGCAACTTGGACACGCAAAAGCGCTCCTTGAAACACTCCCCTGGCAGCAGTTCGAGGAACATCCCGAGTGGGTCGGAAAAGACCTTTTCGCCGCCGGCATTCCAGGCAAAATCCGGGTGATCTATCAGCCGAACCGTGGCGTCTATAAGTGGAATGGCATTGCCGTCAACAACATCGAACCGGGAACCTATTCCGCATTCTATTTCGATCCGGTTTCCGGACGACGCTATGACCTCGGTGTTCACACCCTGTCCGGCACGTGGCAGTCGCCAAACGTGCCCTCCCCGCAGGATTGGGTGCTTGTGATGCAGGCACAGGAACGAGGTGAAATCGTCACGCTCCCCGCGATCAAAGTCGGCGAGCGGTGCTCCGGGAAACTCCAGCCGGTAGGCGCGGTATTCACCCGGAAGTCCGGCGCGGAATGGCTGACCATCAAACCCGACGGCACTTATGCGGGCACGCCGGGCGATACGAACACAGGGCGAAACGCATTCCTTCTATCCATCAAAAAGCCGGATGGGAAAGAGTCGCTGATGGAATTGACGATTAACGTGCACGGCGCTGACGGTGAAATCTTCGTTGAGAGTTTCGGCGGCTATAAGGGTAACAAGAACGCTGCCCAGATCACAACCGGACTGAACGTCGCATGCGATGGAAAGGTCCCCGACTGGACCGGAGCGGGCGGCGGCGTCATGCATGCCGTGGACCGCTCCTTCAAGGGCGGCGAAGTTACGCCGTCCAACTGGGCCATCATGATCTTTGAAGACAACGTCATCACTTCCAACGCGATTGCCGCGAATGTTGCCGGGACTTCCTACCGCGTGAGCTTTGAGACCAGTGCCGCCGTTTACTCGGCGATGAATCCGGATCAAGCGACGAAAGCCGGCGACGCTCTGCTCATCGAAGTGCTGCGCGCCGACAACAGCGTGCTGGCCGGCACCACCAAGGCACCCGGCGCATGGACCGGCAAGATGACGTTCACCCCGGAGAGCTTCGAATTCAAAGGCGATGGCTCTGGTGATCTCCGCCTCCGCATCGGACCGGCCGGAGCAGGGAAGAGCGGCCGCTTCCACGGCGCGATTGATAATATCACGGTAAAGGAGATGAAATGAGAACAAGCAAGGCGAATACCGGCCTGAATGGAAAAGAACAAAACCTTTCGGCACACCCTACAAGGGCGACAATCCGCTGCTCAAACATGGCCCGCTGCGCGTGACCAAAGACCAGAGTCATTTCGAATACGCCGATGGTACGCCGTTCTTCTGGCTCGGCGACACGTGATGGGAAAACCTGTGCAAGCGCATGACCTGGGAAGGCTTTCAGGAACTGACAGCCGACTGCAAGGCCAAGGGCTTTTCCGTGGTGCAGATCGTCTGCGGACACTATCCCGACGAGAATTTCTTCGCGCCCAGTCTGGAGAATGAGGGCGGACAGCTGTATCTGGCGCAGGACATGAGCGTCGTGCCCCACCTCATGACCGCAAACAACGATAAGCACCATCGCGAAGCCATACGCACCCGCCCGATGCTGATGGCCGGAGTGGGCAGGCAAGTTCAAAGTGGAGGTCAGCGGAGGGTGAAAGTTAGCGTCCTGCACGAGAAAGGCGACCAAAT
>JBIKNX010000181.1:0-5625 GCA_044358435.1 Luteolibacter sp.
GCATAGACCGTGAAACCTGCCGTTTCCTCTTCGTAGGCATGCCGCAATCCCCATGTGAGAGTTTGTGCCTGTGTCTCTGGCGAATTTCTCAGTGAGTCCAAGCCGAATTCGGAAATGACCAACGGCCTGTCTCCGGCGATATTTTGCAGCCGTCTCAGGTAACTCGCGAAGGCATCGGGCTTTTCCAAATAAATGTTGAAAGCTGTGAAATCAGCATTGTCCAGTTCGAGGTATTCGGTGGACGGATAATTGGCATAAGCAAAAAGGAGATGCGGAGCGATGCTCCGGCCGATTCGAATCAGCTCCTCCAGCGAACGCCTGACCGTATCGGGTCCCATCCAACGAACGAGATCGGAAGGGATTTCATTGCCAATATACACACCCGCCAGTGCGGGATGATCGGCCCGGGTTTGCAGCCACTCGCTCAGGCGGATGATGGCCGAGGAGAGCAGGCCGGGTCGGGAGAGGAAATCCTCGTAATGCTGCCAATCGAGACCGGCGAAAACAAGAAGACCGGCCTCATGTGCGGCATCCAGGCATTCTGGATCGGGCAAGGAGAAGACGCGTATGGAATTGAAATTCGCCGCCCTGATTTTTGCAAATTCCTCACGCGGAGAGAGATCGCCATCCGGTGGAAATGGTCCATAGGTGACACAGCGAAGCCAGAATCTTTCGGAACCGAGACGGAAGAACTTTCCATCGGTTCTGAGAGTAGGGCAGGGATCAAGCCGGGTCACGCGGGTAGCTTAGGATATGAATGATGCTTTTGCCCACTGGAATTCCATGGTTCCTTGAGGTTGATTTGCCGAGAACTACGGTTGAAATGCCCGCGGTTGTTGGCTTATTCTCCGGCTATGGGAAAAGCATATGCCAATCGCACAAAAACCTACCGCGGATTTCCTTGGTTCGGCGTGAGTTTTCTCATTTTGGTCTGTGGCCTGATTGGAATTCTTTTCACCGGCATTCCCGCGAAGGTGAACTGGAATCTGAGAGCGCTGGTCCAGAGCCGGAGACCGGCGGAAGAGGTGGATCGAAAAACCATGGAATTGCAAATCGAGCAGAGGCTGCGTGCGGCGATGGAGCGTGAACTTGAGCGTGAGCTCGCCGAGCTTCGCCAACGGAATGCGGAGCAACAAGCGGCACAACAGGCCGAGCAGGAACCCGGGCCGTTACCGGAGCCCGCGTTAGGTCAGGTGAGTGATGTCAGAAAATTGCGCAGCGGAATTCCTTTCAAGACCGATGTCATCTTCGAACAAGGCGGATCAGCCTCCGAGGAGCGGGTGGATGACGAAAGTTACGTTGCGCGTTACACCCTGAAATTGAAACTCCCTGCCGCCGCGAAAACGGTTTCCGATTTGGAAAAATCCAATCCAAATCTCTCCCGGATTTTGCCTTCATTGCCCGCACTGCTTGAGAAGGCGGAAGTTTCCAAATGGTATGACAAACTCTATGCCAACAAGCGTGAAAGGGTGCGCAGGGATGCGAACGCGCTTAACGAATTGCTTACCAAGCACAATCTCTACGATTGTGAAACCATCCTGAATTTGAAGGCTGAAAACGGCCGTAAGGTGTTTCTCATGCAGTCGGAAATGGATGTGGTTTCCGATGGATCTGACGGCGACCGCCTTGCGGAGATGCCGGAAGCGATCGTCAATTCAACGAATTACCAACCCTTTACAAGCTATGGTTGGCCCAAGAAAACCCCCACGCCAAATCCGATGCTCGTGGGACTCGAGCGGAGGATTGCAGCCGCCAAAACAGAGTTGGCCGCGCCGGCAACCACGGCGTCCCGCAAAACGTGGCTGAACGATCGCATCGTCATGTTGAAACGTTACATGGCGGATCTCAAATCCCGCAGCTACCTGATCGCGGAGTATGACCCATTCATCGTCATGTCGGTGAATGTGTTGACGGACAGTACGGATCCCTATGCTCCGAAAGTGGGTGACTACGCGGTCGTGATCCACGGGGAAAAACTCTATCCGTGCATCGTCGGGGACGGTGGGCCGACATTCAAGGTGGGTGAAGCGTCTTTGCGCATGGCCAGGGAGATCAATCCGAGCGCATCGCCCTACAGTCGCCCGGTTTCGGATTTGAAAATCACCTACCTCGTTTTTCCGGGAAGTCGTGATGAGAAAAAAGGACCGCCGGATTACAAAGCCTGGAAAGAGAAATGCGAAGGGCTCTTGGCTGAAATTGGCGGTTTGGGTGAAAACCACACCTTGCATGAATGGAAGGATTTGCTGGCCAAGACCGCGCCTGCCGTGGTGCCGCCAGTGCTCGGTGCGGATGCGCCTCAAGCGCCGCAAGAGGATACGGCAAAGCCCGGGAATTGAGGAAAGATATCAGCTGTGACGCCATTGAGGCGCGGCCGCCGACTGCGTCGGGGCACGGCCGCCGACTGCGTCGGGGCACGGCCGTAGTCACACGGTCCTTCAATCTGGATTTTCCTCCAGCATCCGGCGCATTCGTTCGCGTCTCCATGCGCTTAGAATGCGGCTGAGGAGAAGGGCGCAAAGGATGGTGACAGCGAGTTCAAACAAGGGTTCGTTGCCACGTGGTCTCTCGCCCACGATGTATTTTGCGGCGTCGGACAGGTTTAAAATTCCCCTCCCAAAACCCAGCAGTGCGAGAACTCCCGCACCGCTCAGGCCATGCCAGAGCATTTTGATGGAGAATATGCCGCAGATGATCAGGCCGCCGCCGAGGGTGAGCGATCCAACCATCAGACCCATGGCGGCATCTTTATCGACTCGTGACAGACCGAGAAGACCGATGCTGATGATGGCCGCTCCGATCAGAAAAATATAAGCGCGTATCATGGGCGAAGCAACCAGGCGATGTGAGGTGTGTAGAGATCCGGCTCCAACAGGAAAGAATCATGTCCCTTGTCCGAATGCACCGTGATGTGCATGGAGTCGACCCTGGAAGCCTCCAGGTGATTGACGAGTTCGGATTGTTCTTCCGGATAGAAGCAGAAATCCGAATCGATCGAGAAAACCAGCCACTTCTGGCCGTTGCGTGCGCAGCGCTCGAAGAGTTCGTGCGGGCTTTCCGCATCGCCTTCGAAGAGCGCATCGTAGCGGGACCATAAATCGATGATCCGCAGATAGGTGTTCGCATCGAAGCGTTTCACGAATTTCTTTCCCTGATGCAGCATGTAGCTCTGGAATTGGTCGCGAACCCGATACCATGCCAATACGTCGTCCGCCTGGATCACATCCTGGCGCGCGCGTTTTTCGATGGAGTCCAGATGAACGAAAGTTTTGTGGGAAATCATCCGGGCGAGCGCGAGACCGTAGAGAGGCGGGCTCTCGTCATAGAAATCGCCACCGTTGAAATTCGGATCGTTTTCAATCGCGAGAATTTGTTCAAACAAGATGAGACGGTTTAGAACCGTGGTCTTGAATCCGGCTGCGATACTGATGACATTGCGGACACGGTCCGGCAAACGCGTGGCGAAAGTGAGAGCGATCAAGCCGCCGACTGACGGGCCAATCACGGCGTGCAAGGTTTTGATGCCGAACGAATCGATGAGCCGGGCGATGGCATGGACCTGATCTGCTGCGGAAATGGATGGAAATTGAGAGCCCCAAGGTTTTTGGGTTTTCGGATTCAGGGAAGCCGGACCTGTGGAGCCGTAGCAGCCGCCGAGATAATTCGGGCAGATCACAAAGAACCGATCCGTATCAATCGCTTTTCCGGGGCCGATCATGTCTTCCCACCAGCCCTGATGGAGCTCGGCTTGCCAGAGCTCACCAACTTCCGGGATCTCCGGATTGAATCCGGCCGCGTGGTGCGAGCCGGAGAGCGCATGGAAAAGCAAAATCGCATTCGAGCGCTCTGCATTCAGCGTTCCCCATGTCTCGTAGGCAATCCTGATGGCAGGCAGTGACGAACCATCGCGCAGTGCGAAAGTCTCCTCGTGGTTGAAAAATTGGGTGCTGTTCACAGCTGGCATGCGCAGCATAGTGAACACGGGAAGCCAATCGTCAAACCCATACGGAGCAGGCGTGTCTCACGCCTTGAGGAGAAGGGTGTCTCACCCTTTACACCATTGGCACTCCCTCAGACTGCGATGAACATCTCGGGGGATGAAGGAAACAAGAAAACCGACGCCGGCAGAGTGCCTCGGAAATCTCGGCGGTAGGATGCCGCCGCTTCTTGGGTCAGATTTTGCGTAGAGAACCGGTTGAGTCACCGAAGCGGGGTTCTTTCACCCCGAACTCATCCAACATCCGAAGGTAGAGATTGGAGAGTGGAACGTCCTCGCCGAAGTTGACATGTCGACCGGGTTTGAAGGCGCCGCCGCCGTGACCGGCGAGAACAATCGGTAGGTCGTTATGGTTGTGGCGGTCGCCATCGGAGATGCAGCCTCCATAAACGATCATGGAATTATGGAGCAGCGACTTTCCGTCCACATCCTCGGTGGATTTGAGTTTATCCAGGAAATAGGAAAGCTGCTGCAGGTAGAAGGCATCGATCTTAGCGATTTTTTCGAGATTTCCCTTGTCGCCTTTGTGGTGGGAGATGTTGTGGTGGCCATCGTTGACTCCGATCTCCGCAAATGATCTGTTCGAACCATCGTGAGCCATGAGGAAAGTGGAAATGCGGGTGGTGTCGGTTTTGAAAGCAAGCACCATCATATCCAGCATGAGTCGGACGTGTTCACCATAGGTTTCGGGTTTGCCCTCGGGAGCAGGCACGCCCGGATCGGCCGGAAGGCCCAGAGATTCGGCTTTCTCGATTTGTTTTTCGATTTCGCGCACGCCTGTGAGATATTCATCGAGTTTCTGCCTGTCGTTACGACCGAGATGGCGGTGCATGGCTTTGGCGTCGTTGCCGATGAAATCGAGGACGGATTTTTTCGAAGCGAGGCGCTGGCCGAGGGATTTGGCGCGTTCATCGGAAGAGCCTGCGCCGAAGAGGCGCTCGAATACCGCGCGGGGGTTGGATTCCGGAGTCATGGGTTGGGTTTCGGAACGCCATGAGAGGTTGAACTGATAAGCGCAGGAGTAGCCGGAATCGCACTGGCCGGATTTGCGGACACCATCGGTGGAGAGTTCGAGTGAGGGCAAGCGGGTTTGCGAAGCGACCGCATTTGCGGCGACCTGATCGACAGAGATCCCCAGTTGGATGTCTGAGCCGGCTGTTTTGCGCGGGCGGGCGCTGGTGAGGAAAGCGGCGGTGCCGCGTGCGTGGTCGCCCGGGCCATCACCGCCGTTTTTGGCGTTTTGCTGCTCGAAGCCGGTGAAGATCTGGAAGTCCGCACGGTGTTTTTCCATGGCCGCGAAGGATGAGCCCATACGGTATTTCTCGGACGTGCCTTCGGGGCGCCAATGTTCGAGATTCACACCGTTGGGAATGTAAAGATAAGCCATGCGCAGGGGTGCGCCGCTGGCAGTGGTGGCGATTGCCCGTGCCGGGGTCGAAGCCGCCATCAAAGGACGGAAAGATTCGAGCGCGGGCAGCGAGAGCGCGGCTCCGAATCCTCTCAGGAAACTGCGGCGGGATAAGTGCGATTTTTCCATGAAATTATAAAATACTTTAATCCTAAAGAGGAAAATGGAAATCTGGTCATCACGGGCTAAGTATTGTAACTACGGGGAATGGATGCCTCAAAGT
>JBIKNX010000182.1:0-5619 GCA_044358435.1 Luteolibacter sp.
TGGAGAGGACATTACCATTGCCGAATACTCCCGCACTACGGATGAAGGTGGAGAGAACCGCGGGGTCCGCTGTGAGAGCCAGTTGATTCGATTCTCCTGCGAGCACGGAGTAATAGAGATTGGCCTTGTTCAAATTACCTATGACGGCTGCTCCTCCAGACGGCGCCAGAGGCATCGTCTGCAATCCGGAGGCGGTATTCGTGCTTCCGACAAAATTATTGCGTCCGGATAAAAATCCATGAAACGCGGTAATTTTGCAGGTTGGGTTGGTTCCGATGTAACCATCGATATCATTTCCTGTCCCGATGATCACCGTCGGATCCGTAGGGGACCAGGAGACCAAGCAGAGAAGAAGCGGAATGGGAAGCAGGATGCGCAGGGCTGTTTTCATGGCAAAGGGGGGGGTAATATTCATTCGTTAATAAAAAATCGATAGGATCCACGGTGCATGAGGATCAGGGCATTTGTGTCATCCTCAGTTTCCGGTGTCTGGGCGGCGGCATGGAGTGCCGCCTCGACTTCCTCGAGCGTGACCGCAATGATGAAGCCGCTATCGTAGATCTCTTGAACGGAATCGACCCCAGTGCTGGGATCCGTGGTTTCCGCGGCGTCCAATGGCGCCGCCATGCCCACCCGAACGAGAATTTCACATTTTTGGTCCTCCATGCGTCGGACCTCCACCTGATGATCCACGGGACCCCGTTCACCTTCGGTTTCAACATGAGCCTCATCACCCTTTGATTCGTTAGAAAATTCAGCCGCCGGACTGGCCAGCACAACAAGGAACGCAAGTGCCAACCATTTAAGAATTCTGCTTTTCACAGATTCAAACCGGATGAATGAATTTGGGGAGAAGGTATTTTTAAAAGAAATGATTCGCGACCAAGTCGGCGACACTTTAGCCGGCATCCGGGCGATCCGAAGAGGATTATCAACCGGATGGAACATCCGGAAGGAATCAATCCAAGCGGAGAAAACACAATGATTGTTAGAGCGGGTGGGCACGCACCCCTTAAATTATCAATCATCTAACAAGTCAAATAAAAAATATACCTCTTCTACAAAATCTGTGGGTTGAACTGGTATCCGGGCGCTGCGTAGCAGCACGAATTTCTTTGAAGTTTTCCACAACTGAATGATCCGAGAATGAGCCTTTGCTGAGGTGTGAGATTGAAGTGGTCCCAAAAAGCGGAGCCGGTAGTTCATTGAAAATTTTTTTGGGGTCAGGTGAAATTTTTCCGGAATCAGACAGATGAAACCAAAGAGAAGAAGGCCTCAAAATCATGTCCATCATGGACGAACTCCATATGGTATGCGCTTTTTACGGACAGCGTGACTTCCGCGCCGTGGATGAAGTCCGGTGTGTCCACATTATCTCCATCCCGCATCGAGACCTGTCTCGTTGTGCCCGGAAATTCCGGGCTTTCATCTTACCGCTTACCCAAAGACTCCATCACAGATGCCGGAAGATTCGCGGTATCGATCCACCTTTGTGCGGCGGCCTGATCGCGCTCCAGCCAGGCATCGAGGGCGCGTGCATACATGCGGTTGCGACTGCCTTCATCCTGAATCAGGCCGATTTGTTGGGTCGCCACATCGGGAGCTTTTTCAAAAGAGTTCCAGATGAAATGATGCACGGTGCCGTCCGTGACATCCTCCCGAAAACGGTTCATCAGGCTGGCGGCGGTTTGGGGATTTTTGGTGGCATCGGCCATGACCATTCCGCGCAAGGCACGTGAGCGGGCATCACCTGCCGGAAGGCCCTCGAAATTCGCCAGCGCTGCCACGGAATCGGCTCTTGCCCATTCACGGAAAACATCATCCACACTTCTAACCGATGATTCGGTGAGATTTTCCATCAACCAAAATGCGGTTCCCGCGGGATCTTGTTTCGCCATCGCCTCGGCATATCGTGCAACCGCTCCGCCCTTGAGGCGCTCATCGCTGAGATCGGCAATCCATTTTTTGGCATCTTCGGAATCTAATTGCAAAAGATGCGGGATCATCGCCTCGAGGGCATCGGCGCGCTCGGCACTGAAAGGCATTTCCGTGAGAAGAGCGGTGGCGCGAGTCGGATCGGTGCTCGCCAGGCCACGGATGATTCCAGCCATGTAAGGATTTGCCTCGTCGCCCTGGTGATTGGCTTTGGCCCATGCGATCGCAGCTTCGGGATGATTGCTGGCCCATGCGCTGAGGACCGTGTTTGTGGCCATTCCGGAAGTGGTGTTTTTCGTGGTGTAATCCAGTGCTGAGATGGGATCCGCCTCTGCCCATGCGGTGAGCAACATGGCATACTCGCCCATGCGGGCTTCGGTGAGACCGAGGCTGCGGAAGCGGGCGACCGCCGCCTCGAAGTCCTGAGGAGCCAATGATTCGATCCAATCGAGCATGGCGCGGCTGCGATCGAGAGCGTTCTCGCCACGGACGATTTGCTCCATCTTGAGCATTTTCTGATCCAAGCTGATATCGGTTTTCTGCTGGGTCGGGCGGTTGAAACGATTTGCGCCGGCACGGCTTCTTGATTCGGAGTTTCCACTGATGGAGCGTTGATGGATCAGCTTCTCAGGTGTTTCGGCAAGACGGTCTTCTTCGGACAGCGCTGAGTTGCCGCTGGTGATTTTACCCAACAAAAATCCACCGACTCCGATGACGATACAGGCAGCGCTTACGCTGGTGGCATTCCATTTCATAAGTGGCAAGGTAAAGAGTTTTTCGATCTACTCAACTTGGAGTTTCTGTAATTTGGCGTTTTTTCTGATCGATTCGATTTCAGATGGCGCATAGAAACCCATCGTTCCCCATCATCCGCGAAAACCTATCAACATGCTCAGACCCCGAAAAAAATACACGGTCCATGATTTGAGAAATCTCAAAGGCAAACGCTGCCTGACCCATGTTCATGTCAAAACTCCCGAAGAAGCGGCTGCGGCAGAAGCCGCGGGGATCGATCTGATGAGCTGTCCGTTCGACAACCCGGCGGCCCAAGCCCGCTTTCCGGAACTGGTTGCGGCCGCGCCTCATGGTTTTTTATCCTGCTCCACTCCGCACGGCATGGCCTCGCAGGAGGAAGCGATCAGGATCGGCTTCCGCGCGCTCGAACTCGGTGCGAGTTCCGTCTATTGCTCGGCGAGTCCCCATATCATCGAGGGCATGGCGCGCGAACGCATTCCGGTCGTCGGTCATCTCGGCATGATTCCCCGGCACGTCACGTGGACAAATTATCGTGGAATAGGAAAAACCCTGGACGAGGCAAAAGCGCTTTTCCAAGCGATGAAGGATTTGGAAAACGCCGGCGCGTATGCGGCCGAGATCGAATGCGTGCCGCACAATCTCGCGTCATGGCTGTGCAAACAAACCCGCTTGCTGCTGATGTCGCTCGGCTCGGGGGCGGGCTGCGATACCCAGTTTCTGTTTTCCGATGATATCCTTGGAGATTACAACGAGCGCCTGCCACGCCATGCGAAGGCTTACCGCGATTTCGCCGGCGAATACCGGAGGCTCCAGCAAGAACGTATCGCCGCATTCAAGGAATATGCGGCGGATGTGAAAAGCGGGGCATTCCCTGCCGCGGAAAATCTGCTGGAAATGGATGCCGGGATTCTCAGCGAGCTTCAAAACGAACTTGGCTCCATCCCATGAACGAACCTCTGGAAAACGACCTGACCTTTCAGGAGCCTCGTGAACGCTGCCCTGTGGCGGCATATCGCTTTCAAAACGAGGCCATCCCGATGATTCTGCGCCATGCCGACGTCATGGCTGCGGCGAAGGATTGGGAAACCTACAGCTCGGATGCGCCCTTTCGCGTGCCGATTCCTTCCGAGGAACATGTGCGCAAGGTTCGCCAGCTACCGATCGAAACCGATCCGCCGTTGCATGGGGAATACCGTGAAATCGTGGAACCGTTTTTCAAAAAACCGCGCGATCCGGCCTTCGCTGCCGAAATTTCCGTATTGATAGGGAAAACGTTGGATGGCGCGCGCAAGCAAAGCTCGTTTGAAGCCGTCAGTGAATTTGCCGTGCCCCTGCAATCGAAAGCGCTCGCGCATTTGCTCGGTCTTCCCGAATCCGAGGCCGATGAATGGATCGCTTGGGGAACTCATGTGTTTCACAATCTGATCGATGGCAATTCCAATGAGACTGCGGTCGATGCCTACATCGCCAAACAACTGGATCGCGCGGCTGCCGATCCGGAAACGGATTTTTTCTCCGCTCTGACCCAAGCCGAATTCCGGGGAAGAAAGCTGACACGGGACGAAATGGCCGGATTTGCGAATCTGACATTCGCCGGCGGTCGCGATACGGTGATTCACACGATCACATCGGTCATCGCTTATCTCGCGCGACATCCGGAGGCGATCGCTTTCCTTCGTGAGGATCCGAAGCGAGCCGTGCTTGCGGCCGAGGAATTTTTCCGCGTGGTTTCACCGCTCACGCACATTGGTCGGGTCTGTCCGGTGGTGACGGATGTGCACGGCATGAAAGTTCCCGCGAACGGAAGAATCTCGCTCGGCTGGGCATCGGCGAACCGCGACCCCGCCGCGTTCCCCCAACCCGATGAAGTGCGGCTCGATCGCAAACCCAACCCGCACATCGCCTTCGGTGCTGGCGATCATTTCTGTCTCGGTGCATTTCATGCGCGACTCATCATCCGCGAACTTCTCAAACAAATCGCCAACACGGTTTCCAAAATCATCATCCTGGATGAAGTTCCAAACATCGAAACGACGACGGATTTTCAACGCCGGATCGGCTACGAGCGGCTGGTCGTGAGAATGGAGTCATAGCCTGTCATCCGGACGAGATAATTCGATCTCACCGGGAGGCAGCTCGATGGCTCCCTGAGGCTCCGTCATGTGCCGGTAGCGCCATGGGGAATAGCCGTCACGCTTCATGTATCCCACCGTCATCGCAAAACGCCGCGCGCGCCACGTCGGGAATGCCCCGGATTCGTATCCGATGATGATGTTTTCCCTGCGGGCGACAAACATGACGACGTGACCTTTCTTGAGCAGAATGTCTCCCGTTTTCAATTCTTCCCAGGATACGGGATGACAAATCGAAGGCAGGTCTCTGGTGGAAACAGGTTTGCAAAGTCCCCAGCAGCGCGAAACGAAGCCGGAACAATCAATGCCAACACTGCCCTGACTCACCGCGGCGTTATCGTGGAGAATCTTGTAGGGGTTCGCGATATCGCCGGCTTTTTTGCCCTTTTCCAGACCCTCAAGAAACGTTTGCGGGGTATCGAAGCCACCCCATTTGTAGGCCATGCCTTGGGCAGGGACCCCGGGTTTCCACCAGCCACGAGCGTCGCCATGATCCTTGAGAGACGTGTCTGGCGTGTGCACGGTCACACCTTTCTTGTCTTTGCCGTGCCGGATGTGTCGTTCCTCGGGCACCCATTCAAGATCGGCGTAGGATTGAGCGATGCGTAACGCGGCCTCGGGAGTTTGGGTTCGGCATGAGCAAGAGATCAGCGGACCGCTCACGAGCAACAAGATGGATGCTTTGAAAATATCCAGCCGCATCATTCGATTCCGCGCAGTGATTTTTGTTCCGCAATCCATTTCCGATCTTTCTTGGAAAGCCGGGACTCGTTCGTTTTATAGCGCTCTCCACCGG
>JBIKNX010000183.1:0-5539 GCA_044358435.1 Luteolibacter sp.
GACGAAAATCCCCACCAGAACCCCCACCATGCTGCCGACCCCAGACACCGCGGACTCTCCAACCTCCTTTTTTGCATATAACCTTTCAAACCCGAACGCCCCGATCAACGGACCAAGCAACAATCCGAAAGGCAGGAAAAACAATCCCACAATACCACCCACCAAAGCCCCGAACGCCCCCCATTTGGTCCCACCAAACCACTGCGTCCCCAGCGAGCCACTGACCATTTCAAAAATCTGCGAGATGACCATCAGCGAAATCAGAATCGCAAATCCCCACCAGGCAATGCCGGCCCCGGGCCCGACCATAAGTCGATACCCAATGACCCCGAAAAAAATCAACAAATGCCCCGGCAAAGCCGGCAGCACACACCCCACCAACCCTAAAATCAACAAGGTCCCCGTCACCAACCACACCGCGCCATCCTGAAAAATCTCAACCATACCTGAAAAATACCCAAATTCTTAAAAAATAAAACTGAAATACTCCCCACACCGAAGACTGAAATGTTCCAATCACCATCCGGAATTCATACCCGGTAAATGAACCTTCATCCCATGGTTCCTCCCACAATCCTCGTCACAACCACGACAAAGAGGCTGAGTTGGTGTTCTCGGTTATCAGTCGGTTTTTATACTCATAAAATTCCTGTTTCTCGATTGAAACTTCGGATTTCTTAATTATTCTGACGGGCATGCGCTACGCGATCGCTTCACTCATTTTTCTTACTTCGACGCTCTTTGCTCAGGAGTCTCACATCGTCGTGGAGGCTTATTCCGGTAAAGTTCTTTCCGCATCCGGCGCCACCACAAAGCGCTCGGTTGCCTCCCTGACGAAAATTGCTTCCGCCATCGTCGCGGTCGATTGGGCGACCGCCACTGACACCGATCTGGGTACAACCACGCTGACCATCCCGGAATCCGCGAATCTTCTCGGTCAATCCACCGCAATCGGCCTCAAAGTCGGCGATAAGATGTCTTTGAGAGATGCTCTCTATGCCGCCCTCCTCCGATCCGATAACTACGCTGCTCTTGCCATCGCCAACCACGTCGGAGCAGATATTCTTTCACGACGTGGACTTACGGGCGATCCCGTTCAGGCATTCGTTGGAGAAATGAATCAACTCGCCAAATTCGTTCTTGCGAAAAACACCCGTTTCACCAACCCCCATGGCTTGGATCTCGAACCCAAACCCGGCTACTCCACCGCCGCAGATATGGCACGTTTCTCGATCCATGCGATGCGCCGCAATCCCATTACCTTCATCACCCGCCAACCATCCCGTGAAGTGAAAATCAACGGTATCGCCAAAACGATCACCAACACCAACGAGCTCGTAGGCGAAACGGGCATCCTCGGGATCAAAACCGGCACCACACAAAACGCCGGTCCTTGCCTCTCCACCTGCATGGATCGCGATCCGCTTGTCAGAACCAAACCCGATGGCACCAAAGGCGTGACCCCGCGCCGCCTGATCGTCGTCGTTCTCAACAGCGCGGATCGCTTCAATCGCTCACGCAAACTGCTCCGCGATGGCTGGGCCTACTATGACGTATGGCTTGCAGGCGGCGCCTTGGTAAAAAATCCCAAATACGAACTCCTCGCCACGCCCCCACCCGTAAAATAAAATTCAAGATTTAAATTTCATATTTCAATGATTATCGATTCTACTTATTTTTTCAATTTTACCTCTACTTGTTATTTGAGATTTGAGATTTGAAACTTATGCGCATCGGCATCCTGAACAGCGGCGGAGATTGTCCCGGACTCAATGCCGTGATTCATGGCGTGGTCGGCGCCGCCCATCAAATCGGCTGGGAAGTCATCGGCTTCAAAGACGGATTCGAAGGCTTGCTCCCTCCCGGCGATTACCGCTTGCTCACACCCGACGACACCATAGGCATTCTCAAACTTGGCGGCACCATTCTTGGCTCAACGAACAAAGGCCATTTCTCAGCAAAAATCGGCACCGGCGATGTGGCTGAAATCCCGTCTGAAATCATCGATCGCGCCCGTCGCACGATCGACCAACTCGAAATCCAAGCCCTTATCGTCGTCGGCGGAGATGGTTCACTGACCACCGGACTGCAGCTTTTCCGCCAAGGTTGGCCGATCATCGGGGTCCCGAAAACGATTGATAACGATCTCTCCGCAACCGCGATGACTTTTGGCTTCGACAGTGCCGTCACCACGGTCGTGGATGCGCTGGATCGTCTCAATACCACCGCCGAATCACACAAACGGGTCATGGTGCTTGAAGTCATGGGACGCCACGCCGGATGGATCGCACTCTGGGGCGGCATCGCCGGCGGTGCCAATGTCATTCTGATTCCCGAAATTTCTTTCTCTCTCGAAAAAATCGCCGAGTTCATCAAAAACCGCGACGCCCAAGGCCAACACGCCACCCTCGTCGTCGTAGCCGAAGGCGCGAAAATGCCCGATGGTGATGTGGTTGCCATCGACAACCACTGCCCCGGTGAAATCCGTCTCGGCGGCATCGGGGAACAAATCGCGATCCGCCTTCAGGAACTCACTAAAAAAGAAACCCGCGCCACCACCCTCGGCCACCTTCAACGCGGCGGCTCACCCACGGCTTTCGATCGCATTCTCGGAATGCGCTTCGGCGTCATGGCTGTCAATCTGGCAAGACAAAAAGCCTTCGGCCGCATGGTCTCTTACGAGTCCTATCATGTGGACTCCGTGACCATCGAGGAAGCCGTGAACAAACTCCGCCTCGTCGATCCCCATGGCGAAGTCGTCCAGGTCGCCCGCGCCGTTGGCATTTGTATGGGGGATTCATAAAGAGTCCAGAGTCCAGAGTCCAGAGTCCAGAGTCCAGAGTCCAGAGTCCAGAGTCTGAGTCTTGAAACTTGAGATTTGAAATTTAAAAAACCGTCCTTGCCGTCTCCCCGTCTCCTCCATAAGTTCGCGCAACCTGTTCCATTTGCGTGTCACGACCTGCTTCCAATCCCCACATCATCGGTATCCTTCCGGCTCGCTGGGGCTCCACCCGCTTCCCCGGCAAACCTCTTCATCTCATCGCCGGTAAACCTCTGATCCAACACGTTTGGGAACGCTGCAATCTCGCCACGAAACTTTCCGAAATCATCATCGCCACCGATGACGATCGCATCGCCCAAGCGGTTTCGAACTTTGGCGGCAAAGCCGTGATGACTTCCCCCAACCACCCAACCGGAACCGATCGCTTAGCCGAAGCCGTCCAACAAATTCCTCTCGCAACCCACATTCTCAATATCCAGGGCGACGAACCGCTCATCGATCCGGATCTCATCGACGACCTCGCCGCCGCGCTCTGCAACGACCCCAGCTTGGACATGGTCACCGCCGCAAATCCTCTCGATCCGGCCGACCCCGCCGTCACCGATCCCAACGTTGTCAAAGTCGTCCTCAAGCTCAACGGAAACGCCCTCTACTTCTCCCGCTCACCACTGCCTTATTTCCGTAACGCGGTAGAAAATCTTCAGGTCCTCCGCCACAAAGGCATCTATGGCTACCGCCGCGATTTTCTCGAAACCTTCGTCACCTGGCCGCCCTCCCCGCTAGAACAAGCCGAATCACTCGAACAACTCCGCGCCCTCGAAAACGGCGCCAATATCAAAGTCCTTCTGACAACCGACACTTCCCCCGGCGTCGACACCCCAGAACAAGCTCTTGAAGTCGAACGACTTCTTACGATTTAAAAAAACATCCACAAGCCTCTTCCTCGAAGTTTAAAATTTAGAATTTGAAATTTATGAAATACATTTTTGTCACCGGCGGCGTGGTTTCCTCTCTCGGAAAAGGTCTTGCGGCCGCATCCATCGGAACTCTCCTCGAAGCACGCGGACTCAAAACCCTGATGCAGAAGTTCGATCCTTACCTCAACGTCGATCCCGGCACGATGTCGCCCTATCAGCACGGCGAGGTATATGTTTTGGATGACGGCGCGGAAACCGATCTCGACCTCGGTCACTACGAGCGTTTCACCTCGGGCGTGCTTTCCCAAATGAACAATCTCACCTCAGGTCAGGTGTTTGATTCCGTTATCAAAAAAGAACGCCGTGGCGAATACCTCGGAAAAACCGTCCAGTTCATTCCCCACGTCACGGATGAAATCAAGGACCGCATGCACTCGGTCACCAAAAACAATCCGGATGTCGATGTACTCATCACCGAAATCGGCGGTACCGTCGGTGACATGGAAGGGCTGCTTTTCATCGAAGCCCTGCGCCAGTTCGCGCTGGAAGTCGGCAAAGAAAATGTCTGCTTCATCCACGTCACCCTGCTGCCTTACATCAAAGCGGCAGGCGAAGCGAAAACCAAACCTACCCAACAATCCGTCGCCAAACTCCGCGAGCTCGGCATCCAACCCGACATCATCATCTGCCGCACGGAAACGGATCTCGACGAGGACAATCGCCGCAAAATCGCGATGTTCTGCAACGTCGAAAAAAAGAACGTCGTCGCTTTCCGCGATGTCGCTCACACGATTTACGAATGCCCTCTCGATCTGCGCAGGGATAAAATCGACCGGCTTGTCGTCGATAAAATCGGTCTCGGCCACACACCTTCACCCAACCTCGAAAAGTGGGAAGGCTTCGTCCAACGCGTCATTCATCCGAAACACAAGGTCACCATCGCCGTGGCCGGAAAATACATCGAACTCCAGGACGCTTACAAATCCATCTACGAATCCCTGATCCACGCCGGAGCGTTTCACGATACCAAGGTCCAGATTATCCGGGTTGAAGCCGAGGCCATCGAAGACCAAGGCGCGAAAGCCGTGATCGGAGATGTCGATGGAATTCTCGTGCCCGGTGGCTTCGGAGATCGCGGAATCGAAGGGAAAATTCTTGCCGCCAAGTATGCTCGCGAAAACAACATCCCGTATTTCGGAATCTGCCTCGGCATGCAAATCGCAACGATCGAATTCGCCCGCAACAAATGCGGACTCAAAGGTGCGAACTCCACCGAGTTTGACAAGGCCACCCCGCATCCGGTCATCTGCCTTCAGGAAGAACAGAAAGGTGTCACGGACATGGGTGCCACCATGCGTCTCGGCTCATCCGAGTCCATCCTATTCGCCGGAACCAAGGCCGCCGATCTTTATGGAAACGCCGATCGCATTAAGGAAAGGCACCGCCACAGATACGAAGTGAATTCCGATTACCAAGACCGCCTTCAGGAAGGAGGCCTGGTCATTTCTTCCGTCTCAGCCAATGAAGGATTGGTGGAAATTGTCGAACTCGGTGATCACCCTTTTTATATCGGAGCCCAGTTCCACCCGGAATTCCTTTCCAAACCCAATCACCCGCACCCCCTCTTTTCCGGCTTCATCGCGGCAGCTCTTAAAAAAGCGACCGATTAGAAACACCAAACGCGTCTGACAAACAGGTTCAGGCGTTTCGTCTGGTCATGTTTTCCGCGTAGATTTCAGATTCTTCACACTCTGGATTCCGTGGTCGCGTCGCTTGGGAATCCTATCACCTAACTCCGGGAAAAATCACATTTCCCGTGACCACCTCACGCTTGCGCTTG
>JBIKNX010000184.1:0-5492 GCA_044358435.1 Luteolibacter sp.
GGACGGATCATTTTCTCGATAAAGATGATTTCCTTCTTCGTTAATTTGTATTTCTTGTAAAGCTCAACATCAGTCAATTCGCTATCCCATAACTGTTGTGGAACCCAAGCATAAACTGGCTTGGCTGCATGCTGAGTGATTTTTCGGAGGGAGAGAAGAAATCTGAAGAAGCGGGTCTTTGTATAGCGCTCAATACACTTTGCCTCGGCCTCGGAGTCCGCATAAACGAAAACATAAGTCTGGGTAGAAACAGAGGGGGGCTCCGCTATTAGGGTCGGCCCGAGGACCTGTGCTGGAATTGTCCCTCTTTCGCCATAGGATTTTGGGATAAGGACCTTCCACTTTTTCAACAAGCGGGAATCTTTTGGTAGATTCTCTTGCGACATCCATCCGACCACTCTCCGACTATCGCGAATGGCGTGAACTGCAATATTATCGGCGTGGCTCTTTTTGTCTCTAAATTCCCGAAAGTTAGTCCCGAGTGCAAACTCATTGTTCGTCGCCATGATCTCCGTTAGCGAACGTTCCTTTCGTGCCAGAACCTTGCGTAGGATTGATAGCGCATTGGGATTCCGAACAAACACATCGAATTCGCCGAGATTCCTCTGTAATGTTTCGGGGGCCTCATCTCCGAGGTGATGTGCAACCTCGCATTCGCCCTCATGTTCGCGATCCCAAAGGAAATAGGATACACCACCTTCAAAATCAACACCCGGGAACACGGCGTCCATTCGCGCAAAATCAACAAGAAACTTTATATTTTTGTCGTTTAGCATGCGGTCTCTGAAATTGTCCAATCCGAGCCCACCTGCAAACCAGCGAGATGGCGTGACCATAGAGAGGTAGCGCGGCTGAAGCATTTTCGCCTGTTCGACAAAGTGATGATAGATCGGCACGTCACGTGTGCCGCCATCGCTGGCCAACTGATACGGCGGATTCCCAATGATGACGTCGAATTGCATATTTTTTCCAAATATCTCGGAAAGCCGAGTCTTGATGTTGTCCGTGTGAATGAAAGCGTAAGCGTGATTTTCCAACGCCTCAGCTCGGTCGAAAACTGATTGGCCCGCCCCACAGTATGAGCATTTGCCTGTCTTCCAAGTATGCTCCATGCGCTGGAACCAGATGTTCCCCTCGTCGCTTTTGAAGCTCTTGGCGATGGAGTGTTCGCCCATCGCACGTTTCGAGCAATAGACGCTGCGGCGGGCAAGCAGGCTGGTGATGCGGGTGATGCCGATGCCGAAGACCTGCTTGGTGAGGATGTGATCCACGCGCTTTTGCAGGTTGGGAATCTCTTTTGCCAGGCCCTCCGTGAGGCGGCGGGTGATCTCGCGGAGGAACACGCCGGACTTGGTGCAGGGGTCTAGGAAGGTGACGGACTTGTCCGCCCAGAGATTCGCGCCGCCGTGGTTCGCGGCCCAGGCCTCGGTCAGCGTGTCGAGCATCCGGTTGGCGAGTTCGGGCGGAGTGAAGACCTCGTCGTTGGAGAGATTGGCGATGCAAGTGAGCACGTCCGGATTCCGCCCGCGCAGGGTGAAGCTGGCTTGGGTGCTCATGCCCGCCCCCCTTCCTCTGGTTGCGGCCAATCGAGGATGTGGCGGCGTTCGAGCTCGGCTTGGAGTTCTTCCTCGCTGGGGAGGATGAGGCGGTACTTGGAGGCGAAGAGCTGCTGGCTTTCGCTCAGGACGGAGTAGCGGACGAGAGTCTCGTCTTTATCGGCACAGAGGATGATGCCGAGGGTGGGATTGTCATCCGCACCGCGCCGGAGGTCGTCGAACATGCGCACATACATGTCCATCTGGCCGATGTCTGCGTGGGTGAGTTTGATCGTCTTGAGGTCGATGAGGACGAAGCACTTGAGGAGGTAGTTGTAGAAGACGAGATCCACGTAGAAGTGTGAAGTCTCGGTGCTGACGCGGTATTGGCGACCAACGAAGGAAAATCCTTTCCCCAGTTCCATGAGAAAATCCCGTAGGCGGATAACAAGGGCGTCTTCGAGCGCACGCTCGCCGGACTGCGGCTGGTCGGCCAGATCCAGGAATTCGAGGATGTAAGGGTCTTTGAGCAGATGCAGGGGATGCAGCTTGGTGGAGGAAATTTCGGTGATTTCGGGAGGTTTGAGTAGACGCTCGAAGGTGCGGGTCTCGATGATCCGTTCCAAGGCGCGGGAACTCCACTGCTGGCGGGCGGTTTCGCCGATGTAATAGTCCCGGGCGAGCGGATTTTCGACACGCATGATGAGCCTCCAGTGGGTCCAGCTCAATTCGCTACGCAGTGCGTAGCTTTTCCCTGCGTCGGGGAAGGTGAGGTAAAACTGCCGGAAATTTCTTAGGTTCGCGGCGGACATCCCTTTTCCAAACTCCTCACCCAGGGCACGGGCGAGGTTGCGGATGAGGTGGGCACCATATTCCGCGCGGGCCTCTCCGCCCTGCTCCTCCTCGACGATGCGGCGGCCGATTTGCCAGTAGGCATCTACCATGGCGGCATTGGCCGCGGCATAGGCATTCCCACGCGCATCGCGCAGGATGGTGCGAACATCATCCAGCAAGCGGGATGGTGTGGAGGGAGGCCCGGACATCATGGATCTGTTCCTTTCTGATCGGTAGGAGCAACTCCCAGCGAGGCCAGTTCGCCCACGGTCATGGGCGGATAGGTTTTGGTGGGGGTGAAGAGTTCGTGTTTGCCGAGGTCTGCGAAGAGCGAGTCCTCGGTGCTGTAGGAAGAGGAGCCGGTCAGGCAATCCAGCTTGAAGTCGCGCCGTTGGAACTTGCCCTTGCCCAAGTAACCCCACTCGGCGAAGCGGATGGAACGCCCTTCATGGTTGAGCATCTTCATGGCATCGCCATGGACCAGGTTGAGCGAGAGCACGTGGAACCCGGCGAGGTAGAGGTCGTCCGTCGGCTGAAGATCCAGGTATCCGGCGAAGATCTCCAGCAGGTTGGCGCGGCATTCGGCGATGTTGTCCGGCAGCAGCTCGATGCCGTAGATGCACATGAGCGCGAGGAGGGCGAAGTGCTGCCGCTCAAAATCCGACTTGCCGTATTTGAGTTCCACGGCGGCGAGCTTGCGCTGGAGGATTTTTACGAGAAAGTTGCCGTCCCCGCAGGCCGATTCCAGAAACCGCGAGTCGATGCGCTCGGTCTCGCCCTTCACCAGATCCAGCATCGCCTCGACCATCCACTCCGGGGTGAAGACCTCCCCGTGGTCGGCGACTCGTTGTTTGGATTTTACGAGGCTCATGGTAGTAACCTTAGAATCGGACGCATGGTTTTGTCCATCATTACAAGGCGCTTGGTCACCCAATCGAGATACTCAGGCCATCTTGATTCGTCTTCGAGTACGATTTCGGGGCAATAACTTACGACACGGCATGCCTTGGCATCGGGAAGCTCCTGCCAGTCGAGTGCGAAGCCAAGGTCTTGTTCGATCTTGTCCTTGTGAGTCATCAGATTTGCTAAGTTCGTTTTGGATTCATCGCCAGAAAAATACAGCTCAACGCCGAGGCGATTATCTCTGGTATTCGCAGTCACGCAGAGTTTTGACCGCGAACGCCCGATCGACAAATTCAACCAGTGTTGCGGACGCGGCTTTTGGGGTCGTAGACTGGTCGATGATGTTTTCAGATGTTCGATTAGAGCATTCCAGAAGCGAAGTTGCAGTTGTTTGGTGGTGGAACTCGAAGTCGCGACACGCGCCTGCTCCCGCCCGGATTTGACCCAATCGTTCGGCTTCACCACGACCTCGAATTTTGGAGCCAGCGGAGAATCGCCGATTTTCCAAAGCTCAACCTCGACAGCAAAGAAGCTCAGCTCTTCGGTGGTATTTTCGTTCAGGAATTGGAGTGCCGCTGCGTGCTCAGGACGAAAACTTTCAGCGATCCAGATGACCTTGCGTGCTCCGACGCCAGCAGCATAGGCGAGGATCTGACCGAGGTGGGTGTGGTTCGTTTTTTCTAGTTGGTTTTCGATGATCACCTGGTCCTCCCCATCGGTGCAGAGGATGTCGAGTTTGAAGTCACCGACCTGATGCTCGACGGCAACGCATTCAAGATCGCTCAGTCCAATGGCGTCGGCCAAGAGCATGAGGTTGTCACTTTCCGCCAGCCAGGGGGTGAAATCACCGGATTCATGCCGCCACGCATCGCGTAGAGGAACTTTTTCCAACCGACTGAGAGTAGTTTTCATGAGTGATTTAGCTTATGGAGCCATCAAGCCTCCGTGGTCGGCTTCTCTGCCTCCCAGTTGCCCAGCACCTCGCCGAGGACGACGGTGTAGGTGAGGTTGCCGTGCTCAAGGTTTACATCGGGGAGGAACTCGTCGTCGAGTGCAGAGAGAAGGGACTGAATATTTGATTCATCGAGGCCCGAGTCTTTGAGCAGGATCACCGTGCCAGGAATACTGAAGGCGGAGTAGCAACGAGCGCGGGCACTTGTGCTGACGCGGAATCCCTTGCCGCCGACAGAATAGCCGACGCCGGACTTGCTCAGGTTGACCCGGAACGGCCCAAAGTTGACAGATTTTCGGTAGGTAAAGCCCATTTGAAAGAGGTTAGGGGACGGAGTTAAATTCAGTTTTTGTTACGGGATTTCAAATTTATTACCCAACAGAGTGGAAAAAATGTTGGGTGATTTTTGTAATTTTAAGCATATTCGTCAGGTAAATCTAATGCGATTACATTTTAAATATAACCCAAGGCTGAGACAACCACGGGGTGACGTTGGATAAATAGGTGCCTTCGTCGTAAAGGGGAGCGCGGGCATCCTGCCCGCTGAGATACTCTGAAGATGCGGGCGACTCGCCCGCGCTCCCGTGTTGATCATTAAAACTTAAACTCAAACTTTCCAGCCTTGAGGGTTGAACTTTGAAATTTGAAACTTAGTCTTCCCCGCATGTCCACCTGCGGCCCGAAAATGAAAATGGATCCCCAACTCCATCGAGAGCAAAAACCCTCGTGGATCAAGGTCCGTCTTCCAAACAATCCCGCCTTCTGGTCGACCAAATCCCTGATTACCGATCTCAAGCTGGTGACCGTCTGCGAGGAGGCCCAATGCCCGAACCGCTGGGAATGCTGGGGACAAGGCACCGCCACTTTCATGATCGCCGGTGACAAATGCACCCGCGCCTGCGGTTTCTGCGCCGTCAAAACCGCCAAGCCGGATGCATTGGAGTCCGATGAGCCCGCTCGGGTCGCCGAGGCTGCCAGCCGCATGAACCTCAAACACATCGTCATCACCGCCGTCGCTCGCGACGATCTCAAAGACGGTGGAGCCGAGCATTTCCGCGAAACGATCCGCGCGGTCCGTGAGGTCAATCCCGGCATCATCATCGAAGTCCTCGTCCCCGATTTCAACGACCGCGATTGGGCACTGCAAATGGTCATGGATGCCCGCCCCCACATCTTCAACCACAACCTCGAAACGGTCGAACGCCTCACCCCCCTCGTCCGCTCCCGTGCCAAGTATCAACGCTCCCTTACGGTACTTAAAAAAGCCA
>JBIKNX010000028.1:0-17934 GCA_044358435.1 Luteolibacter sp.
GAGTGGATAAAACCACCACGCTTAACGACGCACAAAATGAAAAATCAAACTCCTCAGCCAATGAGGCTTAAAAAACACGCCCATTTTCCTTTTTAGGATCAAATTACATCCATCATATTTTATGAAATAGGCACTACAAGTCCCATTGGACCTAATTTGTAATTCCCTCCCAGCCCCTCACCCACTCTCTCATTACCCCTTTGTCACAGTGTGCCATTATTCCCCCTCAAACTGCGTCATTCTGTCCCAATATCATCTCTCCCACAATGCAGTCAATCTTCTTAAGTAACTGATAACCAATAATTAGTATCACCGAAAAGCGACATGGCACCAAACCTGCGAAGAGTATGCCAGCAACTACCCAATCAACCTATGTCAAAAATTCTAGGAATCGACCTCGGCACCACCAACTCCTGTATGTCCATCATGGATGGCGGAGAACCCACCGTTCTTGAAAACTCCGAGGGTGCCCGCACCACTCCTTCCGTGGTCGCATTCGCCAAAAACGGCGAACGCCTCGTCGGTCAGGCCGCAAAACGCCAGGCCGTCACGAACCCGAAAAACACCATTTTCTCCGCCAAGCGCCTCATCGGCCGCAAGTTCTCCGAACTCACCGATGCCGACAAACGCATGCCTTACAAAATCGTTGCCGCTTCCAATGGCGACGCCCACATCCAGGTCGAAGTCGCCGGTGAAACCAAAACCTACTCCCCACAAGAAATCGCAGGCATGGTTCTCGGTAAACTCAAAGCCGATGCCGAAGCCAAAATCGGCGAGAAAATCACCCAAGCGGTCATCACTGTTCCCGCATACTTCAACGACTCCCAGCGCAACGCCACCAAAGCGGCTGGCGAAATCGCCGGTCTCGAAGTGCTCCGCATCATCAACGAACCCACCGCCGCCGCTCTTGCTTACGGTCTGGATAAAAAATCCGACGAAAAAATCGCGGTCTATGACCTCGGCGGCGGAACCTTCGATATCTCCGTCCTCGAAATCGGCGACGGCGTCTTCGAAGTCCTTGCAACCGATGGCGACACCCAACTCGGTGGTGACGACTGGGACAACGCCCTCATCGAATACATCGTCGGCGAGTTCAAAAAAGATCAGGGGATCGATCTCTCCGGCCAACCCGATGCCCTTCAGCGGATCAAGGAAGAAGCCGAGAAAGCCAAGATCGCGCTGTCTTCCAGCCAGTCCTACGACATCAACCTTCCCTTCATTACCGCAGACGCAACGGGGCCGAAACACATTCAGCTCACGCTCTCGCGCGCCAAACTCGAACAACTCACCGACAAACTCTTCGAGCGCACCAAGAAACCAGTTAGGGACTGCCTCAAAGAAGCCGGTGTCTCCGCTTCCGACATCGATGAACTCGTTCTCGTAGGCGGCATGACCCGCATGCCGAAAGTCGTCGAGATCGCGAAAGAACTCGCCGGCCAAACCCCTCACCAAGGTGTCAACCCAGACGAGGTCGTCGCCATCGGCGCAGCGATCCAAGGCGGCGTGCTCCGCGGTGATGTCAAGGACGTCCTGCTTCTCGACGTGACTCCGCTCACGCTCTCCATCGAAACCGAAGGCTCGCGCGCCACCCCGATGATCGAGCGCAACACCACGATTCCTGCGAAAAAATCCCAGGTCTTCTCCACCGCGTCTGACAATCAACCTGCCGTCGACATCCGTATCTGCCAAGGCGAGCGCCCGATGTTCATCGACAACAAATTGTTAGGAAACTTCAAGCTCGACGGCATCGCCGCCGCCCGCCGCGGTGAACCACAGATCGAAGTCACCTTCGACATCGATGCGAACGGTATTCTCCACGTCTCCGCCAAGGACAAACAATCCGGCAAGGAACAAAAAATCTCCATTCAGGGATCCTCCGGGCTCTCGAAAGAGGAGATTGAAAAAGCCAAAAACGATGCGGAGGCACACGCCGAGGAAGACCGCAAACGCGTGGAAAAAGTTGACGCTGTCAACAAGGCCGAGAACATCGCTTTTTCTGTCGAAAAACAACTCGAGGAACTTGGCGAAAACGCCCCGGCCGAGCTCAAATCCTCTCTCGAAGAAAAAGTGAAAGCGGTTCGTACCGCGATCACCAGCGACGACGTCGATCAAATCAACGCCGCAGCCTCCGACCTCGAAAGCCAGCTCCAAGCCCTTGCTGCCGCCGCTCAACAGGCCGGCGCATCCATGGGCGGCAACCCGGAAGTCGAACCCGCCGAAGCATCCGAATCCTCGGAACCGAAAAAAGCCAAAGGCAAAGTCGTCGATGCCGAAGTCGTGGATTGATAAAATTGTGGCGGCGGATTTTATCCGCCCAGCCAAACCAACTAAATCAAAAACACAGGCATGGCGGATACAATCCGCCGCCACACTAACAAAAAATTTCCACTCCCGAAAATTCGGATAGTGGCTTCTCAAACCAAACAGCAACCAATAAACCACATAACACATATGGCTAACATCAAACCACTCGGACAACGTGTCCTCGTCAAACGCCTCGAAGCCGATGCCGTCAGCGCTGGCGGAATCGTCCTTCCTGATACCGCTAAGGAAAAACCTCAGGAAGCTGAAGTCATCAGCCTCGGCACCGGCGGCAAAGATGACGATGGCAAAACCATCGAGTTCTCCGTGAAAGTCGGCGACAAGGTCCTGATCTCCAAATACGGCGGAACAGAAGTCAAACTCGACGGCCAGGAAGTCCTCATCATCTCCGAATCCGACATCCTGGGAATCGTCAGCTAATCCCATCACCTATTCTCAATCTACAATCTAAAATCTAAGAAATTATGGCCAAACAACTCCTATTCGACGAAGCAGCACGCCAAGCACTCCTGCGCGGTGTTGAAAAACTCGCACGTGCCGTCAAAGCAACGCTCGGACCTTCCGGTCGCAACGTCATCCTCGATAAAAAATTCGGCTCACCCACCATCACCAAAGACGGTGTGTCGGTCGCAAAGGAAATCGAACTCGATTGCCCTTACGAAAACATGGGCGCCCAACTCATCCGCGAGGTTTCCTCCAAGACCTCCGACATCGCAGGGGACGGAACAACCACCGCAACGGTTCTTGCCGAGGCCATCTATAAGGAAGGTCTCCGCAACGTCACCGCCGGTGCGAACCCGATCTCCCTTCAGCGCGGCATCATGAAAGCCACCGAGGCTCTTGTTGCCGAGCTCAAGAAAATCTCCAAAAAGGTTTCGGACACGAAAGAAATCGCCCAAGTCGCCACCGTCTCCGCCAACTGGGACAGCGAAATCGGCGGCATCATCGCTGAAGCCATGGACAAAGTCGGCAAAGACGGAACCATCACGGTTGAAGAAGCCAAAGGCATCGAAACCAACCTCGACGTTGTTGAGGGCATGCAGTTCGACAAAGGCTATCTCAGCCCGTACTTCGTAACCGATCCGGAGTCGATGGAAGCTTCTTTCGAAAACGCATTGATTCTCATCCACGAGAAAAAAATCAGCTCGCTCAAAGACATGCTTCCTCTCCTTGAGAAAGTGGCGAAATCCGGCAAACCCCTCGTCATCATCGCTGAAGACGTGGAAGGTGAAGCCCTTGCCACCCTCGTGGTCAACAAGCTCCGCGGTATCCTCAATATCGCCGCTGTCAAAGCTCCCGGTTTCGGCGATCGCCGCAAAGCGATGCTCGAAGACATCGCCGTCCTCACCGGCGGTCGCGTGATCACCGAAGACCTCGGCATCAAACTCGAATCCGTTGAAATCAGCGATCTCGGTCAAGCCAAGCGCCTCACGATCAGCAAGGAATCCACCGTCATCGTTGAAGGCGGCGGCTCCTCGGATGCCATCAGTGGCCGCGTTAACCAAATTCGTCGGCAGATCGAAGAAACCACTAGTGACTATGATCGTGAGAAACTCCAAGAGCGTCTTGCGAAACTCGCAGGCGGAGTCGCGGTCATCAACGTCGGTGCTGCTACCGAAACCGAGATGAAAGAGAAAAAAATGCGCGTCGAGGACGCCCTCCACGCCACTCGCGCAGCGGTTGAAGAAGGCATCGTTCCCGGCGGTGGTACGGCTCTTATCCGTGCTCAAGCCGCTCTCGGTGATCTCGGCCTCACAGGCGATGAAGCCACTGGCGCCGGCATCGTTGCACGCGCCGTCGAAGCTCCGCTTCGCCAGCTCGTTGCCAACGCAGGACGCGAAGGCGCATTGGTGGTCGAAAAAGTCAAAAACGGCAAAGGTGGCGAAGGCTACAACGTCGCGACTGACAAATTCGAAGACCTCATCAAATCCGGTGTTGTGGATCCGACCAAAGTCACCCGCTCCGCCCTCCAGAACGCAGCCTCCATCTCCGGTCTGCTTCTCACCACCGAAGCCCTCATCACCGATCTTCCTGAAAAGGCGGAAGCTGATGCCGGTCACGGTCATGACCACGGCGGCATGGGCGGCATGATGTAAACAAGGAGGGGCTGCATTTTGCCGCCTTTTCCATGAATTCCCAAGCCGGGCACCCCGATCCATCGGGACTGCCCGGCTTTTTCTTTATCAAAAAACTTCGACCTTTCCCCCGCTTCGTTCAAACTTCCTGCATGAACCTCTTCGATCAAGTCCGCCAGATCGCCCTCATCGAGCAAATCAGCTCGGTACTTTCTTGGGATCAGGAAACTTATCTTCCATCGAAATCCGCCGAATACCGCGCCAAACAACTTTCCTACCTCGCCGCTCACGCCCACGAGCTTTCGACCTCCGAATCCTACCTCGCCGCCCTCGCGAAAGCGGAAGCTGAAAATCCGGGAACCGACCCGACCCACTCCGCCAACCTTCGCGAACTACGTCGCAAATCCGACCGTGCTGGTAAAATCACCACCGAACTTGTCGCTCGCGAGTCATGTGTCGAGTCCGCCGCCCATCACGCATGGATCGAAGCGCGCAGCCAATCCGACTTTTCGATTTTCGCACCGCACCTCCAGAACCTCGTCGATATCGCCCTCCAAAAAGCCGATCTCTGGGGCTTTCCGGACGAGCCTTACAGCGCGCTGCTTGAAGGCTATGAGAGACATACTTCCGCTCAGGAAATCGCAAAGCTCTTTGATACCTTGCGGGATCACCTCGCTCCCATCTCAGCCGCCGCGGTTGAGAAATCCAAATCCTTGAACCCGTCCTTGCCGGAAGGAATCTATCCGCTTCATGCCCAACAGGATTTCAATGCGGCCGTAGCCGCGGAGATGGGTTTTGATTTCCACTCCGGGCGCATCGACACGACCACCCACCCGTTCTGCACCACCCTCGGTCCGCGGGACATCCGGATCACCACCCGCTACGACCTCAACGATTTCACCTCATCCCTCTTCGGCATCATGCACGAAGTCGGCCACGGCCTCTACGAACAAGGACTGCCAAGCGACGACTTCGGCCTGCCTTCCGGCTCTGCTGTCTCACTGGGCATCCACGAATCCCAATCCCGTCTCTGGGAAAATCAGATCGGTCGCTCCACCGCGTTTTGGAATAAATTCTATCCCATCGCCATAGGATACTTCCCCCAACTCGAAGACTTTCCTCTCGAAAAATTCCTTCATTACATAAATCGCGCGGAACTCTCGGAAATCCGCGTTGAAGCGGATGAGGCGACTTACGATCTCCACATCATCCTGCGTTTCCAAATCGAACGCATGCTGCTCAAAAAGGAAATTTCCATCAAAGATGTCCCGGCGACTTGGAACGCTTTGTTCGAAACATCCTTCGGCTTCAGGCCCAAAGACGACGCCCACGGCTGCCTTCAGGATATCCATTGGTCGATGGGCGGGATCGGTTACTTCCCGACTTACACTCTCGGCAACATCAACGCGGCACAGCTTTTCCAAGCCGCTGTTTCCGATCCGAAAATTAAAGCCGCAACCGAAGGGGCCGACTACACACCTTTGCTCGCATGGTTGCGCGAAAACATCCACCATCACGGCGCAACTCATGATCCCGTAGATCTCATGAAAATCGCCACCGGTCGCCCACCTGAAACCCGTGACTACCTCGCGCATCTGAAAAATCGTTATCTGAGCTAATTTTCCAATCACCCATCACCCATCACCCTTTAACATGTTCATCGTCCTCGAAGGCATCGACGGCACCGGGAAATCCACCCAATCAAAACGCCTCGCCGAATATTTCAGAGCTCAGGGAAAAACGGTC
Source organism: Luteolibacter sp. (assembly GCA_044358435.1). GTDB lineage: Bacteria > Verrucomicrobiota > Verrucomicrobiia > Verrucomicrobiales > Akkermansiaceae > Luteolibacter. The sequence continues at coordinate 6,144 of JBIKNX010000028.1, forward strand.
ACCCTCTCGCGCGAACCCACCGACGGACCATGGGGAACTCTGCTCCGAAAGTCCGCTGAAACCGGTAGACTCTCTCCCGAAGATGAACTCCAGGCCTTTCTGAATGATCGCAAGCAACACGTGGATGAGCTGATCAAACCGGCTCTCGCCGCCGGCCACGTCGTCATTCTGGACCGCTACTATTTCTCAAATATGGCCTATCAGGGCGCACGCGGCTTCGATCCCGCTCAGATCCGCAAGGACAACGAGGCCTTCGCCCCCATCCCCGATCTGCTGCTCATCCTCGACCTCGACGTGGATACCGCGCACACCCGTATCGGCACCCGTGGCGATACAGCAAACGAGTTCGAACAACGCACCAACCTCGCCCGCTGCCGGGAAATTTTCCTCTCTCTGAAAGACGAACCATTCGTCAAAGTCATCGATGCCAGTTGCAGCGCCGACGAAGTCACCCAAAGCGTTCTGAAGGCGCTTTCATGACGCAAATCCAAGCCGTCCCCATCCCACCCCATGATTCCCCGCCGTTACGCCAGCATCATTTGCTCATCGATTGCGGGACTCGCCGCGTGCTGGTGGATCCCTGGAAGCAAGGTCGAACGATACGCCTTCCTTGTCACAACGGTCCCTTTCACAGGTTCAGAGTCGGTGATCGACGGAGATGGTTCAGCCGAAAAGCCCTACGCCAACAAAACATCCAAAGCGCCCGATTTTAAAAAAATCAGTCAGCCGCTTGATATCACGATCACCGATGATCCGAATGGGATTTTCCAGCAATCCCCTCCCTCACCGGTGGATTTCGCAATCATTCTCAAAAATCTCACGAGGCTCCGCCAAAACTCCGTATCCATCGGCATCCCTCTCACTTGGACTGATCCGGAAACAATTCCTCTCGCCGCCTTGGACCAGCAGCTTGATGCCATTCCAAATTTGGTCACCACAGCCCCGTTATCCAGAGGCTCCGTTCCATCGCCGCTTCCTGCGGCGTTTCGCCGGGGTTCCATCTCTCTTTCCCAAGTCCACGGAAACAAGGCCCTCGTTCCCGTGGTGAACCGGATTCCCATTCCGGGAGTCCTTCTTGGAAACGAAAAATCACTCGCCGGCTTCACCACCCTCGAATCCGAACCCGACCGGAATTCGCTTCCCCTCATCGCTATCTGGGATGATCGCATGGTTCTCTCTTTTCACCTTCTCGCCGCACTCAATCACTTGAAGATCTCCCCGGCCTCAATTCAGGTCCATCTCGGTCGTCACATCCATCTGGGTAAAAACTCATACTACATTCCCATCGACTCCTATGGGCGTCTGAGCCATTTCCCGGCTGGGTTCAAAAGCATCAAAACCAAAACTTATCCCGCCGAAAACCTGCTTGATGCGACAGAAAAAACATTCCCCGAGCATGGTTTTCAGTCAGTCGTTATCCGCAACACCCATTCCGCACAGGACCTCCCATCCACGGAATTTTCCAACTCGCTCATCCAAGCCATCACTCTGCTTTCAAATCCTTCCGATGGATTTTCGATCCAGTATTATGGCTACCTCACCAAAGACATCGAACTCCTCTTTATCGCCGCGCTGCTGAGCCTGATTTTCGGCATCCAGAACCTCTACCCCGGCAGCGAAGGCCGCCGACCACTGATTGCCCTCACCTTTGTATGGGTCCTGCTTCATTTTCCAATCGTGCATCTGACCGCGACATGGATACCCACTCTGCCCGCTCTGGCAACACTCTGCGTCTCCATCTATTTTACCCGTCGGAAAACCAATCAATACCGCCGCGGAAGCTTCCGGCTTCCATGGTGAAATACATTCTATTCTTGTGTCTTTTGTCTCATAGTCTTCTGTCTCCAGCCATGAATCCCGCCGAAAAAGCCGACGCTCTGATCGAAGCCCTGCCCTACCTCCAGGCCTTTCGCTCAAAAACCATTCTCATCAAAATGGGCGGCTCCGCAATGGAAGATCCCGAACTTGTCGCCAATGTCATGCGCGACATCACGTTTCTAGAAGTCGCAGGCATCAATCCCGTCGTCGTTCACGGCGGAGGAAAAGCAATCTCCGCTGCGATGGAACAATCCGGCATCGAAGCGAAATTCATCAATGGCCTCCGCTACACCAGCGACGAAGCCATCGATATCGTTTCGCGCGTCCTTTCTAACGAAATCAATCCCAGCCTAGTGCGCATGATTCGGGACTTCGGCGGCAAAGCCATCGGCATTCCCGGAACCGATATCTTCCTCGGCGAAAAAATTAAATCTTACGACAAAGACGGCAAACCTGTCGACCTCGGCCGCGTTGGCGAAGTGATCGGCTGCCAACTCGATAACATGGACACCGCCCACAAAGCCGGAATCGTTCCTGTTATTTCGCCTCTGGCTTCCGAAATCGCCACGGGCAAGGCGCTCAACATCAATGCCGACCTTGCCGCCGCAGCCCTTGCGAAAGATTTGCGTGTTTCAAAACTCGTTTATCTCTCAGACGTCCCAGGCTTACTCCTGGATCCCAAAGATCCTTCCTCGCTGATCCAATCCATCAACGTCGAAACCGCAAACGCCCTCATCGCAGACGGCACGATCTCCGGTGGCATGATTCCCAAAATCCATTCAGCTATCGACGCTCTCAAAGCCGGCGTCCGCAAGGTGCACTTTGTCGATGGCAGACTTCCTCACGCGCTTTTATTGGAAATCTTCACCGATGGCGGCATCGGCACCGAGGTGACGCTGTAGTCGTGGCGGCGGATTTCATCCGCCATGCCCCTTATTGAACTCGTGTTTCCCTGAGGAACATTTTCTTCCGATCACGCATCTGCAAAATAACGACTGCCATTACGGAAAAAATAAACAGCATCAACGAAAGGATCAATCCCTCCAATAGAGTGACGAGATAGAATTCCATGAACGCGATCTTCACTTGCTCTACTGACCCACCCCTACCCATGAACCCAGCGATGTAAGCTTCGTGTCCAAACAATTCAAAAAAATTGGCCACAGCTATCGATGCGAGGTTACCGCACCAAAAATCCGGAGTGTAAAACAAAAATATTCCCGTAGGCACCACCAGAGTCGTAATGATGGAACATGTCATTCTTAAAATAAGGCCAACTCTTAAAGCCCTGGATAGCAAACTGTCCTTTCGGGTTAGCGGCCCTGGCAAAGAGGTTAATACCGAGTAGCCGATCACAAATGTCGCGATCGCAGCCAGCATCGCGAAATGAGCTGTTGGATTTGCGGCCTGCTTAAGCCAAACCATCACAATCAGATAACTGGGGAATGCACTAATGGCGCAATGGATAGCCCAAAATTTCAATTTTCCCTTAAAAACATTTATAAACCCCAGTTCGTCCATGCCCACATCCTGATATTCTGGCTGATCTGGGTCAATTCCCCCTTAAGCAAACTCTTGCCCCGAAGCCTCCTCTCCGCTATCCCCTTGCGCGCCCATGAACGAGCAAATCGCCAATATCCAATCTTCCGCCCTCGAACTGATCGCCGCCGCCAACGATGCGCGCTCGCTCGATGATGCCCGTGTCGCCGCTCTCGGTAAAAAGGGCACCCTCACCCTCGCAGGCGCTTTGATCAAAGATGTCCCCAACGAGGAAAAGGCTGCCTTCGGTCAATCACTCAACAACGCTCGTACCGCAATCACTACGGCGCTGGAAATCAAACAAGCCGCCATCCAGGAAATCGCCGACCGCGCAGCTCTCTCGGGTATCGATCTCACTCTTCCCGCCCGCTCCCTTTCCACAGGCGGTCTCCATCCCCTCACCCTGATCCGCGACGAAGCGATCCAAATTCTCCGCCGTATGGGCTTCGCCCTCGCCGAAGGCCCGGAAATCGAAGACGAATACCATTGCTTCGATGCCCTCAACACCCCCGCCGATCATCCTGCGCGCAACGAAAAAGACACGTTCTATTTCAACTCCGGCAAACTTCTCCGCACCCACACCTCCAGCGTCCAGATCCGTACGATGGAAACCTCCACCCCTCCCATCCGCATCATCGCTCCCGGCTCAGCCTATCGCCGCGACGAAATCGATGCCACTCACCTCTCGGTCTTCAACCAACTCGAAGGTCTCTTCGTCGATACCGATGTCACCCTCCCCGACCTCAAGGGAACCCTCGAATATTTCTTCCGCGAAATGTTCGGAACCTCCACCGAAGTCCGCTTCCGCCCGCACTTCTTCCCTTTCACTGAGCCGTCATTCGAGATCGATGTGAAACTCCAGGTCAAAGGCCAGGCCCCGCGTTGGATAGAGGTCGCCGGATGCGGCATGGTCGACCCCGCCGTTTTCAAATCCATCAACGACACCCGCAAAGACAACGCCCTTGACCCTGAAAAAATCACCGGCTTCGCCTTCGGCATGGGTCTCGACCGCCTCGCCATGATCCGCTGGGGCATCAAAGACATCCGTCTCCTCATCGAAAACGACACACGCTTCCTCAAGCAATTCGCATAACTAAAAATTTCACCGCAGAGGCGCAGAGGTCGCAAAGAATCGCTGAGCCACGACGATGAAAAAGTTTATCATTTTTAAAAATTAACTAACCACAACTCCGCGTCCCTCTCCGACCTCTGCGCCTCTGCGGTTAAAATCTTCTCAATCATGAATATCTCACTTAACTGGCTCTCCACTCACCTTGACCTTTCCGGAAAATCCATCTCGGAAATTTCCGATCTCTTCACCTTCGCTGGCGTGGAGGTCGAGGGCATTGTCACCAAAGGCATCGCCTCGGATAAAATCGTGGTCGCACAAATCAAAGAGGCGGTGCAGCACCCGGATGCGGACAAACTTAAAGTCACTCAAGTCGATGCCGGTGAAGGACAATTTCGTCAAATCGTTTGCGGAGCGAAAAATTACAAAGTCGGTGACAAGGTTCCTTGCTGCCTTCCCGGTGCCCAACTTGCCGCAGGCTTCACCATCGGTGAAACCAAGATGCGCGGGGTGGAGTCCAAAGGCATGCTGGCAGCAGCCGAGGAAATCGGCCTCCCGAAAGGTGAGGACGGCTTGCTTATTTTACCCGAAGACTCACCCATCGGCGTTCCGGTCAAAAACCTTTTCGATTCTGATACGCTGCTAGAACTCGAAGTTACTCCGAACCGTCCTGATCTACTCTCCCACGCCGGCATGGCGCGTGAGCTTGCGACCTTACTCGAAACTCCTCTTATATCACCGGCGAAACCTCAGATCAAAACCACGGATGCTTCTGCGAATTTCATCAAACTCGAAGCCACCGCTGCCTGCCCGTTCTATGCAGCAACCCGTATCGACCATATCACCGTCGCCGAAAGTCCCGATTGGCTGAAACAACGCCTTACCTCCATCGGTCTGCGCCCGATCAACCACATCGTCGACATCACCAACTACGTTCTCCACGAAACCGGACAACCCCTTCATGCCTTCGATGCCTCGAAAGTTGTCGGCGCCCTGGTCATCCGTCAGGCAAAAGACGGAGAGCGCTTCAAAGCCCTCGACGAATCGGAGCACATTCTGACAAGCGACGACCTCGTCATCTCCGATGAATCCGGCACTGCCCTCGCCCTCGCCGGCGTGATGGGAGGACTCGATAGCGGCGTCACCGAATCCACCACGTCCATCATTCTCGAATCCGCCTACTTTTCGCCATCCGGCATCCGCCGCACCTCGCGCCGCACCGCCCTTTCCTCGGATTCCTCCTATCGTTATGAACGTGGGGTCGACCCCCAAGGTGTCATCCCCGCCGCCGCGCTTGCCATTGAACTCATCGGCGCTTCTCCTTCATCCACCCAAACCGCAGGAACTCCCCCGCTCCCTCCATCCTCCGTCTCCCTCGATCTCGATCGACTTCACCACCTGCTCGGCAATTCCATTTCCACCGAAGCCGCAGAGGAAATCCTCACCCGGCTTGGCCTGGCGAAACAAGCCGACGGCAAATGGCAGATCCCATCGTTCCGCCAGGATCTCACCCGTCACATCGATCTTGCGGAGGAAATCACCCGCGTCCACGGCCTCGCGAACGTGCCATCCCGTTTCCGCGCCACACTCGTTCCAACCACTGATGTCGATGCCGCTTATGATGCGGATATGATTCTGCGTCGTCGTCTGGCCGCACTTGGCCTCTACGAGTGTCAAACGGTCAAACTCATTTCAGAAAACCAGCTGCCCGACATCTTGCCACTGCGCCCGCTGCAAGAAGGCGATCTTATCCGAGTGAAATCCCCGCTCAGCGAAGATCACGCCATCATGCGCCCGTCCATCATTCCGGGCCTCGTTGCCAGCGCCGAACGCAATACCCGCCAACAAGCGAAATCGATCCGCTTGTTTGAGATGGGGCGGGTCTTCCGCAACGCGGGAGGCGGCAAAGCCACCGATCAGGAAAGCGACAGCCTCGCCATCCTGATCAGCGGAAACTCCCAACCGTCCTCATGGGCCGCAAAAGACCGCGCGGCGGATCTTTACGATGCGAAAGCCGTTCTCTCCGCCCTTCTTCCCGGTCAGGCGATTTCCCTCAAGCCGAAAGACCGCGAGCCCTTCGCCCTCGGTGCGGAAATCAAAGCAGGCGATCAAACGATAGGTGTCTTCGCACGCCTCTCTCCCCGGCGAGAGCGGGATCTGGATTTCATTTCATCCGTCTTTGTTGCGGAACTTGATCTCGGCAAAATCCGCAAACTCATTTCCAACAAATCACAGGTCGAGGATCTGCCGCAGTTCCCCGGCTCTACCCGCGATGCGGCGATGGAGCTTCCTCTCGCCACCCCGAACGCAGAAATCGAAGCGGTTCTGGGCAAAGCGAAAGAGCCGCTGCTCGTCTCATACGAATGCTTTGACCTCTTCACCGATCCATCCGGCCAGCGGATTCATACGGATCGAAAATCCATCGCTTACCGCTTCACCTACCGCGCCGCAGATCGCACCCTGAAAGCGAACGAAGTGGACGCGGCACATGAGGCAATTTTGAAACTGCTCAAATCGATCAACGAACTGGACTTCAGGTAATCGTGGCGGCGGATTGCATCCGCCATGCCGAATTTGTAATGAAACCGAAGAATGATAAATTGGCATGGCGGATAAAATCCGCCGCCACGCTCGGGCCTCCGAAATGGCGGCGCTGGCTCGATTTTCTCCGGAGATTGGCAAAAGCGATCGATCGTGATCACCTTTCCATCGCAGCCGCCGGGGTGGCGTTTTTTCTGATGCTCGGAGTCTTTCCGGGGCTTGCCGCCCTGTTCTCGGTTTATGGCTGGCTTTCGGATCCGATAGAAATTGAGCGCCAGTTGCTGGATGAATCAGGTATTCTCCCACACGAAGTTCACCAACTCTTGCTATCCCAGGTTCGGATGATCGCAGGGGATGACAAAACCGCCGGTCTGGGAACCATCCTCGGGCTTCTCTTCGCCATCTGGGCAGGATCTTACGCGATGAGAGGCCTGATCCAAGGGCTGAACATCGTCTTTCACCAATCCGAAAAACGAAAGTTTCTCAGCCTGCAGATTGCATCGCTCGTTCTGACCCTCTTGCTTCTTGTCGTTGTCTCATTGGCGGTTTTCCTGATCGCCATCATTCCGGTGTTCGTTCACATGCTCCCCGGAGATGAAATCGCCCTGAAATTTCTCGCACTGCTGCGTTGGCCGTTTCTCCTTGCCATCATCATGTTGATGCTCGCCTTGATTTATCGCTTCGGACCGACAAACCCTGAACCGACTCGAAAATGGATCAGCCCTGGGGCGATTGTGGTGACCCTGATCTGGCTGGGCGCCTCAGCGCTGTTTTCCTACTACGTCGCGAACTTCCAATTCTACCTGAGCACCTACAGCTCGCTGGGTGCGATTGTGATTCTCATGCTCTGGCTTTACCTCACCGCCTTCCTCATTCTTCTGGGTGCGGAAATCGATGAAGTGCTGAGATATGGATGAAACGTGAAATAAAAAAGCCAAACACCCAACCCTAACTACAAACCAAAAAATACCTCATCCCCCAAACTTTGGTGTAGACCCCCCGACTCCTGTAGCCCCCCTCAAACGGGGTAAAAAATGGTGGCCCGACCCGGATTCGAACCAGGGACACGCGGATTTTCAATCCGCTGCTCTACCAACTGAGCTATCGGGCCACACAATACCCTTACGGGCGGGGCGCGAGTAAGGATTCCCCGCTGTCTTTTGACAACCCAAAAATCAGCCTAGGCCGAAATTTATTCGGACACCGCAGGGATCAGTCCTTCCTCACCGCTTCATAGACGCTGACCACCCCGAAAGTCATCGGAATCGCGGTCGAGTTGCCGTATCCGGATTGATTCAACAGGGAAATCATGGCTTCACCCGATGGGAATTGTTCGATTGAGCCGGCGAGATACTCATAGGCATCCTTTTGCTTGGTCAAAAATCCGGCCAACTTCGGCAAGACATGGTGCAAATACAAGCGGTATGGCGCACACATCACGCCTTGAGGTAAGGAAAAATCAAGAATGAACAAGGTTCCGCCTGGCTTGAGCACGCGACGCATCTCTTTAAGGGCGAGCACGTAATCCGCCATGTTGCGGAGCCCGAAGGCGACTGTGACGACATCGAATTCACCATCCGGAAACGGCAGCGCCAGCGCATCCGCCACCAAAGTCTGACGAACCCCCCGATTCGACGCATGCCCGAGCATTTCCGCACAAAAGTCCGTGGCGATGACCGTGGCATTCGGCAACGCATCCTGGATACTCAGGGCGAGATCCCCGGTGCCGCTTGCCACATCCAGAACTTTCGCCGGATTGAGTGATTTGATCCGCTTCGTCACCACCCGCCGCCACCAAACATCCACACCCAGGGAAAGGACATGGTTGGTCATGACATAGCGATCGGCGATGCGCGCGAATGCTTCTTTCACATAGATCGGATCTGGCATGTGCTTGAAACTTGCCGTCCTAATGCCTCAGCGTCCAATACTGATTTTGGAAAAAGGCATTAAGAGATTGGAAATTGGGAAATTAGGGAGGGATTTCGTGCAGCAATACCTAATATCTTAATATCCAATATCCATTCACCCAATATCCCTATTCATTACTTCAAAACTTCCGGCAACTTCTTCTGAAATCTCTCCAGGCGCGGGATGGAAACTCTCTGGACATAGGGATTATTCGGATTGTTCTTTTCGAAATCCTGATGATAAGCCTCCGCGACCCAGAATTTCTGAAACGGATATATCTCGGCGGCAACTTCTTTGGGCGCGATCTTCTTATTCATCGCTGCGGTTTTCTCCTCGATGATCTTTTTCTGTTCCTCATTCTGATAGAAAAGGATCGAACGGTATTGAGATCCCCTGTCCGCGCCCTGACCGTTGACTTGGGTCACATCCTGGGAAGCGAAGTAAACATCCACCAAAGTTGCGAAGCTCACAACTTTGGGATCATAGATCACTTCGATTGCCTCAGCGTGTCCCGTGGTCCCAGTCGATGTGGATTCATAGGTCGGATTTTCCGTATGTCCGCCGGAATACCCGGAAATCGCTTCCTTCACCCCCTTGACACTTTCATAACTCGCTTCCACACACCAAAAACAACCGCTCGCGAAATACGCACGCGCCATGCCGTTTTCCAACGGAACCTCAACCGGTTTGTTTTGCTGGGCTTTTACCTGATTGGCGCGATCCGTTTTTTCCTGGCTGCAGCCGGTCGCAATCAACATCGCGGAGAAGATGGAGGTGAAGAAAATTGATTTTTTCATGGTGTTCCTTGCCTTTTTAGAGCGCTCGAAAGTGTATTTATTCCGGCGAATTTCCCAGCAGATACTTCGCGGCCTGCTCGACGTCCTTGTCACCACGACCTGAAAGATTGATGATGACGAGGTCGGACTTCGGCAAGGATCCCGCGACTTTTGAAATGTAAGCCACCGCATGCGCGCTCTCCAGAGCCGGGATGATTCCCTCGCAATGCGCGAGTTCCTTGAAAGCCGCGAGCGCTTCATCGTCCGTTGCGTAGGTGTATTCGACCCGACCCTCGGATTGAAGAAACGCATGCTCCGGTCCGATCGCGGCATAATCCAAGCCCGCGGAAACCGAATGGGTCAGTTCGATCTGACCATCATCATTCGCCAACAACCATGTCTTCGTACCTTGCAGAACGCCGAGTTTGCCACCTTGGAAACGCGCGGCGTGGCGCTCAGGAATGATTCCGTCGCCACCGGCCTCAACGCCGACCATCCGCACATGCTCATCACCCAAAAACGGATGGAACAAACCAATCGCATTCGACCCGCCACCCACGCAGGCAACCAACAGATCCGGCAAGCGGCCTTCGCGCTCCAAGATTTGCTCACGGGCCTCAACCCCGATCACGCGATGAAAATCACGGACGATCATCGGAAACGGATGTGAACCCAGAGCGGAGCCAATGATGTAGTGGGTATTTTCAACCGAGCTTACCCAATCGCGCATCGCTTCATTGACCGCCTCCTTCAGGGTGGCTTGTCCGGCTGTGACCGCACGGACTTCTGCGCCCATCAGACGCATCCGGGCCACATTGAGCGCTTGCCGCTCCATATCCACCTTGCCCATGTAAACCACGCATTCCATGCCAAAACGCGCGCAGACGGTTGCAGTCGCCACTCCGTGCTGACCCGCTCCGGTCTCCGCGATGATGCGGGTTTTTCCAAGCCGCTTGGCCAACAAAATCTGCCCGAGCGCGTTGTTGATCTTATGGGCTCCCGTATGCAGGAGATCCTCGCGCTTGAGATAAATCTTCGCACCACCCAACCTTTCTGTCCAACGCTCGGCGAAATACAACGGCGTCGGCCGACCCACATAATTTTTCAACAAATCATCCAGTTCCAACTGGAAAGCCGGATCAGCTCTCGCCTCCTCATACGCCTTCGCCAAATCCTGGAGCGGAGTCATCAAGGTTTCCGGGACAAACATCCCGCCGAACTGGCCGAAGTGGCCTTTTGAATCAGGTAATGAAGTGGCTGTCGAACTCATGGCAGTTTCCAGGTGGATTTGAATTTCTCGTATTCCTCGCGCGGCAACAGGACGTAGAGCGGACGCCGCCCCGGGTCAACTGTTGCGATCAATTCGCGCAGTTTGTTTTCCGGCATCGTGGTGCAGCCGGCCGATGCCGCAGCGCCCTCGCGCCGCCAAATATGGAAGAAAATCGACGATCCGCCATCCGCCACCGTGTTCGGATAAGCATTGTGGCCAATGAACATTTTGAGGGAATGCGCGTGATCATCCTGCACCATCCGCGCCTCTTTTTCCCATTCTGTTTTGGGTTCTCGATCCAGACTTAGGAACTGATTGTAAAATTTCGAATGGGGATCCTCGACCCACAGATCCCGTGTGGTCACCCGATGATAAAAGGTTTTCGGATGCTTTTTGACCTTGTCATGAACCCCCCAAACACCGCCGAGATTGAAAACCCCGGCCGGAGAGCGCCCATCCGCTTCTTTTTTCAGAACCGCTCCTGATGGATTCGAATGGAGCCCCCTTCCCCATACCAGACCTTTGCTGCCAAGGCGGCCCTTCCATGACTCACCCACCTGCTTCCATTGTCCACCGGTCTTCTCGTGATAAGTCAGAGTCACATGCGAACTATCCCAACCCTCCGAAATCCCCACCACACACTGGGTTGATTTCTCAGGTAGCTCGAAGGCCGACAAATTTATCATCCCCAGCAGATAAAAAACGACAAACCCGTATCTCATGCTGCCACTATGCCGTACCATGATCCTAAAGAGGAAAATGGAAATCTGGTCATCACGGGCTAAGTATTGTAACTACGGGGAATGGATACCTCAAAGTCGCCGATTTCTCTTCACCCAAAAGGTGAGTTAGAAAATGATTTAGAAT
>JBIKNX010000185.1:0-5409 GCA_044358435.1 Luteolibacter sp.
GTGCGCCCTACGCGATCGCTCTTCACTAACGTGCCTGATATTGTCTCTTGTATAGATGTCATAGAATCCAAATCTATGGCATCTATGCTATCCTTGAATAGAGGGGTTCTGTTGGGCGCTTACTCCCAGAATGCCTTCTTTGCGCATGATGTAAAGCGAGCGCATATCGACCACCAAATTGTTGTAACCAAATGTCGTACCGCGCTTGGTGATAAGGAAGCGATCTCAACCAAACGCACGCATTTTATCGGCGATGTTCACGCAGACCCACGGTGCGAGGAATTGGCCCTTTTTCACGTTCACCACGCGGCCGGTGTTTTGCGGCGGCTTCAAGGAGATCGGTTTGGCTGCAGAGAAAAGCGAGGATTTACCGGAGATCGATGTGTTCCGCAGCGATTTCCGCTTGTTCAGAGGTGTGGATGTCGGTGGTAACGGGAACTTTTGAAAAATCCGGTATTTTTCCCTGATCCAGCTCCACGCTCTCCTTGACCAGCTCCCAGCCGATTCCCGCGATGATTTGCTTACCCCACGCATCAAACAATCCGGGAAACGCCACACCGCCGGTCGTCATCGCACCTCCCAGTTGTGAACCACATTCCACCAACAAAGTTTTTGCGCCGGCGCGTCCGGCTTGGATCGCAGCAATGGTGCCTGCGGTGCCGCCACCAACGACCAGCACATCGACCTCATGTGTGATTTCAGATTCGGAGGCATCCGTTGGGACAGCGGCATGGACTTCCGATGTGGAGGCGATGCCCAGACCCAGGCCCGCGGTACCGTATAGGGACGATTGGAGGAAATTTCTGCGGCTACTTTTCATTTTGTGATCCTTTGACTGGAACCCCGAACCCTTGACCGGAGAGAGGTTCTTTGAAAGTACGGATTTTCACTTCCCTGACTCCGGAAATTTTTTTCAGCAAGCCGGAATTCTCCTCGCCCAAAACGCAGGCGGCGGTAGCGATCGGATCACTGAGTTTTCCCGAGTCCGCAATGACAGTAGCCGCAATTCTTTTTGTCAGTCCGACTCCTGTGCCGGGATCGAGAACGTGGGAATATTTCAAGCCATCGATTTCAACCGACTGGTGGAGATCCCCTGAAGTCGATACAGCCGCATTGGCAAGAACCAGAATTTCATCGCGCTTCTTCAGGTCAAAGGTCTGGACCGCGACGTTCCAACCATCCCGGCCCAGCGGTGGATCGCCCAGCCGGATATCGCCGCCTGCCGTGACCATGGATTGGGGAATGCCGGCGGCAATGAGCGATTCGAGCATGAGATCCGCCGCATATCCTTTCGCGATTCCACCCAGATCAAAGGCCATGTTTTTCTGAAGAAGGGTGATGCTCCGGTCTTCCCGATTCAGGCTGAAATGTTTCCAGCCGGTCGCCGCGCGGGCTGTTTGAAGTGTTTGGGGATCAGGTAAACACTTGTTTTTTCGAGTCTCGCGCCAGAGCTTCGTCAGCGGACCGAGCGTGGGATCGAACGCGCCTTGGGTCGCCTCCGCCAGCTTGCGGGAATGATCTAACAGATCATGGAGAAGAGGAGACAAGGAAACGGGAACATTGACGGGCTTTGTGGTGAGTTGCCCAAGCTCGCTGTCCGGCAGGTAGTCGGATGCGACGAAGTTCACCTTTTCAGCCAAGGCAAAGGCGGCCTCCGCGGCTTTTTCCACAAGCTCGCGATCCTGGGTATAAGCGACGATCGTGAAGCGCGTGGCCATCAACTCGCGTTCGAAAACGTGTTTCTCTCCCACCGCCGGAAAAATTGGCAGGAGAAGCATCACCAGAACCGGGAGGCGAATGCGCATGATCATTCCGTCCAGCTTTGGGCCTTCAGCCAGAACACCAGATCTTTTGTCCATGGATGGAGCTTTGCAGGATCCTGAACACGACTGCCGAGTCCCATGCCGTGGGCACCTTTTTGATACACATGGAAATCAAAAGGGATTTTTTGTTTCCTCAGGGCACTGGCGAACAACATGCTGTTTTCAACCGGCACGCCACCATCCTCATAGGTATGCCAGATGAAACACGGAGGTGTGTTTGCCTTCACTTGCAGTTCATTGGAAAGCAGAGCGACCAGCTCTCCGGAAGGATTTTCTCCAAGCAGGTTTTTCTTCGATCCCTGATGCGTGAACTCTCCCATCGTGATCACCGCATAACACAGCACCCCCAGATCCGGTCTGGAACTCTGGCGCTCGACGGGATCCGCGTCATCCGCATTTCCCGCATCAAAATGAGTGAGCAAAGTCGATGCCAAATGCCCGCCGGCGGAGGAACCCATGATGCCGATTTTGGCGGGGTCGATATCCCACTCAGCGGCACGCGCACGAACCGTGCGAACCGCGCGGGCAGCATCATTGAGCATCACGGGATGTCGGTATCCTGCAGAACCGAGGCGATATTTCAAAACGAACGCCGCAATCCCCTGTTCATTGAGAAACTTCGCATAATGAGAACCTTCATGATCGGCAAGTCCGCCGTATCCCCCACCCGGACAAATCACCATGGCCGCCCGGGCAGCGCCTTTTTTTTCCGGCAAATATGGAGTCAGGGTCGGGATGTCTTTCGGAGTCTCACCCGTGGCACCTGGAGCTTTTCCAGACCACAAGGGCATGGGCTCGGCTGCGCAAACGGAGGCCGCCAATAGAGCGGTAAAAATCAAAATGTGCTTTATCATGTCAATGATCCTAGTTCGACTTTTGAAAATGAAAACCACGGATTCCGACGCACGGATTCCAAAATTTCCAACCCACCGGGTCTGTTTCTCGAGAGTCCGTGCGGGAAAGGCCGCGAATCCAGGTGAATAAACTCCGGGAGGGTCGGCTGGTGGCGGTTATTTCGCTTGTTTGAGGATGAAATCGATCAACTCCGGGCACTGAAAGAATCCGGGGTCGACCTGATGGCCTTTGCCAACAATGATTTTGACTTGGATCGATCCGCCGCCAGCTTCGTAGCGCTCTTTGAGGATCTTGGTATTCAGATCGTAAGGCACCAATCGATCGATATCCCCATGCACTGCGAACATGGGCACCTTGTTCGCCAGCAAGCCTTGCAAATTGTCGATCGGATTGAACTCGGCGAGCTTGCCAACGAGTTCGGTTTCGGTCATCGAGAAGTCCGCGAGGGTCAGCGGCTTCGAGCTTTTCAGCGACCAACTCGCGAGATTGCAGACCGGATAAATACCGACCCAAGCGCGCACTTTGTCGGGATTCCTGAAAGCCCATGCGAGTGTCATGATGCCGCCGCGACTCTGGCCTAACAGGATCGGTTTCGGCGAGTAGCCGCGCTTCACCATTTCATCATAAAACAAAGTGAACTTGGCGGTGCTCGCTGGCGAACCGCGCACTTCACCCAGATCAAATCCCGCAATACTGATACCCGCCTTCGCACAGGCCTCGTAATAGCCCTTGCGCTCGGCCGGATTCAGATTCCCAATGGTCGGCGCATACCACAGCCAAGGCTTTCCCTCCGCAGGCTGCGGCGCTTCGTAAACATAGGCTTTTCTGCCATCGATCTCAAATATTGCGGGGGCTTTTGGCAACATGTCTTGGGCCCTGACCGACAACGCAAGACAGAAACACCCGAGTGCTGTCAGCGTAATGGATGAATGCGCGAAGGTTCTGCGGATCATGGATCTTTGTTTCATGTTTTTTTAACAACCGGGGTGAATGAATGCCGACTAATTCATTTTTCAAGCGCCGGAAACATGCCCTGCAGGGCGGTTCTCTGGAAAGACAAAAAGGGAGAGACCGACAGCATTTGCCGCGTATTCGAAAACCGCCAAGGCAAGGGGCAGGAAAGCTTCTGGATACCAACGGGTATTTCTTGTATCCAACGATCATGAAAAAGGTCCTGTGCATTTTGGAAAACGGTTTTGAGGAAATTGAAGCGATCACTCCGGTGGACTTACTTCGCAGGGCGGGCTTGGAAGTTGTGATGGCTGGAGCTTCCTCATCGGATGTGGTGGGAAGATCCGGCATTCAGGTTCGCACGGATATGCGCCTGGGAGATCCGGGCACCCTTGACTTCGATGCGCTACTTCTTCCTGGTGGGCCGGCGGTCATGGAATTGCGAAAAAATCCACAGCTTTTGGATTTGCTCAGGCGCAGTGCGGCGGAGGGAAAAATCATCGCGGCGATCTGTGCCGCGCCATTGTTGTTGCATGATGCGGGTGTTTTGGAGGGGAAAAATTTCACTGCGCATTTTTCGACCCGACCGGAGCTCCCGAACTCCCGGGAAGCGCGGGTGGTTGAAGATGCGAATATCATCACCTCGCGCGGAGCGGGAACCGCCATCGAGTTCGGCCTCGCGTTGATTGTGAAACTGGTTGGCAAGGCCGCGGCGGATGAAGTTGCCGCGGCCATCATGGCCTGATGCTTGTCTGTCCTTGCATCTTGGCGCAAGGAAGGCTTGGCTACCCGCAATGAGCTCCGATGCCCAACAGGACTTCGCCTACGCGTTTTTGAGCATTCTCTTCGAGGGTGCACCGTTCATTCTTTTGGGAACCATCATCAGTGGATTTGTCGACATCTATCTGCCGGCCGGAACCATGGATCGGTTCCTGCCCAAAAACCGCAACTTCGCGGTATTGGCGGCGGGTTTGATGGGCGCGGTTTTTCCGGTGTGTGAATGTGCGGTGGTACCGGTCATCCGCCGGCTGGTGAGCAAAGGTCTGCCGGTGAGTTACGCGATCACCTACATGTTGGCGGCACCCATCGTCAACCCGATCACGGCTCTCAGCACATGGAAGGCGTTTCAAGGTCAGGCACCATGGATGATGACAGGCGGACGCGTTCTGTTAGGGTATTTGGTGGCGGTCGCGGTGGGCCTGGTGATCTCGCGGTTTTCGCTACGTTCGATTTTACGCAAAAGCCTGGTCGAAAAAATCGAGAAAGAAGCGGTAACACCAAAAGCTGAAGAAGCCTGCTCGGGTTGCTGCGGGCATCATCACGAGCACAGCCACGAGCACAGCCACGATCACGGTCATGATCATGATCATGATCATGATCATGGTCATGGTCATGGTCATGGTCAGTCAACTGCCAAACAAGACAATCGCCTGGTTGCGGCCATGCGTTCCGCCCAGAAAGATTTCGTTGATGTCGGAGTGTATTTCACGATCGGAGTTGCGATCACCGCCTTGTTCAACACCGGCATCGCACCGGGCGCGATCTGGCTTGATGGACTCGCCGGAAATATTTTCATCGCGCCCGCGGCATTGATGGCTCTTGCATTCATTCTCAGTCTTTGCAGCACATCGGACGCATTCATCGCCGCGACTCTCGCGAAATTCACCTGGGGCGCGAAGCTCGCGTTTCTCACATTCGGGCCGATGTTTGATGTCAAATTGCTGTTCCTTTATCAATCGGTGTTGCGGAAAAAATTCATTCTCTGTCTCGGGGTTTCGAT
>JBIKNX010000186.1:0-5377 GCA_044358435.1 Luteolibacter sp.
CCAATATCTCGCCAACATTCTCATCGAACTGCCTCGTGCAACCGTCATACAGATCCCGGATCTGCTGGATCTCCTTATCCGGAAGCGCATTCCACTTGTTTTCCAAATCCGTTCCGCCGATGAATTCATCGATATCAAACGCAACCCCGTTTTTGTTAGGTCCTTCATAATGCGGATCCGTAAACATGCTCGAATACGGCTCGGGATTCCGATACGGCAGGTGATTGCAGGAATAAAACACATGCCAGAAAAACGGCTCGCCGGTTTTCGCCACCTGATCCAAACGCTGCGTTACCCTTTTTGTGACCACTTGCGGCGTCACAAACTGCGCGAAAGAACCCAACTGCGGAAAAATTTCATAACCGGCGGAATGATCAAAATAGAGCGGAATGACAAAGTGCGCCAAAACCACCGCCTGACTCATGTAGATTTTGAAATTATCAAAACTCGAAACCGAAATGTGCTCGAATCCGAAGGGCATCAACTCATAATATCCCGCGCACCAATCGCCGATCGCCGCGGTATCATATCCCTCTTTGCGTAAAATTCGGGTAATCGGCGTGATGCCGGCCTTTGCCATTTTGACGGTCTCCTCACTCGGATACATCTGCCGGAATCCATGGGTGTGGGGATACTGGGAGCTCATGAGACTTGTGCCCGATTCAAGAGTCGATGCGATCGGAGTCAGGCAGTTCGCCATATGGATCGAGCGCTTTGACAACCCGTCGATATTTGGAGATACGCCTGCGGCGGCGGCGCCATCATTCCTGCGCGGACGATATCCCGTGTATCCCAGTCTGTCTCCGCGCAGCGAGTCCGATCCGATAATGATCACATTCAGGCGCTTTGTATCTTTCGCTTCATGACCCGCTTCCAGAGATTCCGGCTTCATGACGCCTTTCCATAAAGGCAACACACCCAGGCAAAGCCCCACCATACCAGCCGTGATCCGTCCTTTTTTTCCCAGATAACGATAATACCAGGATGCGACGTAAACCAAAATCACCCAGGGCAATACCGTGAAAATCACAAAGAAAATCGCAGGCTTCGCCGACTCCGGCACAATATTCAAAATCTCAAAATACCAATGACCGAACGTTGCGTCATCCAGGAAATACGGACGGGTCTTGACCAGTCGCAGCGTGAAAAATCCATGAATCACAAAACTTCCGCCCAAGCCCGCGACAACATCCGCCCACCCGCTCCGTAACGGCTTTTTGATTAAAACCAAATCCACCAAAGGCCATAAAACCAAGGTGAAAAAGATTGCGAGAATCACATATCCAAGGAGGACATACAAATTCTGCATTACCAGAAAATCCATGTATTTGTGCTGAGCCAGCGCACTGAATTTGTTCTTCATGGCTCCGGATCCACCACTCAGGCGCACCAAAGCAACCGCGTATTGGATCAGAAAAAACAATCCGACTCCGCCGGTGATTTTCAAAACATACGGCCACGCGATCTTTTCTTCATCTCGGGTCATCACTTCTTCACCTCCGGAGATTCCACCAACAACCATTGCTTTGCCACGATCCCGTCGATCACAACTCCGCTTTTCGATTTCAGACCTTCTTTCAAATGCAGCCGCAACAACATCGGCACTTTCTGATTGTTATTGCGGGTGAGCAATTGATCAATCACTTGATAAATCTCCCCGTTTCTTGGTGCGTAGCCAAACATCACCTCCTGGCTGTTCAAGGCTGTGATCCTGTAGGCTTGGTATTTTTCGCTATCCGCAAACTCATAGTTGTAAAATTGATCCCGCTCCACAAAAACGCGGAAATCGCCGCGATACCCCTCTGGCCGGTCTTTGACAAAACGATCCCATTCCATGGGCTGCCAGCAGACATATGTCTCCCAATCCACCTTCGCATCACGGGGGGTGTTGACTTCCACCACCAATTTACCGTCCAGGCCCGAATCAAGGGTGATCAGAACCACCCAGAATCCCGCCCGTTTTTCAATCGTCAATGGATTCATATCCACCGTCAGAGCCACCTCGGATGATGCCTTCATCGGGTTTTTGGAATAGTAATCCTCCATCAACGGGCGGACCCGCTCCGCGTGCCTCACATGTTTCAACATCTCATCCACCGAGGTTGATCTGTAGAATTGCCTGACGACCTCCTCAATGGTCGAAATCGTCCGCATCGCCTCCCCTCCCGATTGATCCCCAGGCTCATGTGAAATCCCTTTTTCCACCCGCTTCGCAAGCTCAGAATCCGTGATTTGGTTTATATCCCAAAACAACCAACCTACCGCCAAGGCTAAAATCAAACCGGTGTAGATCCAAAAATAACGGGATCTGCGAGGCGGACTTTTCTCAGCTTTCCCGCTGTTCCACTCATCCTCAAATGTGACACTTTCTTGCTCCACCCACTCTTCAAATTTCGGCTCATGCGTCCTGAATTTCAGATCACCCCGGTCTTTCGCCTCCAGTCGCACGATTTCCTCATTACCCCGCGGTTTGGCGGTCTCAACCGCCGGTTGACCTTCCAACAACAAAATCACCTCCTCAGGACTCTCGTCCACAGTTCGTAATTTCGGCCGATCGTTGTTTTTTTGCATCCGCAACCCAAGGAAAGCAGAAAAGTCCATCGACGCAATGCCACACTGTGTTTTAAAGTCCGTGCGAGCAAATTCAAGATGTCGGAAAAAAAACGCATACTCATCCTCACCGCCGCATTTGGTGAGGGCCACAACAGCGCCGCGCGCAACCTCGCGCTGGCCTTTCAAAAACACGGTATTGAGACCCGCGTTGCGGATCCCTGCTTGCTTTCCGCTCCCCATTCCACCGCTGTCATTCAATGGGGCTACCGCTTGGTTACCACCCATTTTCCGAAAATCTGGGAAAAAATTTATCGTGCCACCGACCGATGCGATTTCTCGCGGCCAAGCATGCCGCTCATGCGCCAGCCTGAAAGCTACCTACAGATTCTGATTCATGAATTCATGCCTGACGCCATAGTGTCAACCTACCCAATCTATCCATACTTTCTCGAACGCCATTTTCGGGAAACCGGAAAACGGATACCCGTCTTCACCGTCGTTACCGACTCGATCGAAATCAACGCATCATGGCTCCGCGCCCCCACCGACTATTTTCTGGTTACCGACCGCGTCACCGTCGAGGCCATGGCCTCATGGGGAATCCCGAAAGATAAAATCATCAACACGGGTTTCCCGGTGAATCCGCTGTTTACCTCACTCTCACCCATGAGCCTTGAGGATCCGCACAAACCCTTCCGCGTTCTCTACTTCCCAACCGCGAAAAAACCTTTCGTCCGCCGCCACTCCCGCGCCCTTCTGAACGCCTCGCCCGATGTTCAACTCACCATTGTTTTGGGTAAGAATTTCCGCTCTCTCCATTCGCGTGCCGCGGAGGTCAAAGCGGAGTATCCGAACCGCGTCCGCTTGCTGGGTTGGACAAAAAAAGTGCCACAACTTCTCAATGAACATCACCTCGTGATCGGAAAAGCCGGCGGAGCAACCGTACATGAAGCCATCGCCGCACAATGTCCCATGCTGATCCATCACCTCGTCCCGGGACAGGAGGAAGGCAATCTCCAGCTCCTCCAACATCTTCACGCAGGAGACCTTGCGGATGATCCCAAAGAACTGACACAAGCCGTCTTCAGACTACTGGCGGACCATGCCGCCGAATGGCGCATGATGAAAAACAACCTCAAGAAACACAACTGTAACAACGGCGCCATCACCGCCGCCAATTTCATCCTAGAAAAGATTTGATCGTTTTCCTCTTCCTCCTCCTTGAAATTTGAAATTTGAGATTTGAGATTTAAAGCCATGCCAGACTTCCTCTTCGACATCGGAAAAGTCCTTCTCGACTTTGATTTTGAATCTTCGCTCCGCAAGTTTCTTCCCGCTTCCCACCCTGACCCTGCTGGCGCACTCGATCAATTGCTCGCCCGCAAGGACGAGTTCGAAACCGGCCGGATCAGCACTGAAGATTATACGCGCTGGGCTCTCGAAACACTCGGCTCGGATGCCTCTCCCGAGATCTTCCACCACGCTTGGCGCAATATTTTCACCCCCAACCGGCCAATGTGGGAAACGGTCCGCAAGCTTCACAATGCGGGACATCGCCTCATCCTTTTTTCAAACACCAATGCCATCCACTGCCCGTGGATTTTCGAGGCCTATCCGGAATTCTCCCTGTTCCACGGCGCGATCCTTTCCTATGAGGTCGGCTCCATCAAACCCCAGCAGGAAATCTACCGACACGCCATCGACAAATACGCGCTCACACCCGAAAACACGCTCTACATCGACGACCTCCCTGCCAACATCGCCATGGGACAACAATTCGGCTTTCAAACCCATACCTACCAACTCACCAATCATTCGGCTTTCGAACTCTGGCTCTCCAGTCATCCAAATCTTTCCCATGCTTAAAATCTCAGACCGTATCTTTTCGTCGCGCCTCTTTCTCGGAACCGGAAAATTCCCTTCCAACGAATCCATGCGTGATGCCCTTGCCGCATCGGGAACCGAAATTGTCACGGTTGCCCTCCGCCGAGCCGACCTATCTGGAAAAAACGACCCCTTCGCCAATATCCTCGATTTTGTCGATCCCGAGAAATACCTCCTGCTTGCAAACACCAGCGGAGCCATGAACGCCGAAGAAGCCGTCCGACTCGCCAGGCTCGCCCATTCCGCCGGCCTCCCGAAATGGATCAAACTCGAGATCCATCCCGATCCCACCTACCTCCTTCCCGATCCCATCGAAACTCTCAAAGCTGCTGAAATCCTCGTCAAGGAAGGCTTCACGGTCCTCCCCTACATCAACGCCGATCCCGTCCTCGCCAAGCGCCTCCAGGAATGCGGTTGCGCCACGGTCATGCCGCTCGGCTCCCCCATCGGTTCGAACAAGGGAATCACCACCCGTGAACAAATCGCCATCATCATCGCACAAGCCACCGTTCCCGTGGTCGTCGACGCGGGGATCGGCACACCTTCTCACGCAGCCGAAGCGATGGAGCTTGGTGCCGATGCCGTCCTTGTGAACACCGCCATCGCCATCGCCTCCAACCCGGAAAAAATGGCCATGGCTTTCAAACAAGCCGTCGAAGCCGGTCGCACTGCCTACGAGCTAGGTTTACCAGAAATTTCCCATACAGCGAACGCCACCTCTCCCCTCACTGCTTTCCTAACAAAGTAAGCGAACATAGCGCCAAGCAACCGTACAAGCAACCGTAGCTGGGACTTGCAGTCCCAGTTCTTGGTAGAAAAATCCTGTCCCTAATCCCATCTGCATGCAAATCAGAGCCTATCCAAACCGCGATTACTCATGCCACGCAGGACTTCAGCGGACCGAAGCCATCACGCTAACCATACCGCCGGCCAACCTGAT
>JBIKNX010000187.1:0-5356 GCA_044358435.1 Luteolibacter sp.
CTTCGTCACCCCGGGAATCGGGGCCGGATAAAGTCCATCAGCCCCCATCTTCGGACCCGGATCGGCATCCCATGCCAAGGTTTTGGGCATGGTATCCAGATTTGAATTCAATGCCTGTTCCCAAGTAACTTCCTGACCGGAATAGGTCGCCATTCTTCCCATGATGGCAGTGAGGGTTGATTCAGCCGTATAGTGGGCGTTGTTGATGGGTTTGTTCTCTTGAATGTGCTTCACCAACACATCGTGCTCGGTCTGATACGGGTTGTTGTTCTCGCCTCGGAAACGCCAGATGATTTTTCCGGAAAGATCCTTGATCACTCCCGCTGTTGCCGTGCCTTTGGTGCCGATGATGGTCTCTGAAACTTTCGACCACGTGCCGTTCCAGTGCTTGCACTGGCTGTTCATGATCGTGCCGTTCGGGTAGGTGTATTCAACATAGTGGTGGTCATAGATTTCACCCCAGTCCTTGCCAACACGCTTGGTGCGGCCACCCATCCCGACCGCCTTGATCGGATGCTGACCCAAAAACCAGTTGCCGACGTCGATGTTGTGAATGTGTTGCTCGCAAATATGATCGCCACAGATCCAGTTGAAATAGAACCAGTTGCGCATCTGATACTCCATCTCGGTCATACCCTCTTTGCGCTCGCGGGTCCAAACTCCGCCACCTGACCAGTAGACCTGCGCATTCACAATATCGCCGATCATGCCTTCTTTGATCTGCTTCAGGGTCTCGATGTAACTGTATTGATAATGACGCTGAAGACCGCAAACCACTTTGAGATTTTTCTGATCCGCCGCCTTCGCCGCTTCGATCACTTTGCGTATCCCCGGTCCATCAACAGCAACCGGTTTCTCCATGAAAACGTGTTTTCCCTGCTGCACCGCATATTCAAAATGCGCGGGACGAAAACCCGGTGACGAACACAACAAAACCAGATCCGCCGCATCGATCGCTTTTTTGAACGCATCAAAACCCACAAACCGACGCTCCGCAGGAACATCCACCCTGTCCTTGTATTGCGCCTGCAAGCTGGTGAGCGCCTTGGTCAGGTTGTCCTCAAACGCATCCGCCATCGCCACAAGCTTGGTTCCGGGAACATTCAGCGACTGACTTGCCGCACCAGTCCCGCGTCCACCGCATCCGATCAAGGCCACTTTGATTTCTTTCGCCGCACCTTGAGCGCTGGCGATTCCAGGCAACAAGGTCGCAGCACTGACCAGAGCTCCGGCTTTCATAAACTCACGACGGTCCGATTGGGGTAAACTTGAATTTTGCATCTCGGACACTACGTAACCCTATCCGACCGTCTTTCGTAAATGGATTTTTTCCCGAATTTCCCTCTGGGAAAGGGCTGCGATTTGCATTTTTCAACCACTGAAAGCACGGAATACACAGAGTAACAGAAGAAGTGCAGAGCTCCATTCCGTGAATTCTGTGCACTCTGTGGTTAAGAAATGATTTAGAAAATTGGGACGCGCCATTGCGGATTCGGCAGTGGTTCGAACCCAGCCCTGCCAGAACAAAAAAGCGTTCACCGTAATGATGAACGCTTTGTTTGAAAATGATGGTGGGCAGGGCTGGATTGGGGATTGACCGGCAATCCCCCGACTTCGCTTCGCTGCGGCTCAAACCTTTTGCCTCACCGCAGTTGCGGATTCGGCAGTGGTTCGAACCCAGCCCTGCCAGAACAAAAAAGCGTTCACCGTAATGATGAACGCTTTGTTTGAAAATGATGGTGGGCAGGGCTGGATTCGAACCAGCGTACTCAATGAGAGCAGATTTACAGTCTGCCGCCTTTAACCACTCGGCCACCTACCCGGTGCCGCTTGTGCGGGGCGGGATGTTTGTTTTCGATCAGGGGTACTGACAAGTAAAAAGAGGGTAAAAACCTAATTTTTTACTTCTCCAGCGCTTCCGCACGGGAAATCAGGGCTCGTGCGGCATCCGCGTTCCGGCCTTCGGCGTTCCAGATCCCCGCAAGTGCTCGCAATGCGTCCGCGGTTTCGCGGGTCGCGGTTTTCGGAAAGGTCTTGATCGCGTTCCTCAGCCGCTCCTCGGCGGCCTTGTTCTGGCCTTGCGCCACAAGTTCCCGGGCGAATTCTAACAGGAAATCCGGATCCATTCGGGAGGGTTCGGTCATCATGTTTTCCGCCTCACGGCACAAGCGAAGCGCCGAGTGTTTCGATTCGGGATCCCTGACCGCGGCAACCGCCAACTGTGTCATCAAACGCACGTTGTCCGGATGATTGTAGACAGCTTTCTCCAGCAACAAACGTGCGTCACGGCTCTTTCCGGCATGAAGCAGATCGGTCGCGAGTTGTTCAAATTCCTCGGGAGTTCCCCCACGAATTTTCAACAACTCGGCCGAATGATACAGAGCTTCATCCATCCGCCCGCTCTTGCGGTAATACTTGGCAAGCGATTCATGTGCCAAAGCTTTTCGTGAGTGGATGATCAAAACATCTTTCAATGCCTTGATCCCAGCCTCGTCCTCTTTCGCCACGAAATGCAAAATTCCTTTGCGTATTCTCAGATCCAGAGAAGACGGAACCGCAGTCGTATGGATCTCGAGCATGCGGAGCGCCTCTTTGAGGTTTCCCGCTTCACGAAAATATTCACTCGCCGCTCTGGCAGTCCCCGCCCACTCCGGATGATCTCCCAGCGCTTTTCGAAAACAGTCCGCTATCCGCCGCTGCGCAGCCTCATCCTTCGAATCATAGAGGCTTTTTGTGTTTGTCACATACAAGTTCACCGCCTCCTGTGAATCCAGATCGAGCTTTTCGAGCCATGCTCTCGCCTTGTCGTCATCTCCTTTTTCACGGGCGAATCGGATCAAGCGTTCAGTCGGCAACACCTGGCCGGGCATCGCTTCCCATACCGCCTGATAGGCAGCTTCGCGTTTGCGATCGGCAAGTGCATCTCCCCTGCCGATCGTCCCGAGAAAATCGCCGTATTCAATCCGTATCTCCGTGGCATCAGGTCGCTCGGAAATGACTTTTTCATAAATTCCAATGGCCCCCAACTTGTCGCCGGATTCCATTTTCATTCTTACCATGAGGTTCACAAGCGGCATGGCCGTAGGATCCGCAGCGTAAGCCGATTCAAAATACCCGTTCGCCCGCGAATCATGGCCATGCAGGGACTCAAGGATTCCATATGAAAAATCCAACAGACTTCCTGCGTTTAAAACACCGCACGAGGCTGAAATCATTCCCACAATCAAGCGCATCTCTTTTACATACCCGCAAATTTCCACCATGAAAAGCCTCCATCTCCTCAGTTTGACGATCGTTTGGTTCATCCTGCAACCGGTCCTGCTGGCAACTCCAGAACATCCGCGCCTGATCATTACCGCGTCCGATTGGAAAAATCTGCCCTCACGCATGGAGGCGGACTCGAGAGTCAAAAAAATCATTTCTGCCACCATCGCGCGGGCTGATCTCACGTTTGAAAAGCCCGTGCTCCATTACAAACGCGAGGGCCGCCGCATCCTTTCCATATCCCGGGATGCCATCCAACGTGTGATCGATCTCTCCACCGCATGGAAGGTCACCGGCCAAAGAAAATACCTCGACCGCTGCCGCGAGGAAATGCTCGCGATCGCGAGTTTCGAAGATTGGAATCCATCCCACCATCTCGATACCGCGGAAATGCAAACCGCACTGGCGATTGGCTATGACTGGTTGTTCCATGATCTGTCAAAAACGGATCAAAAAACGATCTCCACCGCATTGCGTGACAAAGGTTTGAAATCCACGCTCGCCAACAGTTACCTGGCCAAACGCAAAAACAACTGGAACCAGGTCTGCATGGGTGGATGGGTCATGTCCGCCATCGCGTTGATGGATGAAGAGCCCGAGCTTTCCAACAAGGCTCTCCAGCTTGCGAAAGCCGGTATTCCGAACGGACTGCGCGGTGGCTACCCGAACGACGGAGCCTACGCGGAAGGCGGAGGTTATTGGTCATACGGAACGATCTATACCATCCTCACCATCGAGGCTCTTCGCACCGTTCAAATGCCTTTCGAGGCCTATCGCGCCCATCCGGGCTTTCTCCAGAGTGCCGACTTCATCCAACAAGTCCACGGCACCAGCGGCCTGCTTTTCAACTATGGAGACAACGCTCCAAAAAATTTCGATTTCAATACGGCGCTGACATGGATGGCAAAACAAAACCAGAGCCAATCACTCAATCGATTTATCGCTCCCACCTTCGATCGAGTCAGCGCATCCACGCACGATCGATTTCTCGCTCTGGCCGCCTTCTGGCTTCAGGATACGGAAACGGCAAAAGAAAATCCATTACCCCTTCATTTCCTCGGATCGGGTCCAAGTCCCATCGCGATCCATCGCACGGGATTCGAAACCAAAGATCTCTTCCTTGGCATCAAAGCCGGACAGGCGAATGTCAACCACGGTCATATGGATGCCGGATCATTTGTCATCGACTGGGCAGGACAACGTTGGGCGAGCGATCTAGGCGTGCAAAACTATCACGATCTTGAGTCCGTCGGGATCGACCTCTTCAAAATGACCCAAGACAGCGGACGCTGGGCCGTGTTCCGTCTCAATAATTTTTCCCACAATACCCTCACCTACAACGGCCAGCTTCACCAAATGGAAGGAGAATCGGAAATCCTTTCATCCAAAAGCACCCCGCAACACGAAACCCTTGTCAAGCTCGCGCCCGCCTTGGGTCTGCCGAAAAACGCCACCGCCACCCGCCATTTCGTAATGGATCCGGATCAACTCACGATCACCCTCACCGATTCTCTTTCAGGCCTGAAACCCAAAGATGAAATCACCTGGAACCTCCACACTCACGCCACACCGGTGCCAACCGATAAGGGCTTCGAGCTCTCCTTGAACCATGCCAAAATGCAACTCGATCTGACATCTCCGCAATCCACACAGCGACTTGCCTCCCCCGCCGATGCGCCGCCCAAAAACTTCGATGCCACCAACCCGGGCATCAGCCGCATCCGCCTTACCGCCATCGCCGACTCCGAGGGAAAAATCCAGATCAAGGCGATTTTCAAAGCTCTTCGTTAGAGCTGTTCGAAAGAAGAGGTGACCGTTTTAAGCCCGCTCTGAAAAAGACAGAGGACAGCGGATGATCACTCCACAGGGACTATGGAAATTTCATGCACCACAGGCTGCAATGAGGATTTCACCTTTTCAGCAAGCACGGCGCGGATCGGTTCGGTTTCAGCGAAGGCCGCATCGGGATCGTTTTTGCCTTTCTTCCCGTGAGCCTAAAAAGGAAAATGGGCGTGTTTTTTAAGCCTCATTGGCTGAGGAGTTTGATTTTTCATTTTGTGCGTCGTTAAGCGTGGTGGTTTTATCCACTCAG
>JBIKNX010000029.1:0-17477 GCA_044358435.1 Luteolibacter sp.
TACGTCCGTGGTGTCCTAAATCGGTTTCCTCCGCTTCTCCCACAAGCAAGGTGGGGAAGTAATGTTAGCACACCTTTCGGCGGTGCGGGAGCATCATACGAGTCCCTGAAAGGAAAGAGCGTGCTGGTGATTGGCGTCGCCTACAAACCGGGTGTCTCCGATGATCGGGAGTCGCAATCCTACACGATCATGAATCTACTCAAGGCCAAAGGCGCAAAGGTGGATTATCATGATTCGCATGTCCCCTTGATACCCCCGAAGCGTGGACATTGGTCGGGAAAAAGATCCATCGAATGGAATGATGAAAATTTGGGACGCTACGCCGCAGCCGTGGTTTGCACGGCCCACGACGATGTCGATTACGCGCGGTTGGCGGATCAAATTCCTCTGGTTGTCGATGCGTGCAACGTCGTTCCAAAAGATCAGAAAGCCCAAGTTATACTTGCGTGAAAATGTGACGAAATAGCCTGAAAGGGTAACTGGACAGAATACATTTCACATGGAAGAATGAAATAATAACGATGTCCAAACCCCTGCTGATCGCTCACTTGTTACCTCTGGTCTTCACGTCGTGCGGAACCATGAACACCCTGAAGGAAACAGCTTCCGATGCAACGCGTTCGGCAAGGAAAACAGCGTCCCACACCACGCAGAACATCACTGATTTCGCATGGGGCCGCCCAAAAGTCGCCGTCGTCAAAGCCAGGCAAAAAGACATGAAATCCATGCCACTGGGCAAAGAGCGGGCGCTTGCTTTCGAGCAGGAGCGGAAACGCTCGCTCTGGTCATTTGTCCTGCCTCACTTCGTGGAGCCGTCACTGCCGTCCCCAAGCGAGAACGAAGCGGACGGTTCCCTGCTCCCCCCGAAATCCTGACTGGGCCGTATACCAGGCCCTGCTTTTTATGTTTTGGAATTTCGGTGCGTCAGCTTTTGCCTCAAAGTCCTTGCCCAACCGCTTGAATTCTCACAAAACATCCGGAGATGAAAATACTTGTTGTTGGAAAAGGCGGTCGCGAACACGCGCTGCTCCACACCCTCTCCCTTTCTCCGCAAAAGCCGGAGCTTTTTTCGTTTCCCGGAAGCGATGCCATTTTTCAAATCGCCAAGCCCACCACGGCGACCGATCTACCTTCTTTGATCGACTGGATGAAAACCCATTCCATCGATCTTTGCATCGCGGGCGAGGAGTCCTATCTGGTAACCGGCGATGGTTTGGCCAACCTCTGCGAAAAAAACTCCATTCCCTGCTGGGGTCCGCCGAAAGAATCCGCACAGCTGGAAGCCAGTAAGGAATTCTCCAAAGCATTCCTGCTGCGCAACCAAATCCCAACCGCTGAAGCCAAAACCTGTGACTCGTTGGAATCCGCCCTCACAGCCATCGCCGACACGTATCCAACCGTCCTCAAATTCGATGGCCTCGCCGCAGGAAAGGGCGTCGCCGTCTGCCCCGACAAAATCTCCGCGCTCGCGTTCCTCAACGAAGTTTTCACGGAAAAACGCTTCGGTCCCGGTCGATTGCTCGTCGAGGAATGTTTGATCGGTCCGGAAGTTTCCATCTTCGCCGCCATCGTCGATGACCAGTATCTCATCCTCACTCCCGCCCGGGATTACAAACGCCTGCAAAACGGCGACCTCGGTCCGAACACCGGCGGCATGGGCGCGGTTGCCTCACGCAAACTCATTTCGCAGGAACTCCTCAACATCATCGACGAATCGATCGTCGCACCGACGGTTGCCGCTCTTCGCTCGGAACATCTTCCTTATCGCGGGTTTCTCTACTTCGGGCTGATGCTCACGGCGGACGGCCCGAAAGTCATCGAATACAACTGCCGCTTCGGCGACCCCGAATGCCAGGCGGTCATGCCGCTGCTTCAAGGCGACCTCGCTTCTTTCTGCATGAACGGCGCGAAAGGCATCCTGGATAAGAACCTCATCCGTTTCACCGATGATTGGTCGGTCTGCGTCGTTCTCGCCTCAGATGGCTATCCCGAAAGCTCGCGCTCCGGCGACGTCATCCATGGCATCGATTCCAAGGACCTGCAAGTCTTCCACTCGGGCACCAAAAAAGTAGGCGATGAATGGCAGACCAACGGCGGCCGGGTTCTCGCATGCGTCGCCAAGGGAACCGATCGCCTTTCAGCCGTTCGGGCCGCACACGCGGCGGCAGATCGGATCACATTTGACGGACTTCAACGCCGCACGGATATCGGCATCATGAATTTTCCCGAGGCCAAGTCCATCGATGCCGCGTCCGTCAAGCTTGCGCTTGATGCCGAGCAAATCAACCATGGCATTGAGACTCTTGCCCAAGCCATTCGCAAAGCGAACCCGGAAGGCGAGATTTCTCTCGTTGGCATTCGCTCGCGTGGCGACGAGGTCGCCGAACGGCTTCTCACCCATCTTTCCGAGGAGGATCGCGAACTCAACTTCGGTGTTCTCGATATCTCGCTCTACCGCGATGATTTCGAACACCTTCGGGAAAATCCAAAACTTCAGGAAAGCGACATCCCTTTCCCCGTCGATGGAGCCCACATCATCCTCGTCGATGACGTGCTTTTCACAGGTCGCACGATTCGCGCCGCGCTCGACGCGCTTGCCGATTACGGCCGCCCCGCAAAAGTCGAACTCGCGGTGCTGATCGATCGCGGTCACCGCGAGTTGCCCATTCAGGCAAACTATACCGGCATTCAATTGGAAACCGCCCGTCGCGATCACGTCCACGTCACTCTCGCAGGCACCGATGGAGAGGACTCCATCAAGGTTGTCGCTTCCGATCATTCATGATTCCCGATCGGAAAAAGACCCCGGAAGAGCTTGCCGCCTTGCGCGAGGCCTTCGGTTTGATTCAAAACCCGGCGACTCCAACGCCAACACCTGCGGAGCAACCGAAAACACCGGTCTTTGAAAAAGTCATCGGTCAGGCAATGCGTCCAACGCCGCCGCCGGCACCATCCTCTCCGGTGGTGAGAAAACCCAAAAAGAAAAGAATCCATTCCCTTCGTAGAGTCGAACTACCCTTGGCACCCGGTTACAAGATACAAAACCAAACCCAAATACCAAAAACGCGCCATACTCCCGAAGACATCGCTGAGATCCGCAAACGTGAGACACTGGCAAATCTCTCGGCCAATGCCTTGAATCCCATCGCTCGACTTGAGAAACTAACCGCCCATCCGGTTTTGTTGACCCTAACCTATCTCACCGCCTTCCTTGCCATCTATGCGGCATGGCAGGCAGTCTTTTTCATCACTCCAATCTCCCTTATTTTCGTTTCAGGCTTGCTGACAGCTTATATTTTTTGGAGAAAGAAGCGCTCACGGCACCACGCAGCCATCTTGATCATCATTCTTGTCATGACACTCGTTTTTGGAGGAATCCACTACGCACCCCTTTTTTCCGCTTATGCCACGTAAAGACCTGCTGGACATCGCATCGCTGAATCGGGAGGAAATCGATCTCCTCCTCGATCAGGCCATCCCTTTCAAAGAGCTCTTCACTCGCTCGGTGAAAAAAGTCCCGGCTCTGAAAGGCAAATCCGTCCTCACCCTGTTTTACGAGCCATCGACGCGCACGCTCTCCTCCTTCGAGGTCGCGGCCAAACGTCTCTCCGCGGATGTCACGAACTTCGATGTGAGAAACTCCTCGGTCACCAAAGGCGAATCGGTCCGTGAAACGGTCGAAACCCTCCAGGCCATGCGCACCGACTACATCATCGTCCGCCACTCGCGCTCCGGCCTGCCCGCCACCATCGCCGCACAAACGAACGCCTCGGTCATCAACGCCGGCGACGGAGCGCATGCCCACCCCACCCAAGCACTGTTAGACGCCTTCACGATCAAGGAAAAATTTCCCGATCCAACGGGAAAGAAAGTCCTCATCATCGGGGACATCCTTCACTCCAGGGTCGCCCGCTCCACCTCCTGCATCTTGAAAAAACTCGGAGTCCACGTCGCTTTTCTCGGCCCGGGCTCCCTTCTACCGAAAAACGGACCCGAGGGTATCATCCGCTTCACTGACTTCACAGAAGCGATGAAATGGAATCCGGATATCGTCTACCTTCTCCGAGTCCAAATGGAACGCCAAGACGCGCCCTTTTTTCCATCTGTCCGCGAATACCACAAACTCTATGGAATCACGGATAGCCGCTTGGAGGAAATCAGAAAACGCGGACTCTACCTCATGCACCCCGGCCCCGTGAACCGCGGAGTCGAACTCTGCGATGCCGTCATGGATTACGAACGCTCCCTGATCAACGATCAGGTCGAAAACGGAATCGCCGCCAGGATGGCGGTGCTCTACTACCTCAAGCCGAACGGTCAGAGCATTTGAATCCCTACGCAAAAGGCTTCCGAATTCTGCGGTGATTCATCGCTCTCGTTATTGATGAAACAGGCGGAAATCACGGGTCATTACCAAACGCCACGTCCGACTAAAAGATAACGGAAAACCCGGGAATGATCCCGGCCATCCATCCCATGGGAACACACCCATGACTCCTGTCTCACCCTGAGCGTCTTGCTTCTCAGAATGGAATATCGTCCTCTTCCTGATAATCATCCATCGGACCGGCGGAACCGCCTTGGCGACCGCCACCATCAGGAGTGACGGTATAGGCCCCGTCATTCGGTGGACGAGCACCGCCTTTACCATCAGGCAAAAACTGGAGGTTATCGGCAACAACCTTGAGTTTGCTGCGCTTTTGGCCGGTGGCTTTGTCATCCCAAACATCCATTTGCAGGCGCCCTTCGATGAAAACACCACGACCTTTGGTGAGATATTTTTGCGCGTTTTCCGCACTCGCACCCCAGACCGTGACATCGACAAAAGTCGTCTCATCTTTCCAACCACCGTTGCCATCCTGCACTTTACGATTCACCGCAATACCCAGATCCGCTACCGCGGATCCTTTGGGGGTGTGCCGCAACTCAGGATCACGCGTCAGATTTCCGAGCAACATTACTTTGTTTAAATTGGCCATGGGAGAAGTCAGGGTAAATGAATTTTAATAAAGCGACCTGGAGACGTCGACCGGAATCAGGCGACGCGGTTGAACTGATTCAGATAAACCGAGTCGTTCAAAGCGAGTTTCTCTTGAATTTTCGCGATGCAATCCGACTCACCAGAAATCGTATAAGTCACATAATGCGCGCCATTGATTTTACGTGGGGTGTAGGCGAAGTCTTTGCGACCCATGTTGTTGATCTTTTCAACCTTGGCTCCGGCGGCCTCGATGTCTTTCGAAATCGCGGTCACGAGTTCGTCCATGCTACCTTCCTGGTTCTTTGTCGTCAGGGCTATCAGGCCTTCGTATTTGCGGCTCATCTTCTGTATTTTCGGTGGTTTGATTTTGTAGTGGTTTGACCCGTGGAGTATTAAAACGGTTCGATGCCAAGGCGATGCCTTGGGAGCGCGAAACTTGAACGGCTTCGAGCGCTGTGGCAAGCATGTTTTCAAGCTCTTCTCGCTCATCCGGAGCGAATTTCCCCAAAACGTGACCCGTCATCCCCCCCGGCCGCGACGCGCCGATTCCAAGTTTCAGCCGCGCAAACTCATCACCACCCAGGTGCTCGATAATGGATTTGATCCCATTGTGACCTCCCGCCGAACCTTTTTCCCTGAATCTCAAGTGACCCAGAGGCAACGCCACGTCGTCATAAACCACCAATATCCGGTTCGCCTCCCACTTGTAAAACGACAGCAATTGCCGGACCGATCGCCCGCTGAGATTCATGAACGTCTGAGGTTTCATCAACAACGTCCCGTCCCCCAGCTTCGCGATGTGTGCCTGGAATTTGGGCTCGGATTGAAAAGTCACCCCGTTGGCTGCCGCGATTCGATCCAGCAACATGAAACCCACGTTGTGGCGGGTTTCCTCATACTGCCTGCCGGGATTGCCTAGACCAATGATTAAAGAAATTCCCATACCGCAAAACACCTTATCGGAGA
Source organism: Luteolibacter sp. (assembly GCA_044358435.1). Taxonomy (GTDB): domain Bacteria; phylum Verrucomicrobiota; class Verrucomicrobiia; order Verrucomicrobiales; family Akkermansiaceae; genus Luteolibacter. Next base: position 5,948 of record JBIKNX010000029.1, read on the forward strand.
ACTCCCCGCAAACAAAATTGAGAATAAAAAAGCGCCCGAAGAACATCTTCGGGCGCTTTGGAGAAAATCACCAAAATTTACTTCACAACAGGAGCGGTTGCCGCTTCTTCAGCAACCAGCGCGGCTGGTTTGCCGATGTGGGCGACCACAACTTCTGCCGCGTGCGTGGGTTTGACACCTGCCGGAAGTTTGAGATCACCGATATGAAGGGACTCACCCAGTTCGAGAGCGGAAATATCCACATCAATCGTATCCGGGAGCGCGTCCGGCAAGCAGGTGATTTCAAGGGTGTGAGCGTATTGCTCGAGAATGCCACCACCTTTGACACCGATCGACTCACCGGTGAGGTGAACGGGGATGTTAGCGGTGATCTCGGTTTTGTCATCCACAGCCAGGAAATCGACGTGAAGGGCGAGCCCGGTCAGCGAATCATGCTGGATGGTTTTGAGGAAAACGGAGCGAACACCCACTCCCTCGACATCCAAGTTGATCAAAATGCTGTCCGAAGAGCTGTGTGCCAGAAGTTCGGCAAAAGTCTTCGCATCAATCTTCAAATTTGAATTTTCCACTCCACGTCCGTAAACCACAGATGGCAGCCAGCCTTCACGGCGCATTTGCTTGAGTTTTCCTGAACCGCTGCGAAGGCGCGGCGCCGCTTTGAGTGTGATCTTCTTGGCCATATCTGAAATTGGTTCGAAATTGAGGGTGTGGATAGTCGGTTCCCGCCGATGATTTTCCACCGCGCGGGGCGCGTTCTTTAAACATCAAATCTCCACTTGTCAAAAAATTGTTCGTTACTTTGGAAGAAAAGCACGTGATTTCTCGACCCATCCTGAGTTTCCCGTAAGAAAAGACGCATGCGCATCCTGATCGCCCCCGACAAATTCAAAGGTTCACTCTCCGCCAAAGAGGCGGCAGAAGCCATCGCCCGGGGCTTCAGGCAAGTGTTTCCGAAATCCATCTGCCACTTGCTCCCGCTGGCCGATGGGGGTGAGGGTTTGTTGGACGCTTTTCAAGAAAATGGCAATTTCAGCCTGAAAAAAAGCACGGTGCGGGATGCTCTCGGCCGTCCGGCCACCGCTTTGTGGTTGATCAAACAAGACGCCTCCGGACGAACCGCGATCATCGAATCCTCACAAGCGAACGGTCTCTGGCGGATCACCTCCCCAGATCGCAACCCTGCCCGTTCATCCACCTACGGGGTTGGGCAGCTTGTCCGCGAAGCCATTTCGACAAAAGCCAACCAGATCCTCATCGGTATCGGCGGCAGCGCAACCAACGATGCCGGAATCGGCCTTGCCGCCGCACTGGGCTGCGTATTCCTGAACAAATCCGGAGATCCACTCGAACCCGTTCCCGAAAATTTCCTCGAAATCGCAAGCATCGATTCCACCCGGCTCATCGCCCTCCCAACGATACGCGTGGCCTGCGACGTGAAAAATCCCCTGCTTGGCAGCCGCGGCGCCACCCGAGTTTACGGTCCACAAAAAGGAATCCCACCCGAAAAACTGGACCAAGCGGAAGCCGGCTTGCTACATGTGGCCAAGATTGCCGCTGCCCATTTTCAAAAGGATGACTCAGAACATCCCGGCGCGGGCGCTGCGGGCGGCCTTGGCTTCGGATTGATGACCTTCTGTGGAGCCACTCTCGAATCGGGCTTCGATTGCATCGCGGAGACCCTGCATGCGGCGGAACAAATCGCAAAAGCCGATCTCGTGATCACCGGGGAGGGCTCACTCGATGCACAAACGCTCGAAGGCAAAACTCCCATGGGCGTCTCACAACTTGCTCGCAAATACGGAATTCCGATTTATGCTTTGGCTGGAAAAATTTCCGATGAAGATCAACTCCGAGAACATTTCGACGGCATGGAATCGATCCTGAAACCGGGTCTGAGTCTTGAAGAAGCCATCGCCAACGCACCTGCCCTTTTGGAACAAGCGGCCAAACGATTGGCCGAATCCATTTCTCACGATTCAAAAATCCAATAGCTCCCTAAAAAATCTCACTGCCTTCCTCTTCCATGGCTATCGAAACTTACGAAAATTTCAGTCCGAACATCCACCCGTCCGCCTTCATCGCGGGCAGTGCCGATGTGATCGGCCGCGTCACCATCCACGAAGATGCCAGTGTCTGGTATCACTCCACCCTGCGCGGAGACATCAACGAGATCGTGATCGGCGCCCGATCAAACATTCAGGACAACGTCGTTATCCACTTGTCGGATGATTTTGGATGCCATGTGGGCGAACTCGTCACCGTCGGCCACTCCGCCATTCTTCATGCCTGCGAGATCAAAGACGAAGTCCTCATCGGCATGGGAGCGATTGTTCTCGATGGTGCGGTGATCGGCGAGCGCTCGATCATCGGCGCCGGTGCCCTCGTCACAGGAGGAACCATCATCCCTCCGGGTTCTCTCGTGCTGGGTTCTCCCGCAAAAGTGATCCGGCAACTCTCCAATGAAGAGCAAGAGAAAGTAAAAGACTGGGCGCTAAAATACGTCAGACAATCGCGGAAGTTCATCGCTCGTGATCTGAACGCGTGATTGCCTTTCCCATCGACTTCCGGCGTATTCCAAGCTAGATGTATCTATGCAAAATCCAGTCCGTGTCGAAATCATCGCTCTGATGCCCACCGAGGCGGGCTGCGCGGTGTTTCTCGGCGATGGGTCGAAAGTGATCCTGTTTTACATTGATCCCGCAGTGGGGCTTTCGATCAATATGGTGATGTCGGGACAGAAACCTCCGCGTCCCCTCACCCATGATCTCTATATGCTGACGCTCCGGGCTTTCGGGGCGCAAGTTTCACGAGTCGTCATCAACGCGGTCGATGGAGATGTGTTCTTTGCCCGCTTGATTCTGACGGCGGAGAACGAGATCATGGAAAAGAAAATCATCGAGCTTGATGCGCGCCCCTCGGATTGCCTGGCCATCGCCGCGCGCGCCGAGGCACCGATCTATGTCGCCCGTGATGTCTGGAACGCATTGGAAGATCGCAGCTCTTTTCTCGAGCAGATGAGAACCGACCAGGAACCCGAGGATGGAATCCGGTTCGAAGACTGATGAACCATGGATCGCGTGACTCCCACCTGCCCCGACCCGTCGGGAGTCGCGCTCCCTCATTTTTCCGAAATCGCCTCTTGCGATGTGGAAACTAGCTTTTAAGTTCAGCATCATGGCAGCCACCACCCTAGCGTCAGTCCCCGACTACCTCTCACCCGAAATTCTACTTCATCCGGAGAAACGCCAGTTTCCCAAATTCGATATCGTTCGTCTTTTGCACACCGTTTTCGAGCCAACCCAAGGCTGCAAAGTTTGTATCCTGGTCGACTTCGACGAGCCAGAGGCCCATATCAGAAATTTTAATTTCCTGACGGAATCCGGATTTCCGGTACAGAAAAACGCCCATCGCTATTTCTATACCGCGCTCAAAGAACACGCGATGGACAAGCTCGGCATGTCCGGTGGCGAAATGTTCGCCTACCGCTGCACCAAAGGATCCAACCTCGATCTTGCTGATGAAGTCTGGAACACGGATGGCAAACTCCTCTCTCTCGATCAGGACATCTATCCGAACTACGATCTCATTCTCTGCATTTCCACCTTTTCCGCCACCGCCCCACTCACCGCAAAAGCCAAAGCATACGGTTTCCGTGGCGCTACGCTTCATGGCCTCAATGACGTGATCCTCTACTCCGGGCTCGCGGTCGATTACCGCGAAGTCTCCCGCGATGCGGAAAAAATGCGCCTCGCCCTGACCAAGGCGGATTCAATCGAAATCGATTTCGCCCTCGAAGACGGTCGCATCCTCACCGCGACCCTGGAGCTAGGCCAACAGGAAGCCCAAAAATCCCACGGTCTCTGCCTTGGCGAAAAACCGGACATCGCGAACCTGCCTGCGGGTGAAGTCTATTTCGTTCCAACCGATGCCAACGGCCAATTTCCAATGAAATACGAAGACGGCACCCTCGGTGTGCTCGATGTGAAAGAACGCAATATCTATCGCTCCACCCTGATCGCCGGCAATCAGGCTACGATCGACGCTCACAACACACGCCTCGCCGAAGACCCGATGACCGGTACGCTCGGTGAACTTGGCTTTGGCACACAGGTCTTACCGGTTTCCTACGCAGACATTCAGGACGAAAAAGTTCTCGGCACCTGCCACCTCGCCACGGGACGCGATGACCATCTCGGCGGTGACATCCTTCCTGACATGTTTAAAAAACATGAGAACGCCACCCATGACGACATCCTGTTCGCTCCCCACAAGACTCCGAACTTCAACCTCAGCCAGGTGCGCATGAACCGTGGCGGCAAACAGGAGATCATCATCGAGAATTTCCGTCCTTCAAAATACATTATGGACGCTCTGACTCGCTGAAATTTCAATTTTCCAATTTCCAAAATTCAATCATCGGTAACTTGCAATATTCTAGTTTCAGCATCTTGATTGAAATTTGATTTTTGGTATTTGAAACTTATTTTCCACAATGCGTGAGACTTTAATCGTCATCGGCCTCTTTGTGTTAGCGATGGCACTGCGCTCATCCCGCAAAAACCTGTGGCGGAAATTCGGAGCCTTCACCTTCCTTTTTGCGAGTTTCTGTTTTTTCTATTTCATAAGCGGAAACATATTCGCGGGGATCGCGGGCGCGTCCTTATGGTTCTTTCTGCCATGGATCGAACTTCTGACTCATGTTCGTCGCTTGCGCATGCCTCTGAAAAACCGGCTACGCCACCGCCAACTTCCAAACCCTGCGTTTTTTCCCAATGCCGTCGAAGCCGCCGCCGGCATGGAAGAAGCCGGTTTCGAGCACGTGTCCGATTGCGGCTGGCAATGGTCCGGCATGCAACAACACTTCCGCCTCTACTGGCATCCTGAAGAACGCGCGGTCGCCGCCGTATGCCTGTGCGAGCAGGAAGACGTCGCCTTTGCTTTCATTTCCATCACCTCAACCGATTCCAACGGAAAAATCTGGAGAACCACCAACTTCCCTTTCGCCCCCACTCTGCGTTGCTGCCCCAAGCTCAGGTGGAACCATGTTCCCTGTGAAAAATCCTGCTTTCACCAGATTCTCAAAGATCATCGGCATTTTCTTGGAAAAATGAAGATCAAACAGGCCGATTTGCTCATCCCTGACCCCGATCAACTCGAGGACAAGATCGAGTCCGAGATGCGCCAACAGATCGATCACAACCTCAAGTCAGGCATCATCCAACTCAACGGTGAAGGCGATTTCCAATACTCCAAACGCGGTTTGCTCTTCCTGTGGTATCAATTCATCAAGGATATGATCCGTCTTTGCTGACCACCACACGCAAGGGTCGCCTGATTCGGCATCCGGCTCCGCCAGTCGCTTATGTCATCTGCGCGACATGAGAATACGAAGGATGTAGTAGAACATCAGGGCGACGGCGGAAAATAGACCGAGGGACGCTGCGACATATTGATCGGTGCGGTAGCGGTGAATCATGTTGCCCGTGGTGTAGAGTACGGATCCGGCTGCGAGCAATACCATCGCCGCGGAGAACCAGAGACCGAGGCTGAGACCTTGGAAAAAGAACGAGGCAACAACAAGACCAAGAGCGAGGATACCCCCGACTTTCAGAATTCCACCAAGGAAAGAGAAGTCCTTGCGTGTGGTGAGTGCCACAACCGAGAGACCGACGAACAACACGACCGTTAAAAAACCCGCTTGGTAAATCAACAAGGCATCGCCCGTCATGGCCCTGGCCAAGAGGAGCAGCGGAAGAAAAATGACCGCCTCAACCACCACATAGAGCCCGAGTCCGGCGTATTGAATCCCCCGCGAGCTATCGCTGGATGCCCAACGGTCGGCCAAATAGGAAACACCGATGAACATGCCCATCACGATCAACCAACTGTATCGGCTCGTGGAAAGGAGGCCGAAAACGGTGCCCTCGATACCCGGAATGCTCATCAACAACGAAATCAGAAAGGCAAAGGCACCGATCGCGCCCGCCAAGTGAGCGTAAGTGCGACGAATGAACATGGAGCGCTCATCAACAGAGGCCATGGAGGCTACATGGGAATTCGGATAATCGATATTTGACATGGTGATGATTTATTCGGTTCTAGCGAAACAAAAGCCCATCCACCGCGAATTGGCAAGCCAGATCGGAATCATGCCCGGATGAATAAAAGTCCACAAGATACCCAAACGTAGTTTGCGGTTGGATCATCCGAACTCGCACGGGCTGTTTCATCTTTTTTAGACCTGTTTCACGTCCGCCAGCCTGCTGTTGCTTAGACTGGTTCGGTTTCAGCATGCCGGATTTTGAAAATCAAAGCCTTTCCAGAATCGCATCACCCATCCCTGCGGTGCCGACTTGTTTTTCTCCTTCTTTTCCAGTCGCAATATCGCCTGTCCGGAAACCGTCCGCGATCGCTTGAGCTACCGCTGCCTCGATCGCATCCGCCGCTTCAATTTCTCCCAGAGAGAAACGCAACAACATCGCCAGGGAGAGGACTTGGGCAATCGGGTTCGCTATGCCCTGCCCGGCGATGTCCGGGGCAGATCCGCCCGATGGCTCATAGAGACCGAAATACAATCCGTCCGCCCTTTGCTGACCTAACGAAGCCGACGGCAACATGCCCAGCGAACCGGAAATCATCGCCATTTCATCGGAAAGAATATCTCCGAAAAGATTTTCCGTCACCAACACGTCAAACGAACCCGGACGCTTGATCAATTGCATCGCCGCATTGTCCACATACATGTGTGAGAGCCGCACTTCGGGGAATTCTTTCGAAATCTCGTTCACGGTCTCACGCCACAACACGGATGATGCCAAAACATTGGCTTTATCCACCGAGAGCAACTGCTTTTTCCGGCCCATCGCCGCAGTGAACGCGATCCGCGCGATCCTTTCGATCTCGCTCTTCTTGTAAATCATGGTGTCGAGCGCAACCGGTTCGCCGTTCTCCTCATGACGTCCTTTGGGAGAACCGAAATACACCCCACCTGTCAACTCGCGCACGCAGAGCACATCGAAACCGTCCGCGATCAATTCCTGTTTGACGGGTGAAGCATCCGTCAATGCCGGCAGGCAAACTCCCGGGCGTAAATTTGCAAATAAACCAAAGTGTTTGCGCAATGGCAGCAGGGCTCCGCGCTCCGGCTGTATTTCGGGAGGCAAATTTTCCCACTTTGGTCCACCAACGGAACCGAAGAGGATCGCGTCCGCTGCCTCACTCGCCGCAACCGTTTCCACCGGCAACGGATGCCCGCCATCATCAATCGCAGCACCTCCGACGAGATGCTCAGAGCGCTCGACCTTGAAACCAAATTGTTTCTCCACCGCTTCCAGAACGCGCAGCGCCTGCGCCATCACTTCCGGACCGATGCCATCACCCGATAAAATCGTAATTTTAGACATATGACTCAAATTTCCAAATTGATTCGTTTATACTGAAATTCATCCCTTTCACCGGCCTCAGCGCGGCTGCGGCCAAAAAACCGGTCTTTTCACTCCTCTTCGAACTTGCGCTCGATCAAATCCCCGATCGCATCCAAAGCGGCATCCTCATCCTCGCCCTCGGCGCTCACCGAGATGATCGATCCGTGGCCGGCAGCCAGCATCATCAAACCCATGATGCTTTTCCCATCCACCTCTTCACCGTCCTTCTCGACCATGATCTCGCATTTGAAACGGTTTGCCATCTTCACAAACTGCGCTGCCGGACGCGCATGAATTCCCAGTTTGTTCAGAATCGTGAAATCTTTTTTTGCCATAAAGTTGTGTTTCGGTCCGGGCAGCCTAGAAAACCACAACCCCGATCTCCAAGGTAAATTTTCAACCTTTTGTCCGGGCACCGGAAAGCTTGGGCTTGATTTCCCTCAGGTATCTGGAAAAGAGGACCTCTCCGGTCCAAGATGGCGAAAGATCAGAAGGTTTTTTGGCATTTCGTTGAAAATCGGTGGACCAAAGTTCGTAAATTGACGGATAAAGTCATAAAGGCGGTTATAGCGTCTCAGGATTTCCATGTCCACAAGCCCATCCATCATCGAGACCGAGTTCCATTCAAACCGCGATTTATCGACCGTTTTGCGCGAGGATCAAACGGCCGATGCGGCGGCATTGATCCATCGGATGGCCAAGGGAGAGAGTGATGCGCTCAGGGAGCTTTACGAAACTTGGAGCCCGATCCTGTTGGGGGCCTCTGTCCGGATGTTGGGCGATCGCCATGAGGCGGAGGAAGTCGTTCAAGACACGTTTGTCCGAATATGGCACCGCGCGATCGACTACGATCCGTTGCAGTCTCCGCCTTTCACATGGGCCTTCACCGTGATGCGCGGTTATTGCATCGACCGCCTTCGCTACCGCCACCGGGGCAAGCGCGATTCCTCCAGGGTTGTTCCCATACATCTCCATGTGCCTGCGGAAGAGAGCGAAGATCCCCAGGTGATGATCCAGGACGATTGGCGCCGGGTTCGCGCCGCACTGCAAATTTTACCGCCCGACGAACGCGAGTGTTTGGAACTGGCCGTCTTTCTCGAATACACCCATTCCGAAATCTCCGCCCGGCTCGATACTCCTCTGGGAACGGTGAAAAACCGACTACGACGCGCCTTGGACAAGGTGCGCAACCAACTATCACGTTATGAATTCTGACCCACACGAAATCGCAGCCTGGCGGGCTTTTGGCATGCTTGATTCGGATGAAGCCGCCGGCTTTGACGAAGCCATGCGTCAGGACCCCGAGTTGAGAGAATCCTTCCGGGAAATGAACGTTCTATGCGCTGCCATAGCGGCAGCCAGCGTCACACCCCTGCCACCCCGCGCAGGACAATTTGAGCGCTTACAAGCGCGCTTAGGCCTTCCATCCACAAAGTCAGTCAATTGGCTAGGCATATCCGGCTGGGCCGCGGCCGCCGCCGCACTTGCCTTTATCCTGACCGTGGAACAACGCCAATCCCCCACGCCGTCGGAGGGTGCCGTGAACAGCAGCACTCTCCGTACCGGCAACCGGGAGGCTCCCATCAAACCTGAAACCGGCGAGCAAGAACTGGTCGGCCAATCATCTGAAAATACAGAATCCGAGCCGATCAAAGATACGGCCGCCAACCAAGATGTCGCAACCCAGGAAAGCGACGCGAGGATGATTACGAAAATGGAAACTCAACACCTGGTTCGGGAGATCGCGGTCTTGCGTGAAAAACTTGAGACCGTTGAAAAACGTGAACGGCAGCGCCTGGAGCCAGTTCAAGGGATGGCATGGCCGATCGTGATGACAATGAGACCGCCGCAAGCGACAAGCCAAATCACACCTGCGACAGATGAGGATTCATCGGTGGTGAGTGCACTGGGAGATGCGCTGGCCGGAAGGTCTCCATTGGTAGATAACCGGATGGCAAAGAGCGTTGCCAACGCGCCGTCAGCCGTGCCGATTTATGACCCTGCTTCCGGAATCGGGACTTTGGTCGCGAACAACCTCTCGGACACGAATTTATGGGTCATCGCGAGGGGCGAAGATAAACCACGTTTGCTGGGTAAAATCCCTCAAAGCACTGAGGCCTATGAATCCGTAGGATTCGATCTCCCTGCCGGCACCATTCCAAGTAATTTCATCATCACCAACGACTCCGACGGGAAAGACGCACCTCCATCCGATAAGAACACGGTTCTCATCGGGCCACAGTGATCGGTAAGACATTTGTCGATGCCTCGATCACCAAGTGGTGCTGACCGAAAAATGCAGCATCGGACTGCTGTTTGTCGATTCCGGGCGGTCGATCGGAACCGCAAAATCCACCCGTGCGGACAAGCGCTCCGCATAACGCCAGCGCAGACCCACACCGGTGGAGGCGAGCTGTCCGGCGTCATCTACTTCATCACGGTTGAGAAAGGCCGCATCAAGGAAAGTCACCGCCTGATAATCACCCGTCTTCATGGTGCGGTAACTGCCGGATTGGAATTCGACAGTCGCGACAACACCGTTCGATGCGTAGCCGACGGTTTCATCAAATCCCCTCACCAAACCGTAACCGCCTGCGGAAATTTGATCGGACGACAGAAGATCGGAATCCGCCCATTGCGATCGGCATCGTCCCAACAAAGTGACGTTTTCACTGAGCTTGAGAGCGCGTTCCATTTCCAGCTTGGCGATCAGCGACTCCGCACCATCCGCTCCAAGGGCGATAAAGTCGGCATCTTTTGAACCGAGAATCCCTTGTCCGGGACTAAAAAGAAGAGACGCATCCATGAGGGTGTAACCGAACAAATCATTGCGGCGCCCCTTCCAACCGGTTTCGAGATTTAAAAACCGCACCGTATCACGGGTGTTGTTGGTAAAGAGGTATGCATTCTCTCGAAAATCCATTCCGACCCGCCACTCCTGGCTGATCGTTTTCCAACGGGGCAGCGGAACACGATAAACAACAGCGGCACGTGAAAATTGCCCGCTTTGATCAATAGGCCCGGCGGAATCTGACTCGGATTCCGTGTAACCCAAGGAAACGTCGATCAAATGACGGACAGGTAGCGGGACTTGGTAAATTCCGCTGATTCCACGCAAGCTCTTCGAATCAAGGGAGGAGGTATACTGAGCCGTCACCCGTTGATCGAGCGAGAAAAGATCGCCATATTGAAACCCAAAAAAGACTCGTTCGTTCCCGAGATGGTCGCTGAGTTGGTTGTCAATGCCGGTGTATGCGCGCCATGGCTTGTCAGCACGAAGGCGCAGTTTCAGGTCAATCTCATCCGGGCCCACACCATCTCCATAGATAAGGGTCGCGCGCCGAAGGGGATTGAGATTGATCCAGTCGAGGTCTTCCATCACCACATCGCCGGAAAGCTCTTTACCCGTCTCGGTGCGAAAGGCGTTTGCGGCAAATTTCATTCCGAAAGAAGGTTTGCCCGCGACCCGAATCGATCCAACACGGGCGGGACAGACCAGAATGGCGATGACACCGGAAGTGATTTCCTGAGGTGGAAATGAGACTTTAAGAACTGGCCCACCCGAAGAACGAAACGCGGCTTCCAATCTGGTGCTCAAGCGTTCCAGGGATCGAAGTGTGACGGGCTGCCCCAACGCAGGTGCCGCGATTTTCGTGATCTTCGCGGCGTCCGCATCTGAAAACCCCTCCGTGACGACGCCGGATTTAAGCTGTTGTTGTTGCCTCAAGGCAGATTCCGAGGTCTTTCCGATCGCCAAACCAACAAGGGATGGGACAAGAATCTGGTCCTTGCCCGCCATAACCTCCGCAGGCTCCTCACGCCTGGGACGTTCCGAGGAATCGCTCTCCGTGAGCGGAACGGGTCGACTCGCATCCTCAGCACCCACGCCAAAGACCGAAATCGGAAGAATCGCACAAATGAATACCTGAACAAAAAAAGATTTCATGGGGTAATGGCAAAAAAGAAAAAGCCGCCAGAATGAACCGGCGGCTTTGTGCATGAACGCATCTGGAAAATTAGCGGAGGTAGACCCGCCCTTTTTTGATCAGGGCAACCGGCTCTTTTTTCTCTCCCATTGCCTGAGGTGCGGCGGCGCTTGCCTTTGA
>JBIKNX010000188.1:0-5329 GCA_044358435.1 Luteolibacter sp.
CCCGCGAAACCACCCCCACAATAAACAGAGTCAAAAAACACAATCGCCAAACAAGCCCTCAATCCCACATACTACAAGCATCACCACCCGCCATTCAGGCGGCTATGGGATGACTGTGGACCTTGATCTCCTTTTTCTCCAGCTCGGAGGCATAGGAGTCGAGAACGGCGGAGTCGACATCGCAGAGCGCGACGAGTCTGGCATTTTTGCATTTCAAAAGTTCACCGGCGAGACCTTTGCCACGGCCGTTGAAGCCGATGAGGCAGACGCGAAGATCGCCGTTGGCGGAAGAGGCGGCGCGGACGGGTGAGGGGATGAACGTGAAAGCTCCGGCGAGGGCGGAGGTGGACAGGAAGTGGCGGCGTGAGAGCTTCATGGTGGGTTCAGTGACTTGAGGATTTCGTTGAGTTTTGCGGTTTCGAGAGTGCCTTGGTGAATGATGACGGTGTGGCTCAGTGATAGGGATTCGGATTTTTTAAGGGTATGATTACCCAGTGTCTTGTCTTTTTTCTTTTCGAAATCATGAATGCCAAACGGGTTGGCGGCGAGGAGGCCGTAGTCGCGGGCGTGCCAATGGGTCGGGTGGCGGAAGGAATTCGGGTTCTCGATGATGGCGACGACCGTGGGTTTTCCGAGTTCATCGGGACCGGTGTATGCAACCCAATTCGCGCGTTTCCCCCAGGCATCGAGATTGGTTTCGCCGTTCGAATTTGTCAGGGTCGCTTGCGCAGCGGGTCCTTTGACCCGAAGGGTGCGGTCGGTTCGGATCGCGAAGGTGCCTTCCTTGGTATCGCCGAAAACGACTTCGTCTGCGATGGCGGTGAGGGTCGAACGGATATCGATGCGGAGCGTCACGGCGTTGGGTTTGGAAAAAGCGTAATGGCGATTTTCTTTGAGGAGTTCCGTGTTTTCGGCGATCCATGTCAGGTCTGCGCCGAGTTGGGCGATGTCATTTATGACTTCTTTACGGGTGATGGAGTTGAGGCGGATCGTGGGATGGGTTTTCTTGGTATCGGCCCAGAAGTCGTGGCCGTTGACGGAGCCGTGAGCGAGCCAGATACCGCGGTGGTGGGGGTGGTCTTGCTCCTCGCCGGGGACGTCGGTTTTCATTGGCCAGTTGCGGACGACGTTGGCGCCGGATGCGGATCGGACGGGGTAGAGGTAGGGGAAACGGAAGTCCGTATGGAAGGCTGTGACCAGCTTTTCACCGTGATGGAGCTCCAGCGTGCCTTCGTTTTCGGAAAAGACGAATTGGGCGTGTATGGGCGAGGCAAGGGCGAGAATCGAAAGGATGATCAGGCGCATGGAAAATCGGGTTAAACAATGGCTACAGGGAAGATTGGGATTTTTTTCATGAGGAAAGCATATATTCGGAATAGCCTGAGGGGTAAATGCCTCGTAGAAGAAAGTATGAGTGAATTCGCAGATTTGGTGGATGCCCATTACGAGGCGCTGTATCGCTTCGGGTATTCCCTGACGCGCAGTCCGGACCATGCGGCGGATTTGGTGCAGGAGACCTTCTCCATTTGGGCGGCCAAGAACGAACAATTGCGGGACAGGAGCAAGGCGAAGACCTGGTTGTTCACGACGTTGCACCGCGAGTTTTTGGGGCAACGCAGAAAGCAGGCGAGGTTTTCGGATGAGCCGCTGGATGAAAACGTCGAGCAGGAGGCGAGCGGGAACGAGGAGCGGGCGGATCGCCAGTTGGATGGGCAGCGGGTGGTGGAGTTATTGGGGGAGATGGATGAGATGTATCAGGCGCCTCTGGCTTTGTTTTATCTCCAGCAACACAGTTACAAGGAAATCGCTGAGATCTTGGATGTGCCGATCGGGACGGTGATGTCGCGGTTGTCGCGTGGAAAGGAATTGCTGAGAAAGCGGATGACTTCCGAACCATCAAGCGCGCCGAGGAATTTGATCGATGTGAACCCGGAAATTTTCAAAAAACATCATGGATAAGGAACGTGCAAAATTTGTGCTTCAGAGTTTCCGGCCGGATGGTGCGGATGCGGATGACAGCGATTTTACTGAGGCTCTGAAGCTCGCGACCAAGGATCTCGATCTCGGACAGTGGCTGATGAAAGAGCGGGCATTCGATGCGGAATTCGCGGAATGTCTGGCGAGAGTGGATTTGCCACAAGGCTTGCGCGAAAGCGTGTTGCTGGCGATGGTTCAGAGCGGATCGGGTTATCCGAAGGCTGAGTTGGAGAATGACCGCGCCATGGCCGCCGGCCTCGCGAGTGTGAAAGTTCCGGTTGGGCTGAGAGCACGGGTTCTGGAATCGATGGAACGCACCAGGATCGTGGAGACAAAGTCGAGCCAGTGGATGGGTTTCGCCATGCCTGTGGCGGCGGCGGCCGGGATGGTCATGGCTTTCGTTTTTCTGGTGGATCACCCCAAGGATGGAAGCTTCGCTGTCTCATCGAAGCGTCAGGTTACTGTGGATGCGGTCCAGGCGAGTTTTGTTGGGATGTATCAGACGCCCGGTTTTTCGTTGGAGAAAAAAGGTACGGATCAGCATGAGTTGGTTTCTTATCTGCGGGCAAAAAAGCTGCCCTGTGGAGGTATGAAATTTCCAAAGGGCCTGGAGGCGATGAAAGGGTTGGGATGCTGTGAAATCGAAGTGGGTGAAAAAAAGGGATCGCTAATTTGCTTTGGTGAAAAAGAAGGGATTGTGCACCTGATTATTTTCCGTCGCAATGATATGGAAGGCGACTTGCCATCGGTGGATCAACCGCACATTGGGAGATCGGGTGAATGGGCCCAGGCGTGTTGGGCAAATGAGAATTTTGCCTACACCCTGATCTCGAAGGGCGAGGATAACCAGCTCAGGGAATTGTTTTGAGTTGATCAAACACCCACCGGTTCCGGTCAGACTGAAGCCGCGGCATCAGCACCCGGTCGCGCTAGGAAAAATGATACGCATCCATATCAAAGACCACCGTCACATCCTCGGGGAGGGTGGTTTTTTGCAGGATGTTTTGGACGTGGTTGGTGAGTGGGCGGGCTTGATGGGAGCGGAGGGTGATTTGGAAACGAAACTGATCGTGGGATTTGATCAGCGGGCTGGGTAAAACCTCTCCCAACGTGATCCCGGCGGGGAGGTTTTCCTTCAGTCGCAGATGGAGGGTTTGGAGGGTGAATTCGGCACGGCGCTCATGGGTGGAGCGGGCGGTTAGAACCGCGCAATGCGCGAAGGGAGGAAAGCGGAACTGGTGGCGCATTTCCATTTCCTGTTCCGCATAACCATCGAAATCGTGTTTGCGTGCGAACTGGATGCTGGGTGAATGGGGAGTGAAGGTTTGCACGATGACCTCGCCCTCGAGTTCGCCGCGACCGGCGCGACCTGCGACCTGGGTGATGAGTTGGAAGGTGCGTTCACCGGCACGGAAATCCGGAACGTGCAGGCCGAGGTCGGCGTTCAGAATTCCGACCAGGGTCACGTTCGGGAAATGCAAGCCTTTGGCGATCATCTGGGTGCCGATCAGGACATCGATTTTTTTGGATTTGAATTTATTGAGGATGTCCTTGAGCGCGTTTTTACGGCGCATGGCATCGGCATCGATGCGGGCAAAGCGGGCTTCAGGGAGAATTTTCTGGAGCACCTCCTCAACTTTCTGGGTGCCGTAACCTTGGAGTGCGATGCCGGGGTTGCCGCATTCCGGGCATTTTCTCGGGACGATGGATTGGTGTCCGCAAACATGGCAGACGAGGCGTTCATCGGTGCGGTGGTAGGTGAGGGAGACCGCACAGTGCGGGCATTGGCAAACATGGCCGCAGCCATGACATTGCAGCGAGCGTGCGAAACCGCGGCGGTTGAGAAACAGGATGGATTGCTCGCCTTTCGCGAGGCGTTGCTCGAGGGCGGTGCGGAGCCGGTCCGATAGAATCGCCACCTGACCCTTTTGTTTTTGTTTTTCCAAACGCATGTCGATCACGCGGACGAGCGGCATCGAGTGGGCGTCGGCGCGTTGATCGAGACGGAGGAGTTGGTATTTAGCTGTTAGGGAGTTCTGCCAGCTTTCGAGGGAAGGGGTCGCGGAGCCGAGGACGATGGTGCAGGGCTCGAAAGCCGCACGCAGGACCGCGACGTCACGCGCGTGGTAGCGGGGAGGATTTTCCTGTTTGTAGGAAGACTCGTGTTCTTCATCGACGATGATCAGCCCGAGGTTCGGCAACGGCGCGAACACGGCGGATCGTGCGCCGATAACGATGCGGGCGTGGCCTTTGCGGATGCGATGCCATTCATCGAAGCGCTCGCCTTGCGAGAGATTGGAATGAAGGACGGCGACTTGGTCGTCGAGTTGGGAAAAGCGGGCTTTGAAACGGCGGACCGTTTGCGGGGTGAGAGCGATTTCGGGAACGAGGACGAGGACGGTTTTGCCGAGATCGAGAGCGGCTTGGGCGGCTTGGAGATAGACTTCGGTTTTGCCGCTACCGGTTACACCTAGCAATAAAAAAGGTTTCACCGCGCCATCCTTCGCCAAGGCTACGGACGGCAGGGAGTCGCGTAGGTCGCTGAGGGACGCGGAGATTTCATTAAAGGCCTCCTGCTGTTGGTCGTTGAGGGTGAGAGGGTGGGAGGGGACGATGGTTTCGGCGGCTTCGGGGTCGCGGCGGACATCTTCGGTGGAGAGGGTGATGAAACCTTTTGCGGCAAGGCTTTTCAGAGAAGGCGCGGAGTTTTCACCGAGATCGGCGACGGGGAGCGTGCGGTCGGGGGCGTGGAGGAGGAGGGCGAGAATCGTGTATTGTTTCGCCGCGCGTTTTTCGAGTTTCGCGAGTTCGGTGGGATCGATGTTTTCGGCCGCGGTGGCGATGCGGCGGGTTTTCGCGGAATTGTCCTCGGTGCGGACGGCTTCGGGCAGGATCGAACGGATGACGCTTTCAATACTGGAACCGTAGTAGTTTGCGATCCAGCGGGCGACTTTCAGAAGCGTCGGTGTGATGAGCGGTTCGGGATCGATGAGCGAATGGATTTCCCTCATTGCGAATTCGCTTTGCTCGGGTTTGGGAATGATGGCAAGAACCGTGCCCGAGCTGGTTTTCTGACGGATCGGCACTCGCACGCGGCAACCCTCCACGACGGGAAGTCCGGCGGGGATGGCGTAATCGAAAACGAGCTCTGAGGGGCCGTCGATGAGGACACGGGCGATCAAGGTGGAGGAAAGACTAAATTTTAAACTTCAAACTACAAGGAAGAGGTGCTCGTTTATCCTAAAAAGGAAAATGGGCGTGTTTTTTAAGCCTCATTGGCTGAGGAGCTTGATTTTTCATTTTGTGCGTCGTTAAGCGTGGTGGTTTTATCCACTCAGGAGTAATTCAGCCT
>JBIKNX010000293.1:0-17401 GCA_044358435.1 Luteolibacter sp.
ATTTTGTCATAGGTTGTACCTCCTTGTTAATCTTAGAAGTATTAATGCCTTTAGCACTATCAACTAAGAATTTTATCATTTGTGTTTTTTCATTATCCGTTTTTTCAACGAACCCTATATTTTCCATTTGTTCTCCACTGACTGGGCTGAGTTCTGATTCGTTCTCAGATGATATTACAATACCGTTTTCCTTGTCGTAAAAAACATTTTCTAAAACCGTTAAGTCTCCCTTTACAATATCTACACCGTCAACTTTTTCAACCGATACTATATTGGCAAATTGATTTGCTGGTGAATCTACAAGGCTTAACTCTATTAGGTCGTAGTCTTTAATAATTCTAATTTGTGAGTCTGACTTTTCGTCAAATCCGTCATCCCACTTGTTCATACGTCCACCAATAGAAAAACCTGTTAGTGTTCCGTCTAGAACTTTTTCCCAAGTATCTTGTGCACCCTTTGAGACATAGGCTGACACAAAAACACCTCTATAAAATTTCTTTGATTCTGGATCAAAATACTTATCTTCTTTAAAGTTTACCATCTTGCCTACTGCTAATGGCTGATGCATTTCTCTAATGTTCCCACGAAACTTTGCAAAAGCGTTCATAGATGCTTCTGCTGTTACGATATCCATCTGCTTGTCTAGGTTATCTAATGATGCAAAACCTGAGACGATACGTCGCTCTTTGTCGACCTTACTAAAAGGCATTGATAGACGAAGATTTTCCCCATCTGAATTCCAATGGGCTTTAGATACATTGCTCACCACTATATTATACCCTCCATTTTATACAAGTATCACATTCTGGACATATCGGACATTAGGTAGTTTTTCTTCCTTCGCCCTTTGGATTTCGTCCAGCGACGGTAGAGGAACTATCAGAGTTGTTGTTTGTTCTTTCTGAATCCCTGGCTCTTGTCGTATTTGCTTCTGCTGCTGCCTCTGGCTTAAGTTGTAGGACTTCGTCCCCACCTTCTCGCTGTGGCATATCAAGAGCAACTCGTGCTTCGTTAGGAGTCATGATTTGATTCTTTACATACCTCTCAAGGATTTGAGATTGTGCAATTTCATCAGTAAGAGTTAGTTCATTAAATACAAACTCAACAATGTCAGTCTTCTCACGAATAATCTTGTTGATCATTTTTTCAAGTTGTCTTTGGGCAGGTCTTGCAACCTGCTCTTTGAAGGTGCGATCCTGTGCAAGTGCTGCTGCAATAGATCCAGAATCGCCCCCACCTAATTTAGAAAGTGGAACTTGGTGTGCTACCAAGATGTCATCACGGTTTTGTTTACGATACTCTTTAAATGAGCCATCCTGTATACCGTCTTCGATAGGTTCCATCTTAAATTCAACCTTGTTGTTTTCGCTATCACCTGGAAGTGGAATATATAGCGTTCTGTGTGACTGCCCTCTGAGATTTGTCTGCAAGAATCGGAACATCTTATCTTCTGCATCTCCAGAAAGTTTTGCACCCTTTAACGTTACAACATAACGTGGCACTGCCTTGTTTGCGAAGTAATCAATATTGTATTGTGAAGCAAGTGAGTCTCCGTGTAAGGAGTTTATTGCTGACATAATGTCTGGCACTCCGTAGAAAGTGTTGAGAGGTGAGTATTGCTTAAAGTGAATAATTTCGTTTGGTCTAGAGTCTGTTGTTAGTGGGTTTGGATTTTTTGCTCCAAAGTTACGGAAGTAAACAATCTTGTTTCCAATAATCTGGACATAGCCATCCTTAATTCTACGAACTCTCATTGTGGTTGCTGGTATATGTCCAACGTATCCAATCTCTCCACGAGTTGTTCTTCCAATTTCTAGATAGCCATTTCCAGTTGACTGAAGATCGGTATAAACCTTTTCCATGGTTGCTGTAAAAGAGTCGTCGTCATTAAGTGACTCTAGCCATTCTCTTGCTTCAATCTTTGTTCTTTCAATTCTTTTTCTTGCCTTCTGTGTAGCACTATTATCCTCTGAAGCCTCTAGGCGAAGCATTGTTCTTTGAGAAACATGAAACTCGTATCCAAGCCCAACAATGTTTTCTACCTTTGCATCAATGGCTGCATGGTTTGCAAAAGAGGTGTCGTAATAGTTTGCTAATTCATAAAGGTTCCATGGTGGTGTAATAACATCAAACATTCCGTAGCCGTTTACATATACTAGGCCTGGGTTTATCTCTTTTGACTGTGCTCCATCAATACCGCTTTTTCCAGCCAGCGCTGCGGTTGTATATTGTGGGGTTGGCTCAACCATCTTTGTTGAAGACCTGCTTATACGTCTTTTAAAGTTTGAGTCTAGACCGTCTAGAGTTTTTAGTGTTTCCCAATTACCCTTAAAAGGATCTGAGTTTAAAAATGGATCGTCCTTACTAATTGCACGATCAATGCTTGCTCCAATAACAATTTCGTTATCTTCCATAATTACTCCTCGTCTCCATACAATGCTATTGTATCTTTTGCTGCTTGAACTGCTCCAAGATCATTTAGATTAGGAAGCAAACCAGACTTCATTCTGTCTACCTGCTCGCTATACTCTTCTTCAGATACACGAGATGAGCCAGCAATAAATTCTACAGTTCCATTTCCTGGATCTCCATAGTGTATTGCTGCTTGTTTTAATTCTGCAATTTTTGCAATGTCCCCTCGCATAGAAGGAATATTTAAAACAGAGCCGTGTCCGTCTGAAAAATATCTTCCGTTGGCTTTTTTATAAATGTATAGACCCCAGTCATAGTCTTTTTCAATGACTCTGCGTCTAACATTTTTGACAATTGGCTGACCAGTTTTTGGGTCTATTAATGAATCCATATCCACAAGTATACCATATTAAACTGGATCAACCGTAAACTTGTTCCAGGATATGTCATTATACAAAGAGTATGCATAATCTCCAACTGTCAATGGAAAGTTGTCTCCTACAATTAACTTGTTTGTTCCAGTATAACTCTTATATACCTCTGACGGATTTACTCCATAATAACTAGTCTCCGCTAAAACCAGAACTTTGTTCCAGTTAAATGACCCAGTATTCCAGAACTCCCAGTCTAAGCCAAGGCCAGACAAAACCTTTACTCTAAACCATGGCCTTTCTGATATGTTCTGGACTTCTTGAAGGTTTGTTGACTGGTAGTAAGAAATGCTATTAAATAGTAGTGGTCCAGTTAATCTTATTGCCCCTTCAAAAAATGAAAAGTCAAGACTGTCTGCAAAATTAATACCTAAGAATCCCCACTCTTGAAGGGTTAGCACTGGCTCTTTTACAATTTTTCCATTCCAATAAAACCCAATTCCGTCCTGAACTAAGCCAGTTTTTGCATCAATTGCATATATTTTTGCTCTTCTTCCACTTGGGTCATTTGCAACCATATAGAACTTTAGGTAAGACCCTTTGCTTTCTACCTCAAATATTTGAGTTGGTGCGTATGGGAAGTAGTCTCCATCAAATCTAACAGCCATTTGCATTGCAATTACTTTAAAGTTGCTTGCTCTGCTCGTGTTCATTGGAATAGATAAGCCACGATTAACAAGGGGATCGTACTGTCCTTTTATTTGAACTCCACTTGTTTTTGTAAGGTACAAATATGGAGATGATCCAGTATATATTGAAAATGGATTATTCTTTTTAAAGTTATAGTAAATCCCAGTTTTAGTATATGGGTATATAGGTGTTCCAAACCTAGTTCCTATTGGGCTTGCATCCGACTCATTTAATGCTTGAGATGCATAAGAAAGTTTTTTAATATTAACATTATGCGTTGAGGAATTTTTAACATTTATGTCGATATGGGTTACAATAGAAAGATCATTAAAATCTACACCTACTGGTGGATAAATTATCATGTTGTCAACAACCTCATATTTTGTTGTCATCCAGTCTAAGCCAGGAACCAATATTCCATTTCTGGAAGGCCTTTCTGTTTTTGTAAAATAAAATGGTGTTTGATTTGCACCTAATTCTGTGTATTGAAATGTGACATAAGTTTTTACAATTGCCCCGTCTGTGTCATACCTATAGTCTTTGGCTATTTTGTTTTTTAGGTCTTCATAATCGTTATACCCAGTAAACAAATAGTTATCAAGTGATTCGTAAGTTCTTTGAAATGGCAGACCATACTCATTGGCAAGTTCTGCATATGTCCAGTCAACTGGTTCAGTCTCTATTGCAATTGTTTTTGATGGTATTGGATAGTCTATGTTAAACTGTATAAAGTCAAGGTCAAAATACTGATCCCCTCTTTTATCTAAAACTGATTCAGCAAAATATGTTAAAGGAATTTGATCTTCCCAATATGCGTTTGCAGACACTGTTAGACTGTATGTATCAAAAATTTGATCTGGAACAAGAGTGTAACTTGCCACATGATCCATAAGAAAATCTTCATCAGATATAAAGACATTGCCACCAGATATAGCGCCATTTGCCGTATCTGTTGTTCCTCCATATGGTGGCATAGATGTTGTGTCTATTCCACCATCTATATTTATTAATTGATTGTTTTGATATACAGCAAATAGATCTTCGTTCCAAACTGGAACACCTATCTCATTAAACAATGACCTAATTTTTTGAAAGTTGTATTTTGTGCAAAATCCGATCTTGTATATTTTTCCAGTGAATGTAGAAGTTTCGTCTTTTTTACCGCCTACATACAATCTTAAATCTGATAAAGATCCGAAAAAGTCTGACGCTGGATTTCCAAACCTAGAAACAAACACTGGAATATTTAGTCCAATATCAACTAATTCTCCAGGCTCTGCGATAGTTGGAGAGTATATCGTTTCTAAAACTCCGTCATAATTTATAGAGTATGATATTTGATTGTTGATTAATTCTATTGCAAAATAACTATTAGTGTTTTCTTTTTCAATTCTAAAAAGTGTCTGAGTAGTAGGAGATGACTCTGGTAATCTCATGCAGCCATAAAATGCAGATATTGGAGTTTTTAAAAAATCAAAGTTTTCAAAAAACAAATATCCAGAAACAGAATTCCAGGTTGAGTTGGGTCTAAAAGAAAAAAAGTTTTCCGTATCCGATGATTGTGCTACCTTACAATCTAACAACAACTCTTCTTGTGTTTTTGATGATAAAAATATTTCTGGAAGAGGTCCAGATGGTACAGATAAAGATTTATTAACAATTGATGTGTTATCGTTAAACGCTTGTTGCCAAGACCCAACTTTTGGGTAAGAATAATTGGCAGTATAATCTGCAAAAGCATAATCAATAAATACTGAAGTTCCGCTATATGATGTATTAATGTTTTCTGGTATTTCTACGCCCTGACCAAAAACAAATCTTCTTTTTGCCATAGCGGTTGCAACTACATACGGGTAAATTCCAACGCAATCAATCTCTATTGGATAAACATCTTCGTGTGCATAAAATCCTATCCAATCCTGACTTTTTTGATTTTCATTTAACATTTCTGGAAAAGAAATAGTTTCTCTGTCATAATCTAAAGATATAACTTCTTGCCCATTAATGACAAGAGATGCAACATCTTTTCCAATTCTTAAGTGAACTAGCATTGGCCTTGTCCACTCTCCAACATAGTAAGTTCTATACTCACTACCAACCTTAAGTCCTATTGAAGGCCCATCAACATATATTCCGTCATCTGAAGATATTGGTCCTATAATTCTTTTTGTTTGATTTGTGTAAGAGTTTATCCTTAACCAAGTTTCAAGAGTATACTCTTTAAATTTTCCAGATTCATTCAAAAGTCCTACTCCAGGAATTATAAGGGATGGATCTGATCCATTTGGATACAATGCTGTTAGGCTGGATGCTCCATAAACCATCGGAATGCTTAAATTTTTTGCTTTAAGCATATTGTCAGAAGCCAAATAGTAGGCATCGAGTTCTTGTAATCCATAACATTTTGCAACAAGGCCTTTTTGTGGAGCAAGTGCAATTGTTGAAGGAATATCAATTTTTGTGACTCCAAGAGAAGTTGAAGAAAACTCTTCTGACCACTGACCAAAACTTATTCCGTTTACTAAGAATGCGTCACCTATTTCCGAGCCTCCAACAAAGTTAATTTTGAATACTAGTTGTATTGTTGAGTCGTCTGGAGGTGTATCAAATGTTTCTGATATAAAAACCCAACTATTATTTATAACGGTGTCATAATTTTTTAAATGTCTAACAATCTGTCCACTGGTAGTATCTTCATATTGATAGCCAATTTCAAAACCAGAAATGTAAGAACTTTCAGAATAAAAATAACCTCCGATAGAAAATGTTTTTAGGTATGTATTTAAATCTCTCAAGTCCATAATTTCATTGCTTATTGCAACAATAGATGCTGTCTCATCACTAGTTGGAGTTGCTGTAATTTTACCTACATAACTATTTATAAATGGTTGGCCTATTGAGTCCGAATACTCTTGATGGGTACCGCCAGTAATCGTCCAGTTAGAGAGGTTTCTTTGTTGCTCAGAAATTAAAGAAATATAGTCTGCATTATCATCAAGAGCCCAAAGACCAGTTGGGTGTTCTGCGAACACTTTCTCTGCGTATAGGTTTGATGGAGTAGACATTATGAGTCTATTTTACCACAGAAGACTACTTATTTATTTTAATTTCACAGTAGTCAGTTGTGCAATATGCTTCTCCTTGAGCCTCAAGATTATCTACTCCGTCGTAGATTGCCCCAAAGTCAATGTGCTTTAATTTGCCAATATACGACTCATACTGCTCTTCAGTGATCTGAGTATATGGCTGCTGTGGATAAACAGTATTTCCCATTGGAAGGAATGACACTGCCTTCAATTGTCCCTCGTACATATGTAGTGCTGGAACAACATGCTTTGACTCTGTTTCCTTATCAAATGAAAGTGTTACTGAAACACCATTGTCAGACCAATACTTTTGGGCAGTTGCAGCAAGTGCAATCTTTTCAAATAATGTAACATCCTTTTCAGATCTTGGATGCCCTGACTTGATTGGGAAGTATACAACTGATGTGTTTGCTGATACTACGTCATCTTCGATTGTATACCCTGCTGCTTTGAACAGATGCATCATTGGATCCGTGTTTCCAAATCGAACTGCACGAAGGAAGAAGTTTCCTCCAGGTCCCCAGTGAACTCCAGGAGTTGCACCAGAAAGAATTGAAACTGATCCTGATGGCTTTACTGTTGTTACACGAATTGACTCACGAACACATAGCCATTCAGAGTACTGGTGATCGTAGTGACGAATCTTGTTATATCCTTCATCCATCCACTCACGAACTGCTGGCAAGCCTTTCTGATCTGCAAATGATGCAATACCAGTGAGTGATGTACCAATACGACGATTGCGTTGCATGATACCGTTTGTTTGTGGCCAGTGTGTTGGAACAAGTGTTACAGTCTTTCCATAAAGATATGCAAACTTCAGGGTACGCAGGAAGTCCTCCTTGGATTCATGACGATTCAAGTGCACTTCTACAAGTGTGCATAATTCGTATGACTCCAATGGCTGCTCCGCACATGGGTTAAATCCCATCACACGATAATCCTTACCGTCTGGCGCATCCTTTAGTCGTCCATAATTACGAGCAACATCAAGCCAGATAAAGCCTGGTTCTCCGTTTTCTGTAATTAAATCTACATAATCTTCGTACTTTGTTCCAACCTCTGCTGAAATAGAGTTGTTAGACATCCACGCCCACCCTGGATTTTCTGGATCAAATGAGTTTCGCTCTGGAAATGACTCAGAGTTCTTTAAATTCATAAACACATCGTCTCCCGCACTACCCAAAGCAAGGGTTGCTGAGCGTCTTACGTTACCTGATACCACGCAGGTACCAATGAGATTTACAAGGTCTACGATAGCACGAGAGTCTAGGCTTTCTCCAGCCCTGGAGCCTATTACACGGTCTATCTGATTGTGCAACTTGATAAGAGGTGCAGGACCTGATGCAACGCCTCCAAAGCCCTTTATAGGGGCTCCTAGGGGCCTAATTAGGTCATAGTTAAACTTCTGTATGTTCTGGTTTGGTCTGAGATATGAATTAATCAAAACTCTGACCGATTCTACCCATCCCTCACGAGTATCAGGAATCTCAAAAACTTGCTCTGGCTCTGTTGGAGAGTAAATAGAGAAATTCTTATCCTGTCCAACTGTGTCAAACCCTACACCAATGCCAAGCATAAGGGCATCCATAACCCAAGCAAATAGTGCTCCTGGATCATTCTTGTCAAGATCTTTTGTTGAAACCATTGCACAGTTTTGCAAGGCTGCTGAGTTCTTCTTCTCCATAGTCATAGGAGTTCCAAATGCCCACATACCACGACCTGGCGGTGTCCATTTTAAATTAAACATTCTGTCATATGCTTCTTGTGCTGACTTCTGAGCCTTGTAGTCATTCCAAGGCAAACGGTTTTCTTTAGCATGATTTTTTTGAACTGAATACATACCCTCGATTACACGACGGCAAACCTCGTGCCATCTTTCTTTAGTTCCATCTTCCTTCATTCTAGAGTAAGTACGAATAAAAGTAATTTCTCCAAGTGAATTTTCTGCTGCATCTTTAAATCCAAATGGACTTTCAACTTTTGTATACTTTTCTACAAAGTCTTCTGGAAGTCTAAAACTAAAAAAATCTGACATAATATGTAT
This sequence comes from Luteolibacter sp., assembly GCA_044358435.1. Taxonomy (GTDB): domain Bacteria; phylum Verrucomicrobiota; class Verrucomicrobiia; order Verrucomicrobiales; family Akkermansiaceae; genus Luteolibacter. The sequence goes on from JBIKNX010000293.1 coordinate 8,607, forward strand.
CGTCCTTTCAAAAACGGAATAAGTGTTAATTATAGCAGAGTTTTGCAAAAAGTAAAACTCTCCCCTAAATAACAGGTTGAGAGTTAAAAATTATTTACCACTAAGTATATGATTTATCTCTATATGGTTTATGTTAACATGTTTAGGTAGACTTGCTACCCATCTTATAGACTCAGCCATATCTTCAGCAGTTATAGCAATGTCTCTTTTTTCTTCTTGTGTATCAATTGTTCCTGGGCAAATTTCAGTAACTTTAATTCCATACTCTGGAAACTCTAGCCTCATTGTATCAACAAGTGCCATCATTCCTCTTTTAGCATTTGTATAGTTTCCTCCTGACCTGTAAGGAAACTTTCCTCCAAGAGAACTGATGAATATAATAGTGGCAGACTCTGATTTTTTCATACAAGAAACAAACAGTTGAGACAAATACATTGGCCCAGACACATTTATGTCGTACGCTCTTCTAAAGTTATCCATTGTTTCATTTATAATGCTAGTTGGCCCAGAGCCTCCTCCTGCATTGTTTACCAAAAGATCTAGGGTTATATCTTTATACTTGTCATAAAACTTCTTTATTTCGTTAGCATTTGTAATGTCCATCTGATAAACTTCTACGCTATCTCCAACGAGTCCTGAAACTTTTGACAAGTCTCTTGATACAGCAATAACTTTATATCCACTTTCAGATAAAAGTTTTACAGTTGCATAGCCAACACCTTTACTTGCCCCTGTAACAATTGCCGTTTTCACTACATAGACCTATGAAATTCCATATTGTTGTGAATCCAGTGAGATGGAACCATATACTTAAACTTACTCTTTACCAAATGTGCTGTGTGATAGTATGGAGCAGAAGATGGAAAAATAATAATGCTTCCTGCTTTTGGCTTAATCCCAAAATCAATTATTTTGCTGTTTAGTTCATCTTCATAGTCTTCGTTAGGTTTTATCTCTGTGTCATTGTTTTCATAATCTTTTAAACTAAAAGATATTTCTCCGCCCTTAAAATCATCATTTAGATACATAACTAAAGAGTATCTTAGTGTTTTATCACCATCAAGTTGATCAAAGTGGGGACCCATATAGGTTCCAGTATAATATTTTTTTATGTTAAAGGTTGGGAAAAGATTTGGCTCTTCATAGTCGCCAATAGATTCTGCATAGTCTTTAGAGACAGCATAAAACGAGTCCATTATATTGTTGTAAATAAAAAGCATTTTATCTTTATATAAATCATCAAGAGTATTGATAAAATCTACGTTAAATGACATTGTGTCTCCGTATACATGATCTTTGTCATTTGATGCTGTCCAAGTCTCCCACATTTTTTTGCCATCATTTGTGTATACATCTTCTAACTCAGACAAAGAACTCATTACTTCATTAAAATTTTTTACAGCATCTTCGTAATAATATACCTTATCGTGCAGTATGGTTTTAATCATTAGTGAATCCAATGCTGCGGAACCATTATTTTTTCGCCACTCTTAACTAGGTGAGCAGTGTGGTGGTATGGTGGGGATGGTGGAAATACAATGATGCTTCCAGCCTTTGGCTTAATGGCAAAACTAAAACTTTTATTTTTTTCTGCTTCTGTAAAATCTGGCTCTGGGCTTGAGTTCTGTAAAACACCATCTGGAGAAGCAATAGTAAAAGATAGTTCTCCACCTTCGTAATCGTCATTTAAATACATAACAAAAGATACTTTTAATCTTCCATCTCCTTCTTGCTGATCAAAGTGTGCCCCCATAAATGTTCCTGGTTGATATTTTTTAATTGGATATTGAGGAAACAGTTTTGGCTCATCTGTAATACCTTGCGCTTTAGCATAGTCTCTTGCTACATCGTCAAAGGCTTTTTGCAATGTTTCATATATGTATTTATTTTTTTCATCGGCATCTGGAGTTAATGCAATAGTCTTATCTGTTCCGTAGACATAGTGCTGACCGCTACAGGTTAGCCATTCTCCCCAAGGATCCTTGTTGTCATTTTCAATTGCATCAACAAGTTTCTTTGGGTCTTCAATTACATTTGTGTAATAGTAAACCTTTTCCTCAAGTATTTCTCTGTCCATTTTGTGTCTCCTTAGTATTTATTTTTCTCATAAAAACCTGTTACCTTCATAAATCCTACAGTAACATATCTTATGGGCCCTTCTCCTACAAATCTTACTCCGTGCTCATACTCTTCATTGCCTGGGAAAATAAGTAATGTTCCTGGCTTTGGTCTCATATCTGAATTTTCTTTATTTTTAAAAAACAAAGTTCCGTCCTTGTAATCATCATTAATGTATAGTATAGCAGCATATCTAATTGATGGATCTGTGTGTTGGTCTGTATGAGACTTTAGTTCAACCCCAGCCTGCATTCTCTGCAGCGTTCCAAAGCCAGCAAGTTCTAACGATGGATCTGCCAACTCTAGAAGTTTTCCTAATCTGCCCTGCAGAGTTATGCTTATAGGCTCACTTGTAATGTTTAAATTTTTGTCTGCCCAGCCCTGAGTAATTTCAAACTTTCCTTCGGCAACTAAGTTATCAACATCGTCTCTTCCAAACTTTTCCATACAAAACCTAGCAAGATTTTTTGTATACTCTATCATCCAGTCTTCTTCTGGAGTAATTTCAATTATTTTCAATATGGTCTCAAGTTCTTCTTTTGTTATAAAATCTTCTATAAACAAAACATGCTCATGGAAAACCTCAGTTTTATAACCAGCATTATCAAACTCTTTTTTTAAAAAAACTTCCATTTATAATTCCTCAGCCTTATATTTATTTCCATCAGCATCAAGTTTCCACCCTTGTTTTAATAGTTCTTGCCATTCTGCTCTTTCAATTTCTTGCTTGGCTCTAGTCTCTTTCATTTCTGCTGCCCAAGCATCCCTTAATTCTTGTGGGTATGCATCTTCTTCACGATCATCCCAGAATGAGCCAATGGTATATCTAACTCCTTTTGTTATTAACGTTACTTCGTGCATATTATTAAATCCCCCGTCAAATGCAGCAAGCATTCCAACTTTGGGCTGTAGACTTATGTCTTGATCTGGGAACTGCAACATTCCACCTTCAAAATCATCGTTCAAATATAAAAATGCCGCATACCTGCTTCTTGTAAAAGCACCAGAGTGGCCATGCTCATCGGTGTTGTCAGAATGCTTTCTTGCGTATGCTCCTGGCTCCCACTTTTGTGTGTGGTATCCAATTTGAGAAATTATTTTTGGATCAAGATCGTGAACACTTGCAACAGCATTTATAATTCCTTGCTTTATTTGTGAAAATACATCGCTTGGCAATCCTTCATTTTCTACATGCTCATCATTGTCTTGTGGCAGTACTGAAGAATAAGACTCATAGAAAGATATGGGCATCCAAGTAATCAACCCAAGTTCTGCATGTTTATCTAAAACCTTTACAAGTTTTGCAGCAGTATCTGCATCAATAAAGTTTTCATAAACAACTATATCTTTAGTTATTCTATTTTTGTTTTCTAGATTCATTTTATCCTTCTTTCTTTTTCGGCACTCCACTTATTTGGATTTGCAATTCTAAAACTTTCCAAAATTCCTGGCTGCATTTCTTCCCATTTTTCTTTGCCATATTTTTCTTCATTTTCAAACCAATCAGGACTTCCCAAAGAATATTTCATCCAATACATTCTTGCTAAGTATTTTGATTTTTTATATGAAGGCATGACTCCATGAAGATATATAGAATTTTCAGACATCAAAAGTTCTGGATGACCAGAAGGAAAAACAACAATATCTCCAGCCTCTGGCTTATACATATATGCTTCTCCATTTGCTATGAAATCAATTTCTCCACCTTCGTAGTCATCATTAAAATATGTTAAAGCAGTAATTGCAAATTTATGTCCTGGGCTTATAATTGGCTCTCGTATATAGTCTGTATGATATGTCATTGCTATATCATCCTCAACATTTTCATGATATCTTGCTATTGATGGACCGCTAGTTTGCCACTCTTTTACATAATTCCCGCTTTTATCTTTAATATTTGGAACAATTTTATTTTTATCAAAATCAACATTGTTTTTTAAAGCATAGTCTTTTGTTACTCTATAAAAATTATCAAACATTTCTAAAAGAATATCTTTGTGTGTCTTTTCTTTTTCTGTTTTTGTTTCTATTTTTTCTATTTCTTCAGGTGGCAACATATTTTCAAAATTTTTAAAAGTTGGAGAAATATACTCACCAAAGTGTGACCACTTTGTCCAAGGACTTAAAAGTCCATCTACTCCGTCAGATTCTTTTAGAGTCTTATATACTAGGTCAATGTCTTTATAAAGATTTTTATACACAAAGATTTTTGGATATATTTCGATTGGATTAAGAGTTTCTGACACCATTGCTATCACGGCTTCCTGTCTCCAGTGTGTTCTGTAATCTCCCAGAAGAATGGACAGGTATATCTAATACCACTTTTAATTTCTGTTACTCCGTGGATATAGTTTTTATCCCCTGGGAAAAAATATGCTGCACCTTTCTTTGGTTTAAACTGAACCCCTTGCAGTGGGAAGTATAACTCTCCACCTTCATAGTCTTCGTTTAAATAAAAAAGACTGGAAAGATCGTAGTTTGGAAAGTCATTTGGAAGTCCTGCGTCTGGGCCTTCGTGCAGTTCTTTATCTGCATGTGGTCTTTGAAGTTGCCCTGGAAGCCATCTAACAATAGTTGTGCCAGTAGGGATAACCTTTACTTTGTAAAAGTCCTCAACGATTGGCTTTAGTCTTTCAAACAGCCCTGCAATAACAGGAGCAATTGCTGGATCGTTTTTATCTAATGTAGGACTAGTAGCAACTCTGTCTTTCCAATAACTTGCTTCATATACAACAGTTCCATTTTCATTAACATGGCTTTCGGTAACATCCCAAATTGTTAATGACTTTGCAGCCTTTTCTAGAAACTCTATTTCTTGTTCTGTCATAAAGTTTTCTAACTCTACAATCATATCTTTACTATTGCCAAACCAGCCAGAAGGTGTAATTGATGGCTTTCTTTGAACTACTTTATATTCTTCCATACTCATATTATATCACCGCTTATGCCGTCTTCTACATAAAGTTTTAAAGTTTTTACTTCATGACGACCTATGCTTTCTTCTTTTTCATTAACAGCATCTCTATACCAGTCAGTCCATTTCCCGCTAGAATTAATGACTTGTGCTGCGTTTCCATATTCAATATTAGCATTTTGTCTTAAACCATTATCATCTCTGTACTCTACAATTTTTATTGTGCTATTATTTAAATTAGTTAAAGATATAGGAATTATGGTTGCTATTGGAGTACCTGCTTTTATTACTACTCGCTCATTTGCCTTTTTTGCTTTAATGGCTAGTGGCAGAGGATTATCGTAGAATGATGTGCTAATTAAATTGGACATTGTTTCAAAATCTTCATTAAAATAATTAACTGGATTGATAGTAAGAATGCTTACGTCTTCGTCAGTTCTAAAAACCAATCCAGTATTTAAACTAATTGAAGACTGTCCTCTTCCAGCATATGAACCTTCTGGACTAAATATCTGAATATGTTTATCTGTTTGATCATTTATTCCGTCCCAAATAAACTCAATATCTTCTGAACAGGAAAGGCTCCACCCAACAACATTTGCTTGTGTTACTGGAAAGCATCTATATGCATGGTTCTCTGATGTAGCATCCATCCAATCTCTTTTAATAGACATTGGAGAAATTACAAAAGGTTTGCCTGCCATTTTTTCTACAGATATATTAAACACTATTCATTTTCCCATTTTGGATCATACATATCTGGAGTGTGAAATTTTCTGCTATAGTCTAACATAGTTACAATTGAATACTTTGTTCCAGAATGAACTGGCATAGCCTGATGAGGATACATAAAGTTAGATGGAAATATATAAAGGTCTCCAGCCTTTGGCTTAATGTTTAAACCTTGTAACCTAAAGAATAACTCTCCACCTTCATAATCATCGTTAACATATGCAACCAAGGACACTGTACAGTTATATGAGTATCCATGATCGTGATGCTCCATAAAGTGTTGACCTGGTCCATACTTAATAAAGTTGAATGCTTCCCAATATCTAAGTGGCATAATATTAAAGTCTTTACGATAGTCTTCAACTGCTGCAAACTGTGCATCATATACATCTTGCCAAAGTTCTTGAAGTTTTATTGACTCTTCACTTTTGTCTTGTTCCATATCAGTTTTCTTAAATTTAAAGTCTACACAGTCTCTATAATCAGGCATAAGTTGCTGATATCCAACATATGCTGGCATCCAGTGATATCTTTTGCCTTCAGGAGATAACTCTCCATATCCAGCGACTGATCCTAAAGTTTCTTCAAGTCGATTTATTACATCAAACTCTTTTTTAATTACTCCTCTATAACAGATAATTCCGTTACCAAGGTCTTCTTTTTCTGTCCATGATTGCATTTGTATCTCCTATTTATACTCTCTGCGTGACCAAACTTTTTTAATGTAAATTCCACCATCAGGCTGACGATAGAACTTTGCGTTATCTACCATTTTACCATATATAGAAGACTGGTCTAAGATCTCTATACTGTGGTCCCAGTTCTCTCTTTTAAAAGGAAGGATTTGTAAGTATGGTGTCCCTGCTGGGATTGTTCCTTCCCATCCCTCCGCAATAAAAAATGGAAAACTGCCAAGAAGATGAACTTTATCTGAGTCAACAATACCAGTGGTGTTTAAAAATGGAAGATCAAATCTATTCATTGGGGTCATAAACAATGCACTATATCCCTCTGGCAACTCTAAACCCCACGGAGAACTCCAAGCAAAATGATGCTGATAAAATCCTTTAGGGTGTTCAAACTGTGGCATTGGTGGTCTTTGAGTGCAAAAGTCTTTATACTTGGGATCATCTATTGTGACATTAATTATCCCCTGAGAATTTTTAGCAAAGACTAGATCGCAAGGAGTTTTAAATACATATCCCGTTGCGAATGCATCCATAATGGCAGGACATGCCTTCCATGTTGGAATCTTCCCATAATCGTCTGTGGTTCCTTCTTTTGGAAATGGACAAACCTCTTTTGGTGCTTTCCAATATTCTCCACTTGGCATTTTTGCAAATCTGTCTGCATCTTTGTACCAATCTGGGATTTCTTTTTGTGTAGGAACAGGAACAGAGATATCTTCTTTATTTATCCAAGGCCTGAAGGATGTAAACTTTGCAATTAGAGACACTACTTGTGTCCTAGTTCATTAATGTCTGTCATTACGACAACACAATATTTAGTTCCTTCTTTCATCGGCAAAGACGCATGCTCATAAATATAGTTTGATGGGCAAAGAACAATGTCTCCTATTTTTGGAGTATGAGTGTAATTATCCATTCTTGGGAACCTGATTTCTCCACCCTCATAGTCTTCGTTTATATAAATAACAGCAGAGACCGTGCAGTTATACATAGGGCCATGGTCTGCATGAATATTGAAGTGTGTTCCTTCTCCTTCATACTTAACAAAGTTAAATGCTTCGTAGTATACTACATTTATTCCCCAATACCGTGCATAATCATCAACACAAAACTTTAATTTTTGATATATCTCTTCATGCAAGTCAATTAATTCAGCATTATGTTCATCTCTTGGGCCCAGGTTTTCTTGTTTAAATCTAAAATCTACAGCATCTCTAGCCTTTTTAATTGGAACATCTGAATTAGTTACTTTTGCCTCTGACCATTTGTATTTTCCATTACCGCCTAAATTTGATTCAAGAATTTTAATATATCTTTCAGAATCTTCTTTTGAAAATACATTCCTATAAAGATTAATTCCTAATGCGGGGTTTTCAACTAAGATATTGTTTCCAATAGTTTTTGATGGATATCTATTTAGGGACGTCTCTGATCTATCTTTAGTAAACCAAGGCGTTTCATTTTCATCATAAATTGTCATATTGTTCCTTTGTTTTGGCTATGACTATAGTATATCACAAAAATCCTAGTAATATTTTATTAGATTACGGATATTTCTCTAGTTGTTTTATTATATGAAACTGTCGATCCTCTAATTGCAAAAGAGCACTTTACAAGAAAAACTTCACCAGAAAATGCTGCATCATAAAGTGATGCTTTTTCAGTACCAGTTTCTGTGCTCATTCTGTAAATTATTTTATTATCACATAAAAATGCATATTGTCTAGTTGCATCTTTTTCTTCTTGTGATAGTGCAAAAAACCCTGAATTTGCAGTTCCATCAAAAGATGTTCCATTCCAGGTAGCACCTTTAGTTGCTGTTGCTTTGTGGTCAGATATGTTCATACCAATTATAGGAAGACCTTTGTCCCACTCAGACTCAAGAGATACTCTTAGTTCTTCGTCAGTTTGAACTATCGAAAGTACCTCGTAAGTATCTGCAGTATCTTTAACAATTATTGCGTACATAGTTTAGATCTCCTTTTATTATAGTATAGCATATTTATTAACACCCACAACTTGTGCAGCATGATGGACATGCTTGCCAGCAATAATTTCTAACGCATCCACTACAACTGGTAGCAAATGTTGGTGGGAAGAACGGACCGAATTGTGGTGGGAAGAACGGTGGGAAGAATGGGAAGAATGGGAAGAATGGTGGGAAGAATGGGAAGAACGGGAAGAATGGGAAAAACGGTGGGAAGAATGGGAAGAATGGAGGGAAAAATGGTGGGAAGAATGGGAAGAATGGGAAGAATGGTGGGAAGAATGGGAAGAACGGGAAGAATGGGAAGAACGGTGGGAAGAATGGGAAGAATGGTGGGAAAAACGGTGGGAAGAAT
>JBIKNX010000030.1:0-17346 GCA_044358435.1 Luteolibacter sp.
GAAACCTCGGAGGCCAAAGTCGATTGGCATCTCTCCGGCGGCGATGTTGGCCAGTTCTTCACGACGCTAGATGGAATGACACGCGCCTATGCTTTGGTGCCATCACCGGAATTCAAGGCGACGATCGAGACCGCGATCGAGCGGTATCGCAAGCTGGATCTTGTCGGCCTCAGCGCTCAAACCCATGCCATGCTCTCGGCCGCCACCGGCATCCTGCGCTGGCATGAAATGCACCACCGTCCCGAAGACCTCGCGTTCGCCGAAACTCTCTACAAGCAGTATCGCGCGTTGGCCATGACCGAGACTTTCGAGAACTACAACTGGTTCAACAAACCCCAGTGGACCGAGGCCTGCGGGGTCATCGATTCATTCATTCTAACAGTCGACCTGTGGCGACAGACCGGGCGGGCCAACTATTTGGAAGACGCCCACTTGATCCTGTTCAATGGCCTGCTGCCCGGCCAACTGCACAACGGCGGATTTGGCACCGGGCCTTGCGTGGGTCACGCCACGGGAACGTGCCGCACCAAGTTGCACTCGGAAGCGGCTTTTTGCTGCTCCATGCGGGGCGGCGAAGGAATCGCCCGCGCGATTCAATACAGTTACTTCCAAAACAAGGATACGGTGGTCCTGCCTTTTTATTCAAATGGCACGGCGACGCTTCGTTTTGCGGAAGGAACTTGCAAGGTTCGCCAGGAGACCGGCTATCCGCACAAGGGGCAGGTGCGACTGGAAGTCCTCGAGAGCCAGATGAATGCGGAAAAGAAATGGCGCTTCTTCGTGCCTTCGTGGGCATTGAAGGACAGTTTTGAAATCCGCGTGAACGGCAAGAAGGAGAAGCCGCGTCTGGCCGATTCCTTTGCCGAGATTACGCTCCCGATTGTTAGAGGAACGGTCGTCGAGGTGGTGTTCCAACAGGAGCGCGGACCACGCCCGGCGGTGCAAGAAGAACTGGCGAAAGGGGCGACCCGATATTTCGATGGCCCTCTCCTGTTGGGTTCGGCCACGGAAAATACCGATGAATCGCTCACGCCGATTCTGGATCTGCTGGCGGCGGGCGGCCGCGGAGGAGAACCTTATGTTTACTTTCCGAAGCAGAAATCGCAACCAGCCGCGAATGCCGGAACCACCGCAAAAGCCACGAATTTGGCGGCAGGGGCTCAGGTTTTCCGGCGCGATAGGCTAGCAGACTCACTTCCGAGCGAAGTCGGCAAGTTGTTTGGCTCACTCAAACATGACCAGTCTCTGGCGATCATGGGTTTTGTCTGGCCCAAACCACAGAACGTGCGGCAGGTCATTCTCCAGTGGCCGGAATCGGGGGCGATGCCAAAACCCGAAGAGGTCGCATTGCGCTGGTCGGATGCCGGCGGCCTGCACTCCGCAACACAACCGGGAATCATCGGAAATGGTCGTCAATGGGTCTACACACTGGGCAAGACACCGGAAGGTATTGCAGTCGATCATCTGGTGCTTGCGGGGAAGAGTGCCGGGGGAATCCCGGATGGTCTTGTAGCCCCCGAGGTTGAGATACTTGGAAAACCGTAATCTCGGAGTGAATGGCGATCGAACCCAAACGGACCAGATGATGTGCGAGATGATATTGAGGATGAAGCAGATCACACAACTCGCAGTGACAAAGATTGGAGTTCTGAGCGTTCTTTTCGGAACAGCCAATCTTGTGTTCGCCAAGGATATAGCCAAGGAGCGCGGCAGGCCACTCCTGGGAGTCCAGCGTTGGGATATGTATTCGGGCAAAGGCGCGACCCAAGAGCAGGAATTGGGATATCTTCCGGGAAAACAGGGTTTCCTCAAGCCTGCCGAGTGGCATGAGCGGGCGCCCTTTTTCTGTCGACTGACAAAAGACGTGGACGGGGTGAAGCACCCGGAAAATGCAGGCCCACTCTGGTTCAATTACCCTTACAGTATGAAGTTGTTGCAGGAAACCATGGATCAGGAGATCCGCTATGCCTACAACGCCGATATTGATTTCTTCATCTATAACGGCCCCGCGCGCAAGCTCTTCGCCAACGCGTGGGAGTTGAAGAACAACCTCGACTGTCACATGGCCAGTACGATTCCCGAAGCAAAAAAGATGAAGTTCGTCTGGGCTCTATACGGACACCATACCGTCAAATACACGCGCGCCAAGGTCGCGGCCATGATGGACGAGACCCTGGATTACATCAAGATGCCCAATTGGCAGACGGTGATGGACGGCAGGCCGCTTGTCCCCGTCCTCTGGCCCGAGAATTTCAGGGCGCAACTTGCCGCCGCAAAAGACGACCAGAAGATGACAGGTCGGGAGTTTACCGACTACATTCGTAACCGTGTGAAGGCTGCTGGCCTGCCCAACCCATATCTCGTCGGCATTATCGTGCCGGCACACAGCTTCAATCACGCCCCTGCCATCCAGGCTGACGGCTACGATGCGTTCGCCGATTACGCTGGCGGCTACGGTGGTGTAGTGGCCGAGCGAGACCGATCACCAACCTATGCGGAAGCCACGAAGACATTCATCAACACCTTGGAGAAGCAGTTTCTCAACCGCGACCTGCCGTTCATCCCGGATTGCACCAGCATGCAGTATACCTGGCCTCGCGCCATCGATGAGAAGACTTATGAAACCAAGAAACAATGGTATCATTACCAGTGGCCCAAACAGGGCGATCTCGCAGCGCGACTTACCGCCACGTTCGATTTCGTTGCCGCTCACCCGAAAGCCTGCGAGGCTCAGACAGTCTTCATGTATTCCTGGAATGAGCATTCCGAGGGTGGCGGGCTCTGTCCGACCATGGGAAAGCCGCCACGATATGAACCTGACACGCGGTGGCTCGATGAGGCTGCGGGAGTGCTGCGAGGCTGGAAGTATCCCCGCTAGCCCCACGCGCTCACATCGTCAATACCTACATGATAAACATGTAGGTATAAAAAAATAAATATCTCTCATAGGAGAAAATTCTGAGATTCACTTGAGTATTAAGTTGGTGTGACTCGCTTTTGCAACTGTTACACATCCATAATCTCCAAATGAAATGAGAATTCCCAACACCTGCAGGGCGCTTGCTCTCTTATCCCTCAGTCTCACGCAGACCTTGCTTTTCACCACACCCAGCCACTGTGCCGATGTGACCTCCTCCAAGTTTGAGAGCAAGTTCTACAAGGAACATCCGCTCTTCAGCACCTACCCGAAGGAAACCGCCGTGCGCACGGAGGTCGAGCACTTCGGGCCGGTGGGCATCGGCATCAATCTCGTGCTGCCGCCGTTCCAGATGCAGGTAAGCCGGGTGCACAAGGGCTCGCCCGCCGAGGCCACCGGCAAGCTCAAGGTCGGGCAAGCGATCGAGTCGATCAACGGTGAGAAGCTCAAGGATATCGACCCGCGCATCCAGCTCGGCGCGATCATCACCAAGGCCGAGGCCACGGACGGCGTCATCAAGTTCATGATCAAGGAAACCGCCGACTCTAAGACGGCCGAAGAGGTCATCGTCAAGATCCCGGTGCTCGGCACTTACAGCAAGACCTGGCCGCTCAACTGCCCGAAGTCCGACAAGATCGTGCGCGGCGAGGCGGAGTGGCTGGCGCGGACCCGTGCGAACGGACTGGGCCTCGGTTTGCTCTTCCTGGTTTCGACCGGCGAGAAGAAGGATCTCGAAGTCGCCCGCGGCTGGGTCAAGGAGACGGTGGATAAATACAGTACGATTCAGCAGTTGCAGAGTTCCACCTGGAATGCCGGCTACCAGGGGATAGGGTTTTGCGAATATTACCTGCGCACCGGCGACACAACGGTCCTGCCTGTCATTGAGAAGAATGCGGACTATCTCAAGCGCAACATGTACAACGGCGCTTGGAACCACTATGGCGGCGTGAATTACAGCTACGGCCACTTGAACGCGGCCAGCATGACAGCGGCGGCCTTCCTGCTGCTGGCCAAGGAGTGCGGCGCGAAGGTGGACGATTTCACCTTGCAGGAGTCCTTCAAGCATCTCTACCGCATGGCCGGCCATGGCAACCTCGGCTACGGGAACACCATGCCGGACAGCGGTTTCACCGACAACGGCAAGCTCGGCACGATGGCCTTCCTCATGGCGGCGGCGGCCTCGCTGACGCCCGAGGGCGAGAAGTCAATCTATGCCAAGGCGCGCGACCTCTCCGCGGTGCGGAGCTTCTATTCGACCTCGTGGATGTTTCACGGTCACCCCGGCGGCGGCATCGGCGAGGTCTGGCGCAGCGCGGCCATGGGGCTGATGGTTGAGAAAAAGCCCCTGAAATACCGCGAGTTCATGGACAACCGGCAATGGTTCTACGAGTTGTCGCGTCGGTTTGACGGCTCGCTGGGCGTCGCCGGCGATTCCTGGGGCCCGGAGCGGGGAGGCTTCGACGATCCCAACAGCTTTGGCATCGGGCTCGCGCTCACCTACACCATCCCCCGCAAGACGCTGCGGCTCACCGGCGCGCCGAAAACGAAGTTTTCCAAACCTTATCAACTGCCCAAGCGGCCGTGGGGAACCGAAGCCGACGAGGCATTTTTCTCAATGACTCCGGCGGCGGACAAGAATGGCAAGGTCCAGGATTGGGATACCGAAAAACTCGCCACGGACGCCGGCTGGCCGATCGTGCGGCGTGTCAGCGATCCCGGCACGACCAACGAGACCTTGTTGATGGTTGCGCGCCATCCCGACCATGGCGTGCGCGAGCTGGCGGCAAAGGTCATCGCAGGCAGGGCAGCCGATCCGCTGATCCTCGAACTACTCAAGGACAAGGACCCGCGCGCGCGCCATGCGGGCCTGATGGCTATCAACTCGCCCGCCCGTCTAAACGACGAAGTGGCTGCGCTGCTGATCGGCATGGTCAACAGCCCAGACGAATCGTGGTGGGTGGTCGTAAATGCGCTGAACCGTCTCGGCATGGCCAAGCCCGAGTTGCTCGCGCCGCATGTGGACCGACTCTGCCACTGGGCGCAGCACGAAGAATGGTGGTTGCAGAAGGCCGCGTTGACGGCGCTCACCGGACTGGCCACCGATGATCGTTTCTATCAGAAGATTCTTCCGCTCGTCGGCAAGCTGGCCAACACCACCCGAGTAGCCGATGTGTGGGGCCCGATCCGCGGCATCACCTCCAAAGCCAACGCCGCCAAACCCGAAGTGAAGGCGCTAGCCGCCAAAGTGCTCGGGCAAGCTTATACGGAATTTCCGAAGACGCTGACGGCACCTGGCGGCTTGGATTTGGCGAACCGCGTGGTCGGTAACAGCCCGGTGGCTTTTCTTGAAAAAGAACTCGCGGTCAGCCTCGCGGCCAGCGAGGGCGGGCTTGATGTGTTGTATGAGTTGGCCAAGCAGCGCTTCCCCAGCGAAGCGCTGCCACACCGCGATCTTTTCCTGGGAGCGCCCACCGAGAAGCTCGGACCCAAGGTGGCCGCAGCCCTCAAGCCGGCCATCCTCGACAGTCTGGTCCCCGAGCATGTCGGCAAGAATTGGAAAGCACTGAATGCACTGGCAGCAGCAGAAGTGAAATCCACCACCCCAGGTGGCAAGAATGATTCGATGGATCAGTTGGCCGACCTCTATCGCCGGGGCGGCGATCCCACCGACTACGGCTGGCACTCGTTCGGGTCCGACCGGCTGAAGGACGAATGGTCGTATCTCACCTTCGACCCGCCGGAACAGAAGCTTTGGGATAACACACCCCGATACCGCCCCGTGACGGTACCAGGGGGCGCGACCAACTGGTTCGCACCGGACTTCGACCCCGTGAAAGCCGGCTGGATGAAGGGACTGGCGCCGTTTGCCAATGTTCCCGCTAATACCATCTGCACATCCTCATTCTGCGGGTGCGGCGAAAAACCGAACTCACCCTGGGAGAAGGAAGTGCTGTTAATGCGCCGCACGTTCGAGCTGCCGCCAATGAAACCGGGGCACCGCTATCGTCTGATCGTGGGCGGACGGTCGCATGTCTATGACGGCGACGGCTGGGCTGTTTACGTCAACGGCAAGCTGATTGCCGAGGCAAAAAGCAAGGGCGGGATGGGCTCGGGCGGTCTACCCAAGGGCGCGTTCATTACCACCGATTGGTTCAATGATATCAAGGCCGGCAAGGTGGAGGTGGCTGCCATCGCCTTCCAAAGCCAAAGGAAGCGGGACAACTTCAACATCTGGTTCGAAGAAATGAAGATCCCACCCTTCAGCGAAAAGCAACTGCTCCAATGGGCAACGGAGATCACATTGATGTCGGCGCAATGGCAGGCCTTGCAAGACCCGAACCGCAGTGCCGCAGACCCCGAGGCCGGAAAATACAAGTGGGACGGCAAGGCTGCCGTGAACCCGGCATTGGTGGGCACTTGGACGGCGGTGGCCGTGGTGCCGTCAATAGAGGCGTTTGATCCCGCCAAGCCGGTGGATGCCAACAAGGCGGCATTCAAAGAGATCACCTTGAAGGACGGCGGCACGACCAGCGACCCGCTCCGGCTCTGGTCAGGTGATACCTTGATGGATTTGGAAACGCGGCAGGCGTTGAAAACAACTGGGAAGGATGAATACCTCTTCATCGAAGCCGGTGGGTTCAGCGAAAAAAACCCGCTCGGTTGGAAATCATCGCTCATCGTGCTGAAGAAGAAGTGATAAAAACAAGTAAAACGAAATAAAAAACTATATGAACAGGAAGCAGATTATTGGTACAGCGTTGGCGGTGATGATCGGGATTTCCAGCGTGGCGGCCCAACAGGTTGGCATACCACCCAGCCCCGGATGGCTGAGGCATGACAACCTGACCACACTCTCGGTAGAAGAAGCCAAAACGATTATGGAGCGGGAGGGGCGGGTTCTGTCCTTGGACGGACTCAAAGAGTTGTCGCCCGAGGCCGCCAAGGTGCTCGCGAGGTTCAAGGGCGAGGAACTCGATCTGATGGGCTTGCAGACGCTCCCGGCGGAAACCGCCAAGGCGCTGGCCGCCTGCAAGTGCGACCTGGGGCTCAACGGTCTGACCACGATCTCCGACGAGACTGCCGCCGAACTGGCGCGCTTCGCGGGTCGCCGCTTGTTCCTCAAGGGCCTCAAATCACTCTCCCCGGCCACCGCCAAGGCGCTGGCGGAGTACAAAGGGCAGCTCTTCCTGTCGCTCCCCTTGCCGGCAAAGGCGGCGGACGCAGTCCTCGCGCCACCCGTCGCCGCCGTGGAGGAGGACGTGGCCTTCTTTGAAAAGAAGTATCAGAAGAAGATCACCGGTGTGAAGCCGAAGAGCGAGTATTCCGACCCCGACGAGTTCTACTCGGCGATCGGTCAACAGTTGGGCATTCCCGAGCTTGCCTGGAAGGCGGCGGCTGAGAAGTTCGGCTGGAAGAAGGACGACGGCATCAACACGTTCAACATGCTGAAAGGCGGGCCCACAGCCGGTGGCGGGCAGGGAACATGGGATGTCATGTTCATCCGTTCCAAGATCAACCCGGAGACGAAGAAGCCCGACCCGGCCACCCTGCAGCAGGTGATGGTGCAGATCGACTATGATGGGAACATCACGTTTCCCGAGATTCCTCAGGGAAAGAGGTAATCTCCCGAATTTTCCACAACAACCAAAACCAACAATCAAAAATGAAACAGAAACACACCACCCGCCGGGCTTTTGCCCTATCTTCCCTCGCGCTCGCCGCTTTTGGCCTATCATCCTTTGTCACCGTATCGGCGGCGGAGCAACCCATTCCCAAACCCGACGGCAAGCCGGCGGACATGACCAAGCCGGTTCAGGTTTTCCTCATCATGGGCCAGTCCAACGCGGTGGGTCTGGGAAAGCTGCCCTCGCTGGAGGCCGCAGTAAAAACCAAAGGGAAATACCCCTATCTTGTGGACGACGCCGGCGCATGGACCGAGCGCAAGGATGTCCGCAATGTGTTTATCATGAGCCTCAAACTCCAACACAACGATTGGATGAGCGTGAAGAACAGAGGCGCTGTCGGTCTGGAGCATGGCATCGGGCATGTCGTCGGCAACGTAGTTGATGCGCCGGTCATGATTCTCAAGAGTTGCATCGGCAACCGCAGCCTCGGCTGGGATCTTCTGCCTCCGGGTAGCGTGCGCTTTGAAGAAGGCGACAAAGTCTATGCTGGCTACAAGGATTCACCCGATTCGTGGCCCAAAGGCACCGAGCCGAAGCCGATCGGCTGGTATGCTGGCAAGCAGTATGACGACGATGTTGCCGGCGCGAAGCAAGTCCTCGCCGATCTCAAAACCTACTACCCGGACGCGACGAAGTACGAAGTCGCCGGCTTCTTCTTCTGGCAGGGTGAAAAGGACGGCGGGAACCCGGTTCATGCGGCCCGCTACGAACAGAATCTCGTCAACTTCATCAAGGCGGTGCGCAAGGACTTCAACGCGCCGAACGCCAAGTTCGTCATTGGCACCCTCGGTGAAACCACCAAGGGCAGCTCGGGCAATGGCGGCCTGGTGCTCAACGCCCATCTCGCAGTCAGTGATCCGGCCAAACATCCGGAATTCAAAGGCAACGTGGCCACAATCTATACCAACCCAATGGCGCAGGGCGGCAGCGGCAACGGCCACTACGGCGGCAATTCTGAAGTCTACATGGACGTCGGCGAAGCGATGGGCCAGGCGATGGTCGAACTGATGAAGAAATAACAGCACGAATGCGGCGGGGGCGGCGCCTAACGCCGCTCCCGCGAATTAAGTACAATAACTCACATGACCATCCGCTACCCAATCCACCGCCTTGCGCTGGCGTTTGAGGCACTTGCCAGGCCTGATGGCGGACAGCGCCCTGAACTCTTTGTCGAAGACGAGATTCATTTCAGCGCTGCGGGCTACAAGCTGCGGGCTCAGCTAGTCAGGCCCTATCTGGAGGTTTTTAAAGACTCTAACAAACAGGCTGTCCGCTGAACGGATTCCAAATATTCCAAATGCTTAAATTCATGCTAACCGTCTTTACTCAATTCTCCCTCGCACTCACCGCGTTCGCGCTGACATCCATGGCCACCGTCTCGGCGGCAGAGCAGCCCATGCCGAAGTCGGACGGCAAGTCACCGCTGGACTGGCGGAAGATGATGACCGTCGCTGAGGTGAAGCGCGATACTCAAGGAAAGCTGCTGCCCCTTCAGCCTTATGACGAAACCATCCGGCGCGGAATGTCATTCCTGCTCGACGATCACCTGAAATGGTTCAAGGGCCCGGCTGAATCACTTCTTGATGAAAAGGGCCGGACGCAGATGCCCTGGGTGTATTACTCAAATCTCCAACACGATGGATCGCCGTTTCCAGGCAGCGTGGACCGCTTTGTATCATACCCTGCCTTTCACCATGCGCTGATGATCCGCACCCTCATCGGCTATGGACATTACGCCAAGAATGACCGGGCGCTGGCGGAGGCGGTCAAGCTGGCGGACTGGAACATCGCCCACAGCACACCCGCCGACTGGGCTTATGCCAATTTCCCTTGGAGCACCTTTGAGGAAAAGAAGCCGGGCGGTTTTCGCGACAAGTCAGGACTGATGCCGGACAAGGCGGCAATCATGGGCTTGGCGTATCTTCAATTACACGAAGCCGCCGGCAAGGCACGCTTCCTATCGGCTGCTGAGGCCATCGCCAAAACACTCGCCGCCCGGCAACGTCCCGACGGCACCTGGCCATTCCGTGTGGATCCCAAGACCGAGGCAGTCATCGAGGAATACACCAGCAGCGTGATTTACGCCGTCCGGCTGTTCGAATCGCTCGACAAGCGCAATGGCAACGACCGCTATCGCGCTCACCGCGACAAGGCGTGGAACTGGCTCGTGAACGGCCCGATCAAGACCAAGGAGTTTCGCGGCTTTTACGAGGACATTGTTCCAAGCAAGGATGGCCGCACCAATTACGACTGCCTCGACACCATCCGTTATCTGTTGGAAAACCGCACGGCCACCAACGGCTATCTCGAAATGGCGAAGGATCTCAACGCTTGGGTGGAGAAAACCTTCTTGGACAAAATCAAGGGCTTCGAGCCGGCGGAGGGGATCCGCGAGCAGTTGCAATGCAACGTGGTGATGGGCATCCACAGCCTGAACTGGGCCTCGATGATGTTAGATCTATCAAAGGCCACTGGCGATGAAACGTTGCGTCAGCGCGCGATTCAAACCGCCAACTATATCACCTACTACCTCCAACCGGACAACCGCATCGTGGTCGGATTCCAATACAACCAATGGTGGTATAGCTGCCACGCAGGCGTGGTGCTCTATCTGCTCGATTTTGAGGAGATGACCCATCGTCAACAGGATTCCAACCACGTTGAGACATCGAAACTCAAAAAACAGCCCTGAGATTGAACAAATATTCATGACACAGAATAACGAGAACAAATCAAAACCAAGGGGCATAGGGGTCTTCAAATACGAGTTGCTGCTCCTGCTGATGTCCATGATCTGGGGCTCGGCATTTGTGGCCCAGCAGATCGGCATGGAAAAAGGTCTTGGCCCGATGACTTTCAACGGTCTTCGTTTCGCCCTCGGCTGTCTCTCGCTGATTCCCCTTCTCCTCTGGCGCAAAAAGAACCTCCCGGCAGCGGATCGAGAGCCCAAACTGCCCTACAAAGCCTGCTTGGTAGCAGGGCTGTTTCTCTTTACCGCCTCCGCCCTGCAGCAAATCGGCTTGCAATATACCTCCAGCGCCAACGCCGGTTTCATTACCGGATTCTATATCCTCTTTGTTCCGTTGCTGGGCCTGTTTTTCGGCCACAAAGCGCGCATGAGCTTGTGGACGGGTATGATCGTCTGCCTCATCGGTTTCTACCTCATGAGCGTAACCGGAAATTTCGTGGTTTCCAAGGGCGACTGGCTGACTTTGCTCAGCGCGGTATTCTGGGCCTGTCAGATCCTGGTCATTGACCACGCCGCCGGCAAAGGTGACGCAATCCAGATTGCTTTCCTGCAATTCACGGTTTGCGCGGTCTTAAGCATGCTGTGCGGACTCATCTTCGAACACTGCACATTCGAGCAGATCAAGGCAGCCTCCGGCGCGATTGCCTATGCCGGTTTGATGTCGGTTGGAGTTGCCTACACACTGCAAGTGGTTTGCCAGAGGCATTGTCCGCCGGCGCCCTCCGCCATCATCATGAGCCTGGAGGGAGTCTTTGCCGCGATCGCCGGATACCTCGTGCTCAACCAGATCCTGACGGTCCGTGCGATGCTTGGTTGCCTGCTGATTCTGGTGGGCGTGCTGATCGTGCAAATGATGCCGATAATGAGAAAAACTATGAAGTAAAAACATGAATCAAAGACACAAAATGAAAATACAACTCACCCTAATCTTAGCTCTAGTGCTGTCACCGTTAGCGGCTCCGGCGGCGGAAAACCCGCCTTCGCCCAAGCCCGTGCCGGAAATTGAACTCGGCGCACCTTTCTGTGACAACGCCATCCTGCAACGGGAGACCGCCGCCCCGGTTTGGGGCTGGAGCAAGCCGGGCAATACGGTGACCGTTGAGTTTGCCGGCCAGAAGGAAAGCGCCAAAGCTGGGGAGGACGGCAAGTGGATGCTCAAGCTCAAGCCGCTCAAGGCCAGCGCCGAGCCGGCGGAAATGCTCGTCAGCGACAGCGAGGGCAAGAAGGTCGTCCTGAAGAACATCCTCGTCGGTGAAGTCTGGATGGCCTCGGGTCAATCAAACATGCAGTGGAAGGCCAGCCAGTGCGATGTGGTGCAGATCCTCAAAGGGATTGCGGAACGCGTGAAGGAAGGCAAGGAGAAGCCGCCGGTGATCCGCGAGTTCGAGGAAACCAGCGTCTATTCCGCACTGCACCCCGTCGAGCACGCCACGGGCGCGTGGAAGGACGGCGACATGGAAAATTACAGTGCCATCGCCACCGCCTTCGCCTACGATCTCTATAAGGAGTTGGGCGTGCCCATCGGCATCCTCAACTGTTCGTTCAGCATGACCAGCGTCCGTGCCTGGACCCCGCGTTGCGGATTCAAGGATGGCAAGGACGAGCAAACCCAGGCAATCTACAAGTCGCTGATCGAGACGGATCCCTCGACGCCGGAGCACAAGGCGGCGTGGGCCAAATTCTATCAGGACAGCGAAGACACGCTTGCCCGCAATGCCGAGCTGGTGAAGGCGGGCAAACCGGCCGAGCCGATCTCGACCAAGACTCCCGGCAACATGGAAGGCAACCGCGACGCGACCTGGATGTTCAACGGCAGGATGAATCCGGTGGTCCCTTATGCCATCCGCGGCGCGATCTGGAACCAGTGCTATTCGAGCATGTTCGAGGGTGTGCACTACTACCACCGGATGCATTCACTCATCCGCGGCTGGCGCGAGGTGTGGGGACAGGGTGACTTTCCGGTTTATTTCCACCAGTTGTATGCGCCGGGCGCGAACGATGGGCTGACTCTCAACGACATGGGCGAAATGCGCCTCGGTTTCTGGCTGGCGCGCGACATTCCCAACACCGGCATGGCCTCACAGATCGACATCACCGGTCGCATCCACTACAGCGACAAGGCGGTGCCGGGCAAACGCCTCGCCCTGCACGCGCTCAAGAACCAGTATGGCAAGAATATCGTCGCCGATGGGCCGATGTTCAAGTCATACGAGGTCAAGGGCGACAAACTGGTCGTGATTCTTGACCATGCTGATGGCGGCCTGTTGGTGGGGCAGATGACCCCGGACAAGACGCTGGATGGGCCGGCGGTGATCGGGAACGGCGAGGACAAGGTGACCCTCTTCTATCTGGCCGACAAGGACCGCGTCTGGCACCGCGCGAAGTTGAAGATCGCCGGCGAGAAGCTGGAACTGACGGCGGCAGGCGTGACCGAACCACACGGCGTTGCCTATGCCTGCAATGGCGTGGGTGGCCTGCCGAACATTTACAACAAAGCCATGCTGCCGCTGTCGCCGTTTATCTACTACGACAACAAACTGGTTGCCAGCAAAGCCCTGAATGCCGAACTGCAAGCCTGGCCGGACGCCCCGATCAAGGTCGAGGGCGTGAAGATCGACCCGTCCACGGTCGGCAAGCAATACGAATACCGCAAGATGCCGTTGCTAAGCCAGCAGTTCCGCGACAACGCCGTGTTGCAGGCCGACATGCCGGTCACCTTCTGGGGCTCGACGATCCACCCCTTTGGCTACGAGGAGAAAGGCAAAGCCGAGATCAAGTTCAGCTTCGCCGGGATTGAAAAAACCATCCCGGTCACACCGGGTATGAAGGAGTGGCAGGTTACCGTGCCGCCGATGCAGGCCGGCACCGAGCCCAAGACACTCAAGGTCACGTTCACCATCGACGGCGAACTTGTTCACGAGCGCGTCTGCACCAATATGATCGTCGGCGATGTCTGGTATGTGGCGGCTCCACCCATGGCGGCCGTAGCTGAAGCGAACGCACCCGCCAACGATTCGGTGCGGGTCATGACCCGCAAGGCCAGCCGTGACCGGAGTCCCTCTCCGGCACGCTACAGCGTCGCATCCTCCACGACGCTTGACAGTGGTTATGCTTCCCGCTGGGAACCCGCGAAAGGCAGCCTGGCCGGAATGCTGGGCCAGCGCATCGCCGCCAAGACCGGCAGGCCGGTGGGGATCATCTTCATGCAGAGCGGCAGCGGCAAGGATCTTGCCGAGCCGGAACTGAAGAACTGGATCGATGCGGAATCCCTCGTCAAGGCACCCAGCCTGATGGAGGACCACAAGGACCTGGCCGCCGCGCAACCTGGAAATCCGGTTTATGACGCGGATGTCCGACGCTACCTCGCCGATTGGAAGAAGTATTGGAGCGACTACATCCCGAAACTGATCGCGGAGAAGAGGGTCCCGGACGGTATCGCCTGGGGGACCTATCCGGCCTTTGGCCGCGTGATCACCACCACGGCCGGGCAGTCCTACAACGTGCTGACCTGCCCATTCTGGCCGGGCAGCTACAAGGGCGTCGTCTTCCTGACCGGCGAGGGAATGTTCACCAAGGACCAAGGTGCCAACTTCGGCGAGCAATTCACCATCCTCGCCAACAGCTGGAAGGAAAAGTTCGCCTGCCCGGACCCGCGTTTTTTCTACACCATCCCCAACAAGACGCTGGCGCCGAAGCTCACCACGCCCGCCGGAATCAAGGGCGCAAGCACCGCCATCGAGATCGACGGTTGGCTGAACGCCAAGCCCGGCGACAAGGACGCCATTGCCTCCGCCAACACAAGAATTGCCGCGCTAATTGAAAGGATCATACAGGCGGCCTATCCATAATATCGATTGAGAGAAAGCTCGGGGACCGGAGCACTACCGCCAGCGTCGTGAAATCGCCCGAGCCAATCACCCCCCACACTCAATTTTCTAACAAATAATATCATTGCTTTTTATGAAACCAAAAACATGGATCTTTCTCGTTTCCCTCACCGTGATCGCCTGCAGCGCGCAAGCTCAGACTTGGAGCCACGCGCCGTGGACAGGAGATGCGGATTCGGGAATCAACAGCAGCCTAGAATACACCGTGGCCGTGAACACGTGCGGAGAGGCAGTCACCGTGAACGGTGTGACCTTCCAAAGTGACGCCGCCTCCGGGACGAACTTCTCGATCACAGGCGATATTGCGAATGCCAATTCGGGCACGAATATCACCGGTCACAGTAAGACGCTGGCCAACTCATTCATCTACGGCGGGAATCCCCGCATTGTGACCCTCACGAATCTCACACCAGGAGCCACATATGAGACCACCTTCTTCTCCTACGGATGGGATCCCGCAGGAACGACACGCATCCAAACGTTCGCAGCCGGCAGCAAAAGCCTTGTGTTGGATCAGAACTTTTACGGACAGGGCAACGGCATCCGGATGACTTGCACGTTTGTCGCCAACTCCTCTTCGCAGGAGTTCACCATCACTCCCGCGAGCGATAGCACTTTCCACCTCTCGGCGCTGGCCAATCGAAAGGTGACTCCGGCGACAATTCTCAACTTCGGGACCAACGTCAGCGGCAGCAGTGCCGTCGTGGGGAAGCCGGTCGGGGGCCAGGCCACCATCGCATGGACCGTGCCTTACTCGGCGAACCTGGCAAAACTCGCACCGACATACACCGTGACATCCGGAACCGGCATGCCGATCAGTGGCAGTCTACCGAGCCGGAACTTCAGTGCCGGGCCAGTGACCTACACCGTCACCGACGGTGGCTTAACCCATAACTATAAGGTGACGGCCACCAAGGCACCACCTAGCACGGCGTGCGAGCTCACGGCCTTCAATCCCAACCTCGCCGGGAGCCGGACCACTGTCATGTCCAATGGTAGCAACTCGAGTATTGTGGTTGTGAATGTTCCGGCGGGAACGACGGATGCGCAACTGGCAGCCCTCACCCCCACCCTTTCTCTCTCAGCCGGAGCCACATGCGAGATTCCCACTCGGCCGCTGACCCTCAACAAAAATACTCGATACATCGTCAAGGCGGAGGATGGCTCCACCACCAAGGACTTTTCGGTCAGGGCAATCGCCAATGTGGATGATTTCCGGTTGTTTGTTGTGAAGACGGAAAAAACCGGACTGACGCCCGCGGATTACGATTACCTGAGCCTGATTCCCGTCTCACGCCACACGAACCACGGTGCGCCCGCGATCATCACCATCGCCAATGAGTCGGATTTCAAGACCAATATCTATCTGCAGGACTACTTATGGCGCTATCGACCTTCACAAATTCACACCGTTCATTTCGACGCCGAGATACCGAACTTCACAAGCTCCCCGCTCATAGCGTCCGGGCCGCTCGAACTGTCCGTGTCGATGGCCATCAGTCATTGGAAGTCCTCCTCCACCGTCGTCTTAGTCAGCGATGCGGTCGATGCAGCAAACTACCCGAACGTCCTCCAGGCATCCTCGCTCGCCGCCGCTCTCGATGCACCTCTGATCTATCATTCTTCCGATCCCAAAAAAGAAGCACTGGTCCGTAACGCGATCACCCAACTCGGCGCAACCGAGGTGTTGTATGTCAACGCCGCCGGCACCAAGCCCGCCTTAGCCAAACGAACACTCTCAAACCCGTCCGACATCATCAAATACTTGGCCGCAAGAAAAATGAAAGTGGACTACCTAGCTGTGACCAACCCCATGGATCTCAACCTGGCCTCCGGATCCAAGCTCTCAATAACCGCACCATTTATCGCCGCCCGTAGAAACGGCATCGCGGTACCCATCACGAGCTATGAGCCAATACCCAATTCTGTGGAGCTGTTCCATTACACCGGCTACCCTGCGATCAAGGAGGAATTGCAAGAGCTTTACCAAAATATCGGCCGCTATCCCGCCTATCTCGCACTGGTGGGAAATGCCACCAGCATCCCGCTCAATTACCCTACGCCAAATGAACAGGCGGGGAATTATAACGCTTCACCAGCCGATCTCGACTATGCAGATGTCGATGCCGATCCGTTTCCGGACATCGCCATCGGCCGTATCATGGCCTATGACATCTTCGACGCCTCTTTGCTGACCTGCCGGATTGCCACCTACGAGCATCTGTTGGACGGGGTCTGGGAAAAGACCATGGTCGATGTGGGCGGACAGTGGAATTCCGCCTGTCAGAATGCCCTGGGAGCGAATTATGGCTTTCAATCCACCGACTTGATTGGAAGTCTGAGTCCCAACCAACCGCTGGAAGCTTCTCTCATCGGGCACAACGATCATTCCTCTTATCATGATGTCGGCGGAGCCTTCGGGCTGGACTCAAGGAATGTACTGGCACCCGCTGTCATCCTATCTAACGGATGTGCCACTTCCGCCATTGATTTCGAGACCCTCATCGAATCCCATGACGATGCCACGGGTTGGAAAAATACGGATCGCGGTTCGGGCGCGTTAGTGGTTAACCAATTGTTCAAACTCGGAGCGGTGGCGTTCCTGGGATCGACCCGCAGCGATACCGGGGCAGGCAAAATCAAGCAGTCCGGGGCGTTGAATGCGCTGCTGACTGGCGAGCCACTCGGGCGTGGTTACATGGCGGGCGTGGATACCATGACGGTGAACGGGGCTGATGACCAGCGGAGGAACTGGATCTTGCTGGGCGACCCAGGACTCAAGATTCATGTGCCCGCCGCGCCTAAAGTCGCGCCTGCGAGCCATCAGTTGAGGAACAATTCCTCCCACACCGCCACGCTCACAGTGAATCTACCGAGAACCTTGTTCACGCCCGAGGTCGATAAGACATGGTGCGCTCACTGGGGACTCACCTACCCTCAATTTTGGGGTGAGAAGGCAGGCCTCTACGGTATGGATGTCGATCGCTTCTATATGGTCAGGCAGACGATCACTAAACCGGTCTTGAATGTGGAGGAACTGGACAGCTGGCCGGTGGTGAAGACCTGGGTCTGGGGAGATGTGAAATTGGGTATGATGAATCCCCCGAT
>JBIKNX010000189.1:0-5260 GCA_044358435.1 Luteolibacter sp.
ACCTCAGGCGGAATCTTTCCACCCTTGAAATGCTGCCCCAGCCCGGTACTCCCCCAAGAGAGCAAAGGCGAGCGCCCGCGCCCGGGATACGGGCCTTGCGAAACCCGCTGGATGCCTTCCTTTCGATAGACGCCTAGGAAGTATTTCTCGCTGACATTCATCTCGCCGGCCGCCGCCTGATAGTTCGGCTGGTAGCCGAGCCGGAACCCCTCCTTGCCGTTCTGCTTGAGCTCCCAGTACGGATACTCCAGCCCGGCAAAGCAGCCACCCTTCTCCGCGCGCAGGAAGAGATTGATCGGACAATGCCAGATCGTCTGGTCGTCGTGGAAATGGATCTCGTTGAAGGCCGTGGTTGAAGCGTCTTCCAGCACAACGGACTTGAGGAAGTACGGTTTGCCGTCCGTGGCTTTAGTTTCCAGCCACTTCTCTACGAACCGGTCCTCCGCGCCGAGGGTGTAATGGAGTTTCAAGTCCAAGCCGCCGTCGGCAAAGCGCAGCACCGCTTCGCTTACCTTAATGTCGGCGCTTAGCGCCTTGACGGAACGGACGGTGCCCGTCGCGGTCGTCACTTCGAATCCGATTCCGGCAAAAGCATAGGTGCTGTTCAACTCCTTGTCATGGATTGAGCGCACAGCGCCACTCTGCCGGTCGATCTCGATCGCCACGAAGCGGTTTTCCAGTATCAGCTGTTTATCTCCTTGCGCCTGCGCCCTTGACAGCAGCAGGGCTGCCGCGAGTCCGATGGATGATAGAGCTAAGGCTCTGCGGGTTGGGGGGATGTGTTTCATGGTTATATGTGAGTGCTAGGAATTTGCTTTTTAACCCAACGAGTAGAATACACTCGAGAGCCTGTCAGTGAAGGGGAAAAGGGGGTTGGCAGCCGGTGCCTGTCCGCGAGCGGGGGTGTGCCAGGAATCACAATTCATACTGGGGAATCTTCATCCACTCGCCACCTTTGAGTGCTGACTTGTGGGCGATCACTCCGCTCAAAGTCATATTCAGGGCATCCCCCACATGCACGATGGGCGTCTTATCGAGCAGTATCGATTCGATGAAATTGTTCGTCAGGTGTCCATGAGTGCCGCCATGGCCGCCGCCTTGGACGCCTGGTGGCAGGGGCGGACGATCTCCCTTGATCGCATTGTTATGGGGTCTCTCCCCGTAGACGCGGCCTTGTTCCCCGTGGGCATTCTTCATATCCCAGCTGCCACCGATTCGAGAAATCCCGCCTTCGCTGGTCTTGAACATTGCGATTTCCGTGCCGAAGGGATTCTTGTATTGGTTGTCGCCACCATTGTATTCGGGATAGAGACTCGGAGTGCCCAAAGCGGACACCTCTGTGAAGCGACCGCCGGTGATTGAAACATAGTAGGCAGCCGCATGGGTGGGATACCACATCGGTGGAAGGGCCTTGCGCCAGCCGTCGCGGTCAATCTTACCGTTCTTGGGATTGTAGCCGGAAAGCCCGTTGGGGCCGAAGTCATGCCAATATTCTCCCTCTGAGTAGATGATTTTCCCCAAGGCACCTGCCTGGAATTGCAGTCTTTTGGCGTAGAGATCCGCATGAAACGTCGATGTTTCGTTCATCATGTATTTCATGCCGCTCTTCTTGACGGCATTGAACAATTTCTCCGCTTCATCCTCGGCCTGAAACCCGAACACCGCGGGAACCGCGGAGCACACATGCTTGCCGTGCTCTAGCGCCATGATGGCTAGTCGTGCATGGCTCGGCGCATCGGTGGCTATGTAGATGGCCTCGATATTCTTGTCCTTGATCATTTCTTCGCAGGACGGGTAGGTCTTCTTCGCGCCCACCGCCTTGGCCAGAACGGCACAGCGCCCAGGATCTAGATC
Organism: Luteolibacter sp.; assembly: GCA_044358435.1. GTDB lineage: Bacteria > Verrucomicrobiota > Verrucomicrobiia > Verrucomicrobiales > Akkermansiaceae > Luteolibacter. Next base: position 1,855 of record JBIKNX010000189.1, read on the forward strand.
GGTTGCCGCCACCACTTCGACATTGGGGTGGTTCTGATAAAAGAAGGCCGCGCCAAATTGGCAAAGGCCGTATCCGGCGATCCCCACCTTGACCTTGCGGTCAGACACTGGCTGCCAGCCCTTCGCCGCATTCGGATCATCCTGTCCCTTCTCGAAGCCTGGAATGACGTTCCCATCCGCATCCTTCGGCGCCGCGCCCGCGCTCCCAGCCAATCCGCTCATTCCGAGCATGGCTCCCAGACCTCCCATTCCGTGCAGGAATCCCCGCCGCGACAGGCCGTTCTGTTTCAAGTTCTCGATCAGGTTGTTGTTTTCGTTGCTTGGTTCTTCGTTATTCATGAGTTGCTCTTGTTAAAATTTGATCTTTTGCACCTGGTGTTTGGTGTTTTGTTACTGAGAGCGCAGAGTCTTTCTGGATAATCAGCTTTTCCAACTTGTAGACCAAGACTCCGCAGATGAAAATGTAACACAAAGGTATAATTCATGTATAAATCCGACTTTCTACCGGCCGGTAGGTCGAATTCCCAAGAGAAGAATCGTAAGGGATTCGTCTAGCCCTGAAGTGTCCACGGCGGGCGCATGGGCGGGTCTATGAGCTTGTTAGCATCGGGATCATCGGGAAACCGTTCGCGGGTGCCGTCCCATTTCAGCGGACGGCCCACGGCGATCGCGATGTTCGCCAAGTGGCAAAGAGTGGTGGAAAGGTGGGCGGACCCGATCGGCGCGGAGGGTTCCCGGCCGAATCGGATGGCATCGAGGAAATCGAGGTAGTGATCGGAATACCACGCTTCGGGAATGGGCTCGGGGCGCTGTTTGAGGAGGGTTTTGTTCTCGGCGTCGATGCTGCTGCGATCCGCGCAGACCCAGCCTTCCTCGCCATGGACTAGCACGCTCTTTTGTCCCGGCGCTTCGTTCGGCGTCGCGAAGATCAGTTTTTTTCCGTCCGCATAGGTGAACTCGGCGCGCCACTTGATGCAGGTGTTGTAAATGCCCTCCCTCGGAAATTCACCGGTCGCCTCGACCGAGACGGGTGCCTCACCGTCCTTGCCGAGTGCCCACTGGGCGCTATCGACATGGTGGGAACCCCAGCCGGTGATCCAGCCGCCGGAGTAATCCCGCATGTGATACCAGCCGACGCCACCCGCGCCGTTGTCGCGCCCCACGGTATAGGGCGTGAGCGGGGCGGGACCTAGCCAGAAGCCGTAGTCGAGCCCGGCGGGAGGCTCGGCCAAGGTGGGATCGCCCCCTTGCAGGCCGTAGGGCGAGGTGGCGATGGCATGGGTGAGCCTACCGAGGTGGCCGGATTGCGCGTGCCACGCGGTGCGCTGGAAAAAACGCATCGAGCGTTGCTGGGTGCCGTTCTGGAGGATGATGCCGTGGCGGCTCACGGCATCGGCGATGGCACGGCCTTGGGTGATGGAGTAAGCGACCGGTTTTTCCAGATAGACGTGTTTCCCCGCGCGGATGGCAGCGAGAGCCAGCAACGCGTGCCAATGATCCGGCGTGGCGATGGATACGGCATCGATATCTTTGCGCGCAATAAGCTCGCGGAAGTCCTGATAGGCCGTGCAGGAGCCCTTACCCTGGATCGCGTCGGCCGCTTCCCGCGCCGTGGCAGCACGTCCGCGATGCACGTCGCACACGGCGACAAGCTGCGACTGGGGGTTCTTGGACCATTGGTTCACATGGTAGCGGCCGTGGCCGCCGACGCCGATCACCGCAAGCTGGATCTTTTCGTTGGCAGGCAGGGCGCCCCCGCCCGGCAGAAGATTCGGTGCCGTCGGGGAGGCTCCGGCCCATCCACCCAAACCGAGGGACGCCCCAGCGCTGCCTAGTCCTTGCAGGAATCCGCGACGGGACATCGCATCCCCTATCCTGTGTCCGGCAAGGTTAGGACTTTCGCGGTGGTTCGATCTGTCATTCTTGAAACCCATCGGTATATGGTCGAAGATGATGGTGCGGATGACGACGGGTCGTCAATGGAGTTACGGAGTCCATTTCATGCATAAATCCGACAACGGAAAACCCAACGAACCTTTGCCCGCCCACCGCATCCGGATCGCTTGACGCAGCGGGCATTTCGCGGTAACGCTACCTGCTCTTGCCCGTATTTCGGAACATCACACGCTCATGCCATGACCGACTCCGCCATTTTGATTAACAGCCACTGCCAGCTTGGCGAGAATCCGCTCTGGAACGCTCGGGAACAACGCCTCTACTGGACCGACATCGAGGCGGGAATGATCCACCGCTTCGATCCGCAAGGCGGGCGGCATGAGATCATTTACGAGGGCGTTCCGGTGGGCGGGTTCACCTTCCAGGCCGATGGTGATTTGCTGCTTTTCCGGGTGAATGATCTCGCCCTGCTGCATCCCGACGGCGGCGTCGAGGTTCTGCTGCGGTATGCCGATGACGGACTGGAACGATTCAACGATGTGATCGCCGACCCCGAGGGGCGGGTTTTTGCGGGAAGCATCGGGACGGACAACGACAGCGGCGGGCTTTACCGGGTGGACCTGGACGGCTCCATCACCTGCCTGTGGCGCGGCACCGGGTGCTCGAACGGCATGGGTTTCACTCCGGATCTCAAGGCGTTCTACTGGACCTGCTCCACCACCCGGCGGATTTTCCGATACGCGTATGACCGCGAAACCGGCGAGCTGTCTTCCCCCACCCTGTTCCATCAAACCGGCGCGGAGGAGGGAATTCCCGACGGCCTTGCCGTGGATGGATTGGGAAATGTCTGGTCGGCGCGCTGGGATGGCTACGGCGTGACACGCCATGATCCTTCCGGGAAGGTCATGGGAAAAATCGACCTCCCGGTGGCAAAGGTCACCTCGCTCTGTTTCGGCGGCGCGAATCTCGACCAGATGTTCATCACCACCGCAGGCGGGCGGGATGGTTCGGATACTGCGGATGGTGCGGTATTCGGAAGCGGCGCTGCGCATCCCGGGCTGCCGGAATTCGAGTCGCGGATCCGGCTCTAACAGCTACCGCGGTTTCACCTTATCGCTTCACAGGACGCTTGCGCAAGGAGGGGCGAAACGCGTTCGCCCTGTCCATGAGGGGACGATGAGATTAGCGGAGGCGCTTCCCATCGGCTATCCATGGGCATCGGCGGACACGTTCCGCCGCTCCTTGTTAGAGGCGCCGCGGTTTCACCGGAGCGCATCGCGCAGGATGCGGGCGGGGTGTTGGGCGGTGCGGGCGGCACCGTCGTGGATTTGGTGGCGGCAACTCGTGCCGGCGGCGCCGACAATGGCATCCGACGGGAGTTTTGCAAGGTAGGGCAGCAGAACAAGCGAGGCGATCCGCATGGAGACGGCATGGTGCTCGTGTTCGTATCCGAAGGAGCCGGCCATGCCGCAGCAGCCGGAGGGGATTTCGCGGACGATGTAGTTTTCCG
>JBIKNX010000075.1:0-11265 GCA_044358435.1 Luteolibacter sp.
TGAACCGGCGGCTTTGTGCATGAACGCATCTGGAAAATTAGCGGAGGTAGACCCGCCCTTTTTTGATCAGGGCAACCGGCTCTTTTTTCTCTCCCATTGCCTGAGGTGCGGCGGCGCTTGCCTTTGAATCGATCGCGGCGGCTTTGTCCTCCTGACCGAGCTCGCGGACGAGCGGGTTGGTTCCCGCACCTTTATCTAGCACGGGCTGGGGACCACCGATCGCGGAGTAAAGGATTGAGACCTCATCGTCACCACCACCGCGCTTGACCCATTCGATGGGCACGCCGTTCCCGCCATCCGCATCGGTGGGATCGCGAGGACACGGACCAGCAATCTCGGCATCAGGGGTCTCTACCGCATCACCGGAATCCACAACTTCGTTTTCTTCAACCTGACCGCCTTCTTCGGACACAACCACGTCGGAATCCGTATCAACCACCGAGTCATCGATCGAGACCGGCTCTTCAGGAGGTCCTGGGAAAATGCACGGACCTTCAACATCCGGAACGAATCCGTCAAACGGTGCGCAGCGGGCGATTTCCGGAGTGATCGTCACGGCTTCTTCCGCGAAAACGAAAGGACCGGTAACCATTGAGGTCAAGCAGATCAGCGAGGTGAGTTTGGATGGTATTTTCATGGTTTTGGTTTGGGAGGATTTACAGATACACCTATATATCCGCCGGCAGCCGAAAAACAGATCATTTTTTTACAAAAAAGATGGGGCGGTGCCATTCATTTGAATCCGCCGTGAAAAGCTGGCGGACAGACCTGCTTAAATTGACCGACTCGCAGGACAATTGAAGTTAAATGGATGAAGCGGGTTGCAATGGTGAGTGATAAGGCTAGATCTGTGTTGTGAACACTTGGCAGCAAGCAGTGGATATCTTGAAAAAAGCGGTGCGCGCCGGAGTTGGCGAGTTCGTGGTTTGTGGCGGTGCGCGCAATGCGGTTTTGTTGGAGGCTCTGGCAAGACTGGAGGCATCGGGAACGGTCCGGGTTTGGAATCATTTTGAGGAGAGATCGGCCGGTTTCTTTGCACTGGGTCGAACCATGGTGACGGGTCGTCCCTGCGCTGTGGTGGTAACCAGCGGGACGGCGGTTGCGGAATTGCTGCCGGCAGTCGTCGAGGCCTATTATCAGGCAAGGCCACTGGTGTTGGTGACAGCGGACAGGCCACCGCATTTTCGCGGAAGCGGTGCGCCGCAGGCGATAGAGCAGGTGGGAATTTTCTCAGGTTATGCGAAACACGATATGGAGACGTGGCAAGGAAAAGGTCCGCTCCATCTGAATGTCGAACTGGAGGAGGATTTCCCGGCAGCCAGCGAAAATTTTGGAGATGTTGAATTGGGGGAGTTTACCGTGGATTTCGGAAGGCCGAACGTAGCTGAGTTGGCGAGATGGTTGCGCGAGCCCGCTTTGCGGGGCTTGGTGGTTATGATTGGCGAGTTGGAACCGGACGAACAGGAAGAGGTATTCCATTTTTGCGAGAGTTTGGCAGCACCGGTTGTGGCGGAGGCCAGCAGCGGATTGCGCGAGGCCTTGCAGCATCTCATGATAGTGGATGCGGATCGGGTGCTTGCTGAAAATCCTCCGGCAAAAGTGTTGCGCTTGGGTGGGGTGCCAAGCGGAAGATTTTGGCGGGATTTGGAAAGTTTGAAGAATGTGAGTGTGTGGTCGGTATGCCGGAATGGATTGCGCGGGTTAGGCCGGGATGCCGGGGTTTTGCAAGGAACGCTCTCAAGGGTCTTGCCCGCGTTGGGTGAACCGGAGGAGATGGGTGATATCGGGGGATGGCTGGAAGGTGTGGAAGGGCGAGGGCAAAGGATCGAGGAGGCGCTTGAGGCGTTCCCCGACAGCGAACCCGGTTGGATGCGGATGCTCTCGGTTTATGCCGCCTTGGGTAGCGGTGTGTATTTGGGCAACAGTTTGCCCATCCGCGAATGGAATCTCTACGCGCAATGGGAACGTCCGGTGCGAAATGTGCGCGTGAATCGTGGCGCGAACGGAATCGATGGACAGATCAGCACCTGGCTGGGTGCGAGTGCCGGGGAAAGGGATGCATGGGGAATTTTCGGCGATCTGACCCTGCTCTACGATTTGGCCGGGTTAAAGATGTTGGGACAAGTTCAAGGGCAAGGCCGGGTATTGGTCGTGATCAACAATGGAGGGGGAAGAATTTTCGACAAGGTTGCGCGCTTGGAGGGAATGAGTCGGACGGCAAAGGCCTGGATGACAGCGGAGAGTCCGGTGGATTTCGCCGCATTGGCAAAAGTGTTTGGAATGGATTACAAGCGTGTTTCGCGGACGGATGATTTTGATGGCGCGGGTGAGGGCAGCAAATCCTTACTGCTCGAGGTAGTGCCGAGTGAGGAGCAGGAGAGTCATTTTCGGATTTAACTTCGTTGCAAAAAGCCCAGAAAGTCAGATTACCGGTCACTGACCGGTACGGCTTGAAACGAAATCATACAGATGGTTCCACCTGTTAATTGCGTCCCTCGGGATTATGGCCCGACTCCTCCTGTTTGAGCTTCCTCTCCAAATAAAACGGAGCAAAGGGTAATAACGAACAGACAAAAGCAAACATCACTTTGCCGATCGGCCAACGCCGCTCAATCCACACATGGAGCAGCGCAAAACAAAACAACACGAACAACACTCCATGAATCATTCCCGGCCATGCGATCGCATCCTCATCTCCCATGATCCGCTTCCGATAGATCGCAGCATACAGCAAAACCAAAAAAGATAGTCCCTCAGCCAAGCTGACATAACGCAAACATTTCAAAGACAAACTTTTCATTCCCCGCAATCTGATCCGAAAATTCCAAAATCAAAGGATGAAATCCTCAGGCTTCGCGATCGATCGCAGCTCTCTCCATCCCACTTTGGGTTTTTCGGCATTTCGGCATTTACCTCCCAATATCCATCCGCCAAGCTCCGCTCGTGGAGGACGATGTTGAGAAGGACCCGATCGATAAGATCAAGCACGCGATCGATGCGGAAGACGCTTCCGCACTCCTCGCTGCGGCTTATGACGTCCACTACGCCGACCTCGCGGAACTTTACCAGAATCTCGACGATGAGGAGCGCGACTTCTTCCTCAAAACGATCGGGCCGGAACTCGCCACCGATGTGGTCGCCGAACTTCCCGACTCTCTGATCGAAGATGCTCTCGATCACTTCAAACCCGCACAACTCCGTTTCCTCCTGAGCAATCTGTCTGACGACGACCGGGTCGATATTTTCCAAGTCGTTTCCGAAGAGGCTCAGGTCCGCTTTTTCTCACTTCTCGGTCCTCGCGACAAGGAGCTGACGAAAAATCTTCTCAAATACGAAGAAGACACCGCTGGCGGACGGATGACCACCCAAGTTGGCCGCATCACCGCGGACATGACGGTGAAACAAGCCATCACCGTCCTTCGCCGCGATCGTGAGGACACGGAGACTCTTGCGCGTATTTTTGTTGTCGACGAGCAGGGCCGTCTCGTCGGAAAAGTCCGGCTCCGCGATCTGGCCTTCGAAACCTGGGACACGCCCATTCGCGACATCATGGAGGATGCCGATGAATGCATTCTCGCCACGGCCGACCAGGAAGAAGCCGCGCGCACTCTTTCCAAATACGACCTCATCGTCCTTCCTGTGGTCGATGAGTTCCACCACTTGCTCGGCGTCATCACCTACGACGATGCTCTTGAAATTCTCCAGGAAGAATCCACCGAGGATATCGAGAAGCTGGCAGGTATCGGCGGCGAACAAAATGAACTCTCTTATCTCAACACCAGTTCGATCAGCCACTTCCGCCGGCGTGTAAACTGGCTGGTCGGGTTGGCTTTTCTGTCGATCGCATCGGGATACGTGATGTTTCGATTCTCACAGACGCTTGAGAAAGCCTTCGTCCTCTCCCTCTTTCTACCCATGGTTGTCGCTGCTGGCGGAAATTCCGGCGGACAATCCGCAACCATGGTCATCCGCGCCCTTGCTCTGGGTGAAATCGATAAAAACTCACTCATCAGAATCGCTTGGAAAGAAATCCGCACAGGCCTTTTCCTCGGCCTCACCTTGGGAATCTGCATGGCCGCGTTCATTACCTTTGTCCTGCCCTATTTGCACCTGACCGCCGCACCCGATTTCTCCTTTTTCAAGCTCTCACTCGCTGTCGGCTTTGCCCTGACTCTTCAGGTTCTCTCCGCCACTTTCCTGGGCGCGATGCTTCCCATTATCGCCCGCACCTTCAATCTGGATCCTGCCGTTGTATCCTCTCCATCCCTCGCATCCACGGTGGATGTTTCCGGCATGCTGATTTATTTCACCACCGCCACCTGGATTCTCAATCTTTAGGACTTCCTCAAGACCATCAAATCAAGGGAAACGACCGTTACAGGACGGTTGAAACGGCAATGACCTCGGTCAACCATATCACTCATGGGCCAGGCGAGATGACACCTTGCCCATTTTAGGATTTCAGATTACCCTTTTGGAGTTTATGTTTGTCCCATGAATACGCTCATCACCCAGCTCGAAAATGGCGAAGACCTTAGCCCGCGGGAAATAGAAGTCGCAGCCGATCTCTTGCTCGATCCATCCGTCGACGACTCAAAAAAACAGCACCTCCTCCTCGCCCTGTCGAAAAAAGGCGAGTCTGCCGAAGAAATCGCCGGCTTCGTCGAGGCGTTTCTCGAACACGCCGTTGATCCAATGATTGGCTCTCTTGATCTCTCCGGCCCCACACTCGATGTCTGTGGAACCGGTGGGGACCAAATGGATCTCTTTAACATCTCCACCACTTCGATGTTCGTCGCGGCCGCCGCAGGTGCCATCGTGGTCAAACACGGAAACCGCGGCATCACATCCAAAAGCGGTGGTGCGGATGTTCTCGAAGCCCTGGGCATCCGCATGGATCTGACTCCCGCGGAGTTCCGCCATTGTATCGAGACCGCAGGCGTCGGCTTTCTGTTCGCACCCAATTACCACCCCGCCTTCAAAGCCGTGGCTCAGGTCCGAAAAAACCTCGCTGCCGCAGGCCATCGCAGTATTTTCAATCTCATCGGTCCGCTCCTCAATCCCGCTCGCCCCCAATGCCAGTTGGTCGGCGTGAGCGAACCAAGCCTCCTTACCACTTTCGCGGAGATCCTCCAGCGTCTCGGTCGTGAAAGCGCGTGGGTCGTCTCCGGACAAGCTGCTTGCGGCCGAAGTATCGATGAGATCTCCGTGATGGGTCCCACCCGCATCTGCAAATCAGGAGCCTACCAGGATCCGGAAGACGAGGAAATCACCCCCGAGGACTTCGGCATTCACAAAGCCCGCATCGAAGATCTCAAAGGCGGCGACGCCAAACACAACGCCGCGATCCTCGAAAACATCCTCTCCGGAAAGGAATCCGGTCCGAAACTCGACATCGTCCTTCTCAACTCAGCTGCCGCCATCGCCTGTGCGGGTCTGGCTGATCACATGGGTGACGCCATCGATATCGCCCGCAACATGATCCGGTCCGGTGCCGCCTTGGAGCGCCTGAATCTTCTCCAAAAGGCATCAAAAAATTAGGGCGGCATAACGCCCACCGAAGATCCGAAGGGTGCAGCCATCTCCAAAGGCATGCGGCAAATCCGATCCGGGAATGAAACATACAAGCCCGTCACCAACGGAAGCCCTTCGATGCTGATTTCTGACTTTCATGCTTTTCAGTGAACACTTCCCAGTCAAACAAAGAACTTGACGCACTGCCTCAACCCATCTTCATTGCGCCCGCCGCGATTTTTTCGCGTGCCCATCTAATGGGTGGATTGTCTTCATATATCTCGTTCCCCAGCAGCAAAGCCGCTTATGCCCTCTAAAAAATCAGCCAAAAAATCAGCCGCGAAATCGACCGCCAAACCCGCGTCAAAATCCAAGCCGATCAAAGCCACTCCCAAGCATGCTGCCAAAGCAACGACCAAACCAAAGGCCGCCAAGCCAACTCCGTTGAAAAAGGTTGCCTCTAAAAAACCTGTTGCCCCAGCTCCCAAAGTCGCTGCAAAAAAAACAAAGGCTGCGAGCCCGAAAAATTCCAAGCCGGCAACTCAACCCAAAGCTGTAGCCAAGGCACCCGCCAAACCCGCCGCCAAACCCGCCGCCAAACCCGCCGCGAAACCCGCCGCGAAACCCGCCGCGAAACCCGCCGCGAAACCCGCCACGAAAGCTCCGGCTCCCGAGAAAAAACCAGCCAACTCAAAGCCTGAAAAGAAAGCCAAAGAACTTTCCAAAATCGCAGAAATCCTCGCCGCCTCCCAACCCGGAGCCAAAGAAGCGAAACCTGCCAAAAAAGATCCGAAACGCCGGATCGATACCCCGGAAATTCAGGAAAAAATCCGCGAACTGATCAAACTCGCCAAAGAGCAGGAATATCTCACCTACGACGACATCAACGAAATCCTGCCGAACGACCTCGTCGATCCCGATGACGTCGAGGCCATCATGGAACGTCTCCGCAACATGGAGTTCGACATCATCGACGCCTCTGAAGTCGATCGCTTCAAGGACAAAAAGCGCGACGAAGGCGACGGCGAGGAAGAGGAAGTCAAAGCCGATCAGAAGCTCGATATCCTCGACGACCCCGTCCGCATGTATCTCAAGCAAATGGGTCAAGTGCCCTTGCTCACCCGCGAACAGGAAGTCGAAATTTCAAAACGCATTGAGGACGCCGAAATCGAAGTTTCCAAAAATCTCCACCGCTTCGGTTTCATCACCGAGCTTTACCTCGACCTCGCCGATAAACTCAACAAAGGCAAAGAACGCTTCGACCGCGTCATCCTCGATAAAAAAATCGAGTCCCGCGAGCGCTACATGAAAGGCCTCGGCAAACTTTGCGATCAACTCAAACAACTCCACGAGGAAAACGACAACATCTTCCGCCAGCTCGCCGGCAAAGCCCCGCGCGGCAAGAAAAAGCTCGAGGAAACTTTCGAAAAAAACCTCGCTTCGATGCATCGCATCTATGTCCGTTTTTACTACAAACAAAAGGTTGTCGAGGACTTCTGCGAACAGGTCGATGAATACGTCCAGAATTTCTGGAAATATCAACGCCGCCTCAAAACCCATCCAAGCGACAAGGAATTCACCACCAAAATGCGTGAAGTCCAACAACGCTGCTGGCTCAACGACGAAACCTTCGAGCCCGCTTACAAGGACCTCCGCCAATGGATGAAAGCTGCACTCAAAGCGAAAACCGAAATGGTTGAGGCCAACCTCCGTCTGGTCATTTCCATCGCCAAGAAATACACCAACCGCGGCCTCTCCTTCCTCGACCTCATTCAAGAAGGCAACATGGGCCTCATGAAAGCGGTTGAGAAATTCGAATACCGCCGCGGTTACAAATTCTCCACTTACGCCACCTGGTGGATTCGCCAAGCCATCACCCGCTCGATTGCGGATCAAGCCCGCACGATCCGTATCCCGGTCCACATGATCGAGACGATCAACAAGCTGATGCGCGTTCAGAAGCAGCTGGTTCAGGAATATGGCCGCGAGCCCTCACCTGAAGAAATCGCGGAGGAAATCCACCTTCCCGTGGAACGTGTCCGCGCGGTCCTCAAAATGGCCCAACAACCCATCTCGCTTCAAGCTCCCGTGGGCGATTCCGACGATACCTCGTTCGGAGATTTCATCGAAGACAAAGCCGCCGACAACCCCATGGAAGAGGCCGGCTTCTCCATGCTGAAGGACAAAATCAAAGATGTCCTCGACACCCTGACCGAGCGCGAGCGCGAAGTTCTCGAACAACGCTTCGGCCTCAAGGACGGCTACAGCCGCACCCTCGAGGAAGTGGGTCGCCAGTTCCAAGTCACCCGCGAACGGATTCGTCAGATCGAGGCCAAAGCTCTCCGCAAGATGCGTCACCCCACCCGTATCCGCAAACTCGAAGGCTTCATCGAGCTGCCAGGAGCTTAAGAGGTGAAACTCCAAGTCTCAAATTTCAAAATTCAATAAAGAGCTATGTCCAAGCTCTTGCTCTAATTTGAAGTTTGAAACTTGAAACTTGAAATTTATGCAGCCTGAAGATTTTTCCAAAATCGAATCCATCTTCATCCGTCACCGCAACTGCCTGATGGTGCGCGGACAATTCACCGGCATCTACACGGATTACTATCTCCATCTCATGGAATACGGCATTCGTTATCCCAGCGAACTCGATGCCATGCTCAAAGACGCAATCGCCGTTCTCACACTCCATCTCACGGCTCGCCCATGGAATGAGACGATCGCATGGACCGCCAACCTCCGCGCACCGCGCATCAACCTCTTTGTCACAGGTTCCTCCCAAGAGGCCGGTATCACCGGACGCATCTTCACTGAAAACATCCGCGAGCCGGATCGTAATTTTTTCTACTCCCAGACGACCACCGGAATCTCCAACGAGCCCCGCATGTCCACGCTCGAGATCGAAGGAAGGGATCCGGTTGAATGGGTTGCCCAATTCTACAATCAATCCGAGCAACGTCCGGCTCGCGCCTTTCGCCTCGAGGATGAAAACTTTGTCCTGATTGCCGCCCAGCCGGATGCCGACCTTGAATGGCTCCATTCCCTGACCGCTGAGGACGTCGGAAAAATCCAACAAACCGAGGAAACCAACCTCCTCGAAACCCGCCTCTTCCGCTTTCACTGCGGCTGCACTCTGGACCGCATCCTGCCCATCCTCGGCGGATGGCGCGACAAACCCGACGAACTCTTTCATGACGCCGATGACATAAAAGTTCAGTGCCCCCGCTGCGCCGCCTCCTACAGGATCACGCGCGACATGCTGAAAAAGACAGAAGACTAGGAGACCCAAGTCTGGAAAATCTCATCTCTGGACCGCGCGTCTCCCACCTGCGCCCCGATATCGTCGGGGACGCGCTGAATCTTGATTCATCAATCCATCGGTTCTGCCTCCCAGTCTTATGTCTTTCATTCAGTTCAAAAAAACTTGAACAAACCCATTTTCTCCCTTAATCGTGACGAGTGGATTTGCCTACCACCAACACCCAAACCAAACCCCAACACCTCGACTCCATCCAGCAACAGGTCGTGGATTTCTTTGTGGACGGGGTCCGTGTGCTCGGTCTACCACGCTCTCTAGGTGAAATCTACGGCCTGCTTTTCATCTCGTCCAAGCCTCTCTCGCTCGACGACCTCGTGCAAAAACTCGGTATCTCCAAAGGCTCCGCAAGTCAGGGCCTGCGCACGCTGAAAACCCTCGGTGCGGTTCGCGAAGCAGAAAATATCAATGATCGCCGCACTTACTACGAACCTGCCACCGATCTCAAACGCCTGGTCAGCGGATTCATCAGCGAGCAAATACGCCCCCATCTGAACAGCGGCAAATCCAAACTCAGGCAAATCCAACAAACCGCTCCACTCAACACCGATCCCATTGAGCAAGCCTTCCTTAACGAACGCATCGAGCGTCTCGAATCATGGATGAAACGCGGCGGACAAGTCCTGCCCATACTCCAGAAAATCCTCGGCCCATGAACACAAAAACCTTCACATCTCCGGAATGGTTCTGCGTTCGCACCCAAACCAAGCGCGAACACATCGCTGCCAGACACCTCCGTGAAATGGAGGATGTCGAAGTCTTTTGCCCGCGCATCAAATACCGCAAAGCCACTCGCCGAGGCAAGGTCTGGTGGTTCGAGCCCCTCTTTCCCGGTTACGTTCTTGCCAAATTCAACCTCCAGGAAATGGAACGCGCGGTCACTTTCTGCCAAGGCGTCCGCGGAATGGTCCGCTTCGGCTCCGAAATCCCGCACGTCCCGGAAACGTTTGTCACTTCTCTCATCGAACAAGTCCGCCTTCAGTCCCGCGATGAACAGGAACTCATCACCGTGCTACCTTCCCTCACCATCGGCGATGAGGTCGAAGTCGCAACCGGTCCCTTCCGGGGAATGAAAGGCACGATCCAGGACGTCGCTCCTGCCAACGAACGCGTCAAGGTTCTCCTCGAATTCCTCGGCCAACTCCAACCTGTCAGCCTTGACCTCTTCTCCATCATCCTCCCTAACAAACCCGTCCCGGCCTTCTGACAAAAAATCCCGCCCTGTCCCACAGGGCGACCCCATCACCCCAACTCCAACCCCACAGGTTTTCTTTCCAACCGAAAGAATCGACCAAGGGCGGTAGCGTATCAAATCTCAAAGAACCAAGAACCAAGAACCAAGAACCAAGAACTCTTCCTCTTCCTTGAACCTTGAAAACTGAAAATTTATGAAAATTTTTATCACAGGCCATCGCGGCATGGTTGGCTCCGCGCTTGTTCGCAAAGCTTCCGCACTCGGTATTGAAACTCTCACCACATCCCGCGGCGAACTGGATCTCACGAATCAATCCGAGGTTTTCGATTTTCTCAAAAGAAACGCACCTGACACGGTCATCATCGCCGCGGCAAAAGTTGGCGGCATCCACGCGAACTCCACCTACCCGGCGGATTTCATCTACGAAAATCTTGCGATCGCCGCCAACCTCATCGAAGGCTCCCGTCGCGCTGCCATCCCGCGCGTCCTGTTCCTCGGCTCCTCTTGCATCTACCCGAAATTGGCGCCCCAACCCATGCCGGAAAGCTGCTTGCTCACTTCTCCTTTGGAAACCACCAACGAAGCTTACGCCATCGCGAAAATCGCAGGTCTCAAAATGTGCCAGCACTACCGCGCCCAACACGGATTGCTCTATCACTCCGCCATGCCAACCAACCTGTATGGACCCGGCGACAACTATCACGCGGAAAATTCCCACGTCATTCCCGCTCTCATCCGCCGCTTCCATGAAGCCAAGCAAAACCAAGCACCCTCCGTCACCATCTGGGGAACCGGCAGCCCGTGCCGCGAATTCCTTCACACCGATGACCTTGCGGAAGCTTGCTTTCACCTCCTCTCCCTCGAAAACCCACCCGATTGGGTCAATGTCGGAACCGGAACCGACCTCTCCATCCTCGACCTCGCCAAACTCATTGCCAAAACCACCGGCTACACCGGCGAAATTCTAACCGATCCCACCAAACCCGACGGCACACCCAAAAAACTCCTCGATATCTCCCTCATCCAATCCACCGGATGGTCCCCGAAAATTCCTTTTGAAAAAGGACTCAAGGAAGCCTACGGGGATTTCCTCGCTTCGCTCGCCTCTGGCGAGGCAAGACTATAAAGGTAGGGCGCTCTCGCCGAGAGCGCCGCGCGAAGCGAAAAGCACATATTACCTCATTGATTCATCCAATACTTCCCCATTCAATGCGGTGCCCTACCTAGCATTAGATGCATC
>JBIKNX010000171.1:0-5930 GCA_044358435.1 Luteolibacter sp.
TTCAAAAATCAACAATCATTAATCGTTAATCAAACAAACCTCTGACCAAGCTTTCGCCACACTCATCTCTCACCTCTCCGCCCAAACCTCCACGCTATATGAAAACAGCACTCATCACCGGCATCACCGGACAAGACGGCTCCTACCTCGCGGAATTTCTTCTCGCTAAAGGTTACGAGGTTCACGGCATCAAACGCCGCGCTTCTCTTTTCAATACTCAACGTGTCGATCACATCTACGAGGATCCGCATATCGAACATTCCCGTTTCAAACTCCACTATGGTGATCTGACCGACTCATCGAACCTCACCCGCATCATCTCCGAGGTCCAGCCGGATGAGGTTTACAATCTCGGTGCCCAATCCCACGTGGCTGTCTCTTTTGAAGCACCGGAATACACCGCGGATGTCGATGCCATCGGAACCCTCCGTTTGCTGGAAGCCATTCGTTTCCTTGGCCTTGAAAAGAAAACCCGCTTCTACCAAGCCTCCACCTCCGAGCTTTACGGTCTCGTCCAGGAAATCCCCCAAACGGAGACCACTCCCTTCCACCCCCGCTCACCCTACGCGGTCGCCAAAATGTATGCCTACTGGATCACCGTAAACTATCGCGAAGCTTACGGCATGTATGCCTGCAACGGGATTCTCTTCAATCACGAGTCCCCACGCCGTGGCGAAACCTTTGTCACCCGAAAAATCACACGTGCCATCGCCAACATCGCTCAAGGTCTTGAAAAATGCCTCTTCCTCGGAAACATGGATGCCCTGCGCGATTGGGGGCACGCCAAGGACTATGTCCGCATGCAATGGATGATGCTCCAACAGGACCAACCCGACGACTTCGTCATCGCCACGGGAAAACAAATTTCCGTGAGGGAATTCGTCAAGATGTCCGCCCGGGAAGCCGGTATCGAACTCAAGTTCTCCGGCTCCGGCGTCGATGAAATCGCCACCATCTCCGCCATCACGGATGCCCAAAAAGCACCCGCCGCCAAAGTCGGCGACATCATCGTCCGCGTGGACCCGCGCTACTTCCGCCCGGCTGAAGTGGAAACCCTCCTCGGCGATCCCGCCAAAGCCAAAGAAAAACTCGGCTGGACCCCCGAAATCACCGTCGAGGAAATGTGCTCGGAAATGGTCGCTTCAGATCTTGATACCGCCCGCCAAAACTCTCTGCTTAGAAAACACGGCCACACAGTCAACGTCTCCCGCGAGTAGGCACTACACCCATAAGTCCTATAGGGCCAATAAGACGTATCTTTTCTAAATTTAAGATTTAAAGTTTGAAGTTTAGATCCGTCATCGGCCTTCCCGTCGCCGTCACCGACTACGCCAGCGCGGTCGCTTGGATATTGGAAAAAGCTTCGGCCGCAGATCGTCCCTATGCGGTGGAAGCTGCCAACACCCATGTCGCCGCGCTCTCCCGCCACAATCCGGAATTTTCGGAAGCGATCCGAGAATTCGATCTCATCACCCCGGATGGCATGCCACTCATCTGGTCGCTCAATCTCCAGCTTCCGCCCGCGGACAAACTCACGGATCGAGTCTACGGACCAACCCTGATGCTAAAGACGATCGCCGCCACCAATTTCGCTCAATCCCCCTACAGTCATTTTCTTCTCGGAGGAAAAAACAGCACCCTCGAAACCCTCTCCCAACGCTTCTCCAAGGAGTTTCCCAACACCAGATTCGCCGGATCCTACTCGCCCCCTTTTGGCGATTGGCCGGAACAGGAAACCGAATCCATCATCGAAAAAATCCGCGATTCCGGAGCAAACCTCGTATGGGTCGGCCTTGGCTGCCCGAAACAGGAACATTGGATCGCCCGCAACAAACACCGGCTCCCACCTGCCGTCTACTTCGGCATCGGGGCCGCCTTCGCCTTCCATGCGGGAGAGGTCAGACAAGCACCGGCACTTCTCCAAAAAATGGGCTTCGAATGGCTCTACCGGCTCGCCATGGAACCCCGCCGCCTCTTCAAACGCTATTTCACCTACAACTCTCTGTTCCTCTACTACTCCCTGCGGGAGAGAAACAAGAGGACAAGACACATGACACGAGACTAGATCTCGCTCTCACATGAGGTATTTTTCTGACATCTGATCATTTGAAACTTGAAATTTGAATTTTGTCACACATATTGTGTCACATGAAAACGGTAAGCATCAGAGAAATCCATCACGACCTTCGTGCCGTACTCGAAAGAGTCGCCCAAGGTGAGGAAATCACCATTCTCAACCGAACCCGCGCGGTAGCCCGCATTTGCCCACCGCTTCCGGAGTCACCACCCACCAAAGTCAATATGCCTGACTTTGCAGCGCGCGCGAAATCCATCTTGGGCAATCGCATCCTCACCAACCCCGTACTTGCCGAACGAGAAGAAAGATCATGGTAATCTACGCCGATACCAGCTTCTTGTTCTCGCTCTACGCAAACGATGCGAATTCAGACCGAGCCAATCGCATCATCGCAAAACGAGCCACACCACTCATCTGGACAGCGCTGCAACGCCATGAACTACGCAATGCCTTCCGCTTGTCCTCCTTACGTGGAGAAATTTCCAAAACCGAGTGCCTTAGCCTCCTTCACACCCTTGAGCAGGACACTCTTGATGGCGTATTAATAGAGACCAACATCAACTGGAAAGAAGCCTACAGGATTTCAGAATCTTTGAGCGCTTCCCATACCCAGACCCTCGGCACCAGAGGCTTCGACATCCTTCACGTGGCTGTCGCCCTCTCTCTCGGCACCAACGAATTCCTCACCTTCGACACCCACCAAAACAAACTAGCCAAAGCCGCCAAACTCAAAGTCACAAAACCGTAACAAACCAAAATCACTGTCATACCTGATTTTCGTGGTTAAAAAATCCCCTCATTCACCTTGAATTTCACCCTAACACTGCCCCAGTTGATTCGTCATTTTGACAACGAAAAGCTCAACTACGCGCTGATCGGCGGACTTGCCATGGCAATGCGTGGTGTCCAACGCAGCACTTTGGATGCAGATTTCATATTGCTTGCTGAGGACCTGGAACATGCCAACTCGATTTTGTGCGAAATGGGCTATGAACGAAAGTTTCATTCGGAAAATGTTTCTCATTATTTATCTGAAAATCCAGAACTAGGTCGTGTCGATCTGCTTCATGCTTTTCGGAGTGCGACTCTCGGGATGCTCAAACGTGCGGAGCGGATCAAACTTACCGAGGATTGCCTCATACCCGTCGTTCATCTCGAGGACCTTATCGGACTCAAAGTGCAGGCCGCTTGTAACGACCCCACAAGAACTCAGTCCGATTGGGCAGATATCCATCGTCTCATTCTCCATGCTGGCCAATCAGGCGAAATCGTTGACTGGGAACTCATCAACGATTACTTAACCCTATTCAGTCAGTCTGAAAAACTTGAACAACTCAAACAACTTCATGGCACAGCTCAGTCCAAATGAACGTGAGGCGCTACGTAGCTTTTCAAAAAAACCACCCCTCCAACAACCCCCGCTTCAGCCCATGAAAATGGAGGATTTCTTACGCACCCTCTCCCAACTCCCCACTTCTCTGCGACCCATCAAACCCATTTCCTTCAGAGGAAATTCCTGGAAACTCTGAACCTCCCACAACGGACCGCGTGACTCCAGTCACGCTCTTCCTCTTCATTCAAAAATCATCAATCATCAATCTACGATCTCTCTTCCTTGAAGTTTAGAGTTTAAAATTTAAAGTTTATGAAAATCAACTCCATCTGCTGCCTCGGCGCCGGCTACGTCGGCGGTCCAACCATGGCCATGATCGCAACCAAATGCCCGGACATCCAGGTCACGGTCTGCGATATGAACCAAGCGCGCATCGACGCCTGGAACTCCGACACCCTCCCCGTCTACGAGCCCGGACTCAAGGAAATCGTCGAGTCTTGCCGCGGCAAAAACCTCCATTTCACCACCGATCTCAAACCGGCCATCGCCGCGGCCGATCTCATTTTCGTTTGTGTCGGCACTCCCACGAAATCCTACGGAATCGGAGCCGGACGTGCGGCAGACCTCCGCTACATCGAATCCGCCGCGCGTCTCATCGCGGAAGTTTCCCACGGCAACAAAATCATCGTCGAGAAATCCACCATCCCCGTCAAAACCGCCACCGCCATCCAACGCATCATCGCGGCGAACAACAGCACTGAAGCCACCTTCCAAGTTCTTTCCAATCCGGAATTCCTCGCCGAAGGCACCGCCGTCTCCGATATGGAAAATCCGGACCGCATCCTCATCGGCGGCGAGCAAACGCCGGAAGGTCAAGCCGCGCTGAACGCCCTTATCTCCGTCTACGCAAACTGGGTGCCCCGCGAAAAAATCATCACGACCAACCTCTGGTCTTCCGAACTCTCCAAACTCGTCGCCAATGCCTTCCTCGCCCAGCGCATCTCCTCGATCAACTCCATCTCCGCTCTCTGCGAGGCCACCGGCGCCGATGTCAATGAGGTCGCCCGCGCCATCGGATCCGATTCCCGGATCGGCCCGAAGTTCCTCAAAGCCTCAGTCGGCTTCGGCGGATCATGTTTCCAAAAAGACATCCTCAATCTCGTCTATCTCTGCGAGTCGTTCAATCTCCCGCAAGTCGCGGCCTACTGGCGCTCCGTCGTCGAAATCAACGACTACCAGAAATCTCGCTTCGTCGAGAAAATCGTCCGCACCCTGTTCAATACGGTTTCCGGCAAACGCATCGCCATCCTCGGCTTCGCCTTCAAAAAAGACACCAACGATACCCGTGAATCCGCAGCGATCCATGTCATCCGTGATCTCCTGACGGAAAACGCCCACGTGGCGGTTTACGATCCACGCGTCTCCAAGGAAACCATGCATCGAGATCTGTTGGAAGCCGGTGTTTCACAACATAGCCTCGATACCAACTTCGAAATCGTTGCGAGTCCCTACGCCGCCGCCGAGAACGCACATGCCCTCGCCACCCTCACCGAATGGGACGAATTCCGCGATCTCGACCTCCCCCGCCTCTACGATCTCATGCTAAAACCCGCTTTCGTCTTCGACGGCCGCGCCATCCTGCCCGCCGAAGCCCTCGCCCAACACGGCTTTGATGCGTTTATCATAGGAAAGGGCTAATCAAGAAGTCTGAAAGTCTGAAAGTCTGAAAGTCTGAAAGTCTGAAAGTCTGAAAGTCTGAAAGTCTGAAAGTCTGAAAGTCAAAAGTCGATGTTACAGCTATCTATAAGCAATCGCCCCAGCGATTTTAATTTCGACTTTAAGACCTCTTGTCCTTCTTAGCTCGTATAGCAAAGTAGGATCGACCTTCGACTTCTTCATCAGTCCTTTCTATTCCCCCCAATCATAAAATGACCGCACAACGATTCGAAGACCTTAGAATCTGGCAAGATGCCAGGATTCAAGCCAATACCATTTATGATTCTTTCGGTTCCACCTCGATCTCAGCTCGAGACTTCGGCTTCCGTGACCAGATTCAACGCTGCGGAGTCTCCGTCATGAACAATATTGCCGAAGGCTTCGAGCGCAAAACTGATCAGGATTTCGCTCGATTTCTGGACATCGCGAAAGGATCGAATGGGGAAGTCCGAAGCATGCTCTATCTAGCAGAAGACCGAAATTACATCCCTTTCGAGCAAGCCGAGCAAATGAAAAGCTTCAGTGAAAACCTCAGTCGCGGCATCGAAACCCTAGCCAAACACCTCCGCAAATAATCAAATTAAAAGCCTAATGGTTTGAAAGTCGAAGGTCTAAAAGTCGATGTTCCAGCCTAACCAATCGCCCCAGCGATTCCAATTTCGACCTTCAGACCTTCAGACCTTCCGACCTTCCGACCTTCCGACCTTCCGACCTTCCGACCTTCCGACCTTCCGACCTTCCGACCTTCCGACCTTCCGACCTTCCGACCTTCCGACCTTCCGACCTTCCGACCTTCCGACCTTC
>JBIKNX010000031.1:0-17101 GCA_044358435.1 Luteolibacter sp.
GATGTCAGTGGCGACATCACGAAACATTTTCAAACCTTCCGGCGTCTTGAGGTCGAATAGCGGACGGGTATGCAGCTCGCCCGATCCGGCATGGGCGTAGTAAACGCAGTCAATGCCGTGTTTCACGCGCAACAGTTCATCGAACTCGGCGATGTAATTTGGCAGATCGCTGACATCGACGGCGGTATCCTCGACGTTTTCGCGCGGTTTCTTGTCGCCAACCACGTTGCTCATCAGTCCTTGTCCGGCGCGCCGCAGCTCCCATACTTTGTGACCCTCCTCGTTCCATAATACGGGTGCGGCATAACCATAACCCGCAGCACACCAGGATTCAGTCAGGGACTTCACCTCGGCTTCGGCCATCTCGCGCGTGTCGCGGCGGATTTCCACCACCAGCACCGCGCCGGGATCGCCGACCACGAAGTCCCGGTTGCGCCGCTGGGAGAGGTTCGATTTGGTGCATTCGAGGATGTGGCGGTCGATGAGCTCGCTGGCGTGGGGAGCGTGCGCCAGCGTGAGCAGGTTGGCTTTCAAGGCCTCGTTGACGGAGGTGAAATGCCCGCAAACAAGGGCCGCGTGCGGCGGCGGCAGCGGTGAGCAGTCGAGCTCGATCTCGGTGGCGAAAAACAGCGTGCCTTCCGAACCTGCGATGAGTTTGCAGAGATTGAGGGATTTTTCGGATGCGGGGTCGAAGACATCGGCATCCATTAGCAGGTCGAGCGCATAGCCGGTGTTGCGGCGCGGGATGGATGCAAGCGGGAAATTATCGGTGATGGCGCGGCGGTTTTCCGGATCGGAAAGCATCGCCCGCAACTTTTGATAGATATGTGTTTCGAGCGAGTCAGGTCCCGAACATTTCGCCTCGAATTCCTCACGGCTCATTGCTGCGAACGTCACCGCGCTCCCGTCGGCAAGGAAGCCCTTCACTGAAACCAAATGATCGCGCGTGCTGCCGTAAGCCATCGAGTTCGAGCCGCACGAATTGTTGCCGACCATACCGCCCATCATCGCGCGGTTGGCGGTGGACGTTTCCGGACCAAAAAACATACCGTGCGGGGCGAGCGTGTGGTTCAGCTCGTTGCGCACCACGCCGGGCTGGACGCGGACGCGGCGCGTGCTTGCATCCACCGCGAGGATGCCGGTGAAATGGCGGGAGACATCGACGACCAGCCCGTTACCGACGCACTGCCCAGCAAGCGATGTGCCCGCCGTCCGCGGGATCAACCCGAGCCTATTGCGTCGCGCGAAGCGGATCACCTCGCGTAGATCGTTTTCATTCTCCGGAAACACCACACCGACAGGCATTTCCTGGTATTCCGAAGCGTCTGTGGCGTAAAGGCGTCGTAGCGTCTCACCGGTGTCGAGTTGACCGGAGATTCGAGAGGCAAGTTGTCCGAAGGGGATCACGGGGGAAATCAATCGTCCGTTTTGATTTGCTTCCCGCCGTTTTCCTTCAGATGCAGCCAGAAGCGTCCGATGTCTTCGAGCGTCAGATCCTTGGTTTCCGGCAGGAATTTCCAACAGAAGACGACGCACGATCCGCAGATGGCCGCAAAAACGAGGTAGGCTCCACCCGGATGCCCGGCGTGGTCCTGGAACGCTTGGGTGATCATCGGGAAAAACTGCGCACACAGGAACGAGGAGAGGTAGAGCATCACGCAGACAATCGACAGCGCCTTGGCCCGCACTTGGTTGGGGAAGATCTCCGAGACGATCACCCATGACAAGGGCGCGAGGCTCAGAGTGAAAGCACCCGCGGCGACGAACATCGCCAGCAGGTTGATATATGGCGAGCCTCCGAAGTAGAAATTCGCGGCCATGATCAAGTGTCCGGCAGCCATTGCCGTGACGCCCCAGATCATGATCGGGCGGCGGCCGAAACGCTGGACTAACCAGAATGCCACAATCGTCGAGATGAGGATCACAAGGTTGAGATAGATGGTGAAAAAGATCGACTGGCTGGCATCGCCGATGCCCGCTTTCTGGAGGATCGACGGGCCGAAGAGCAGCATCATGTTCACCCCGTTGATCTGGGAAAAGATCATGATCAGCAGGCCGATCAAAAGCGCCTTACGCAGGCCGGGCATGAACAACTCGGAAAAGGTGCCGCGTTCCTCTCCAAGCTCGGCACGGATGTCGGCGAGTTCGCGAGCCGCCTGCTCGGAGCCGTTGATCGACTCCAGCACCCCCAACGCCTCGTCGTTGCGGCCTTTCGCGGCCAGCCAGCGCGGGCTGTTCGGAACAAAGAACAACCCGAAGACAAGCAGAACGATTGGCACCACCTCCGAGGCGAACATCCACTGCCAGTGACCACCGAACGAGAGGAGGTAGGAGACAATGACCGCCATATTGATGCCGATGACGATAGCAAGTTGATTGACCGTGACGAGTCGCCCGCGGAGGTGCGAGGGAGCGATCTCGGCGATATACATCGGCGAGGTCATCGCCGCCAGGCCGACACCGATCCCGCCGACCGCACGCCAGATACAGAAATCGACGAAGGTGCGGGGGAGCGCGGTGCCGATTGCCGAGACTAGAAAGCAGGCTGCCGCGACCCACAGTGTGGCACGACGACCAACGGCATCGTTGAGCCACATGCCGACCAAGGGGCCGGCGATTGAGCCGAGAATCGCGCTGCTGACGGCGAAGCCCGTGCCGGAGCTGTCGAGTTGGAAATGCTTTTCCAGGAAGATCAGCGCTCCACTGATGATCGAGAGATCGTAGCCGAAGAGGAAACCGCCGGTGGCGGCAACCAGTACGATCATGTAGAGCCGGAAACGGCTGCAACCGGAAGTGGGGATGGGTGTGGTGGTCATGTTGGAAAAATGGTCGATTGTTTCAGCCCCGCTCGCAGTCCATGGGGCGGATGGCTTAATTCGGTTTCCTCGGACATGGTTGGTTGCCGGTGAAATGTCGAAGCATTCTGTTCAGATAAGAGGGATTTTGGGAATGTACCAATCTGCCGTATTCGTTTCTGTTTCTGCTATTTTCTCGACACCGACCGGATATGCCGACTATTCCATTGCGAATGCAGCAAGCACGACCATGATCATCTCTGCTGGAATCAGCCATCAGGGAAGCGGCCTACAAATCGAGCGCAAACCCGGATTTCCGTTTTGGACGGCGGGTTTTTTCCTGTCCGGCCTGACTGAGATTGCCTGCGCGAAGGAAACCTTGCTGTTTCCCGCAAACAGTTGCGTGCTCCTTGCGCCGGACACTCCTTACCGTTTGACCGTGCGGAAGAGACAGCGTGAGATCTGGATGATTTTCGATGCTCGCATGAGACTGCGTCCGGTGTTGCCCGCGCCTAGAGGTGACTCCCAGGCGATCGCGGTTACTTTCCGGGATTCCCGGGTGTGGATGGAGGTGCAGGCCGGGCTTCGTGATTTGATACGCTGGTGGAAAAGCCAGCCACCCGAGTTGCTGCTGGCGGAGAACGCCATGGAACGTGTCCTCCTGCTCGCCCTTCGGGAACATGGTTTGCAAAACCAGCAAATTCCGGACGAGCGGATTCAACGCGTCGTCGCCCACATCGACGGTCGCTTGGGCGAAGAACTGCCGGTCGAGGAACTGGCCCGCGTGGCGGGTTTGTCACCCTCGCGGTTCGCCCACCTTTTCCGTCAATTCACGGGACTGGCACCGATGAAGTTTCTTGAGATCCACCGCATCGAAAGAGCCAAACATCTCCTACTGACTACCGATCTGCCGGTTCAGGAGATCGGCTTGATATGCGGGCTCCCCAACGCACAACATTTCAGCGTCCGTTTCCGCGGCTTGACCGGACAATCACCGAGTGCCTTCCGCCAAGCTCCCAAAAGGCGCCTCGGTGAACTTAATCCGGACCATGGGCAGCAAAATCCTGCGCGTTGATTTCCGCAGGGACTTTTGAAACTAGCATGCCGGGGCTGATCGAATTCTGGACTCGAATTCCGGCAGACCTGGGTGCTGGACTTGCATTTCGAAGACGGCCCCGTCGTGGGTGTTCGAGTCCGGTTCTCCGCCGGCTGAAGTCATGTAGAGACGGTCGAGATTCGGGCCGCCGAAACACAGCGAGGTGATCTGAGCCACCGGAAGCGAAATTTTCTCCAGAATCTTTCCCCGGGGATCGAGCCGAAGCGCGCCGAAGCCGTCCCAGCGCGCCGACCAGACATGCCCGGAAGCATCGACGGCCAACCCATCGGGAATGCCTTCGTTTTCCAGCGCTTGATGGAACAAAACAGGCGCTGCAAGCGCACCGGTTCCGCTGTCGTAATCAAAGCGGAAAATGCGCCGCGTTGTGGAGCAGGTCCAATAAAAGAACTTCTGGTCCGGACTGAACCCCATTCCGTTCGAACAGCCCGTGCCGCTCCGCAGGCGGGTGATCGTTCCATCCAAATCGACGCGATAAAGTCCGCCGCTCTCGGCGTTCTTACCAATGCTTCCCGCAAAAACCCGCCCTGCCGGATCGGCGATCACATCGTTGAAGCGGAGCATGCCCTCATCCGAAAATTCCAGCAGCGTCGTGAGGCGTCCGTCGGGATGGAGCAGGACGATATCCCTGCTGCGAAATAAAAGGAGATTGCCGTCGGCTTGGAAAGTGAAGCCACCCACTGGAGTTCCTCGATACACGACATCATGTTTTCCTGTTTGCGTGTCGAGACGATGAATCATTCCGCCCTCGATGTCGGTCCAGTAAAGGCTCTGGCTTGCTCGATGCCAGAGCGGGTTTTCTCCAAGTTGGCAGTTTAGGTTGATGAGAATACTCATGGAGACTCTGGTAAATGGCCATAATTCCCAAGTCCAGAAAACCTGCAAACTTTCAGCGCGTATAGCAGGAATAGAAACGAAAAAAGCAGTTCTATCCATTCCCATAGTCGTTATGGGGCGCTAGCATTCATGAATCTCAGAGTTAACAGTGAATCTCAACCACTCCATAAACGCCGCACCCCACAGATGTGCGTTTCCTCATTGCCCTTGGGAGGTGCGTCAATGAACGCACGCAAACCCTGCGTTCTCGTTGGCCGGCTGTTCCATGAGTCGCATACTTTCCTCGACGATCGAACGGGTCTTGAAGGGTTCGAAATCCGGATGGGTGAGGATCTCCTGAAGGCTGAAGGCGATCAGTCCCCGCTCGACGCGATCCTCACGACAGGACGTTCCCTTGGCTGGGATATCGTGCCTGCTATGGACATTTTCGGGATGCCCGGCGCGATGGCGCGGGACGAGGTTTTGGAAAGGTTCTTGCACGCTCTTCGGGATGCCGTGGATCGCTCGTCTGACATCGACGGCGTCTGCCTTGCGCTGCATGGCGCGATGGTTACGGAATCCTGCGATGATGTGGAGGGAGCTGTGATCCGCGAACTGCGCGCGCTGCTGGGCGGCGGCGTTCCGATTTTTGGTGTTCTCGATCTTCACGGCAATATAGGTCGATCGATGGAGGGTGCGAATCTCGGCTTTTTCCCCTACCGTGAAAACCCACACAGGGATGCCTACGAGGCTGCAGTCCGTTGCGCCGGTTATCTTCACCGGTCCCTCACTGAAGCGCGCAAATGCCACACAATGGTGCGTCAGCTTTCCCTGCTCTGGGCGCCATTCGCCACCGGCACATCGGACTCTCCAATGGTGGATCTGGAGCGTCTGGCCCGGGAATGCGAAATTTCGCACCCTGAGCTATGGGATCTGGGCATTTTTGCGGGCTACTCCTATGCCGACACGCCGGACACCGGGGTCTGTCTCACTGCAGTCCATGAGGCGGGAGCCGGGGAAATCGCTCAAAAGGCCTTGGACCGGATGGAGGCGCTGGCTGTCTCGCTAGACCAGCGCGCGCGGGTTTCCTTTGCCAGTGAAAGCGAAATCCTGGAAGGAATCCGTCGCGCCGGGTGTGGCGATGCGCCTCCCAGCGTGATTCTGGTGGAATCCTCGGACAACATCGGCGGCGGCGCGCCTGGCGATGGCACCGGCGCATTGAGATTCCTGCTCCGGCATGGGATCAAAAACGCACTGCTCGCCATCAACGATCCACATGCAGTGGCGCGGTGCCGCCCCGGCGAAAAAATCCGCCTCTCACTTGGAGGCAAAGGTTCCAAAATGGACGAAGGACCCGTGGCGATCGAAGGGCTTTGCCGTTCCATCCATGACGGTGGGTTTGAACTGGAGGACAAGCGCAGCCACCTCGCATCGATGCTGGGCGCCCGGATAGACATGGGCCGCTGCGCCGTCGTCGAACTGAAAGGCATCACCGTATTGATCACCTCGCGCAAGACGCCACCCATGGATCTCGGACAATTCCGCAGCGTCGGCATCGAGCCTGCGGACTTCAACGTGATCGTCGTCAAAGCCGCCGTCGCCTACCGCGACGCCTACGCAGCCATTCCCCACAAAGCCTTTCATCTGGACACTCCCGGCCCCTGTGCCAGTCGCCTCGGGCATTTTCCCTACCGCAAACTCAACCAACCAACACAACCATGAAACTGATTCGATTCGGAATCTTCAATAAGGAGAAGCCCGGTGTGCTCATTGATGGCGTGCGCTATGATTGCTCCCGCCATTTCAACGACTGGAACTCGGAATTCTTCCAAAGCGGAGACATTGAGACACTGCGCTCGCTCTGCGCCGCAGGAGGTCTGCCTGTTGTCCCCGAAACCGAGCGCTGGGGCTCCTGCGTGGCGCGTCCGGGGAAAGTCGTCTGCGTCGGCCTGAACTATTCCGACCACGCCGCCGAGTCGGGCATGCCGATCCCATTGGAGCCGATCCTTTTTATGAAAGCTCCGGGCACGGTCGTCGGCCCCTATGATGAGGTGCAAATCCCACGCGGCAGCGAGAAGACCGATTGGGAGGTCGAGTTGGGTATCGTCATCGGAAAAGAGGCGAGGTATCTCGACTCGGTCGAGGAGGCCAAGAGCCGGATTGCGGGGTATTGCGTTTCCCACGATATTTCGGAACGTGCCTTTCAGTTGGAGCGCGGCGGCCAGTGGGACAAGGGCAAGTCCTGCGACACCTTCAACCCCCTCGGGCCTTGGCTGGCGACAGCGGATGAGGTCGAGGACCCCCAGCAGCTCGATATGTTTCTCAATGTGAATGGCGAGCGCCGCCAAACTGGCAACACCCGCACGATGATCTTCGGGTGCCTGGAGATCGTTCGTTACATTTCGCAGTTCATGACTCTCGAGGCGGGCGATGTGATTTCGACAGGCACACCTCCCGGCGTGGGGCTCGGAATGAAGCCGCCGCAGTATCTCATGGTTGGCGATGTCTTGGAGTTGGGCATCAGCGGCCTTGGATTCCAGAAGCAGACCTGCGTTCCCCACAAGCTCTAAAAAAATTCCCCATGAAAATCACGAAGATCGAAACCAGCATCCCAGATCATGTCATGCCGGGGCTGATCGCGCTCCGCATCCATACCGACGAGGGTTTCATCGGAAACGGGGAAAGTTATTACGCTCCACACGCCGTCGCTGCGATGACGCACGATTGGATGGCACGCCGCCTTCTCGGAGCGAACCCCCTTGATGTCGAGAAGCACTGGCGTTTCCTCTACGAGCGCGCTGCCAATTTCGGAGCGAGGGGCTGTGAGTTGCGGGCGCTTTCCGCAATTGATCTGGCTCTCTGGGATATTCTCGGTCAGGCGTCAGGCCAACCCGTCTGGCAACTTCTCGGAGGCAAAGCGCAGGATGCCCTGGCCATCTACAACAGCAGCGGCGGAGCCACCTACGGCGCCCGCGCGAGCGCCCATGCGGATCCGCAAGGATGGCCCGGACACGGCGATGTCGGGGATAAAGCTCCACTGAACGACTACTGGTCGCTCGTCAATGAACCCGAGGCCTATATCGAATCCCTCCTTGATGAGGGCTACCAGGCCTTCAAATGCTGGCCTCTCGATTTCGCGGCACACAAGCCCGGCGGCCCGCTTCACATCAGCATGAAGGATGTCGAGACAGCCCTTGCGCCGCTCCATGCGATCCGTACCCGTTTTGGCAACCGCATCGAGTTCATGCTCGATGGCCATGGGTTTTTCCAGTTGCCTGCGGCCATCCGCATCGCCGAGGCGCTCAAACCCCTCAATCCGCTCTGGGTCGAGGATCTGATCCGTCCGGACTCGATCCACGCCATGGCCGACCTGCGCCGCATGACAGGCATTCCGATGGCGGTGAGCGAAATGTTTTCGGGCCCCGATGATTTCGCCATCGCGCTCCGCGAGCGGTGTGCCGATTACATCATGATCGACCCGACATGGGTTGGCGGAATTTCCCAAACCGTGCGGATCACCCACCTGGCTCAATTTCACAATGTGCCTGTGGTCTATCACGATTGCACCGGTCCCTTCACCTTGATGGCCGGCGTTCAGGCGGGTATCGCCAACAGCAATGTCGCTTGGCAGGAAACAGTGCGGGCCCACTTGCGACTCGTCTATCCCAAGCTCATCGAGGGTTCCTTCCCGGTCGATGCCGGTCGAATGCTCGCGCCGGCAGGTCCGGGGCTTGGCATTCGTTGGCTGCCGGAAATCTTCAACCTCGCCGCGCCGAATTACCGCCAATCCACACTCAACTGAGACCAAAATCATGGAAGACCTGAAAAACAAGACCGTGTGGATCACGGGATGCAGTCGAGGAATCGGGCGCGCGCTGGCGTTGAGCTTTTCGCAAAAGGGAGCCGCCGTCATCGCGACCATGCGGAACCCAGACACCCGTCTGCAGGACGAGCTACAACGCGGGCACCCTTCGTCGCTCGTCCTAAATCAAGATGTCACCCACGCGGAGGATGCCCAGGCCGTGGCGGAAAAGATCCGGGAAACGTTCGGGAAGCTTGATGTGCTCATCAACAACGCCGGAATCGACCCGAGGATTCCCGCAGGGGAGATGCGCACAGAGCATTGGAATGCCGTGATGCGCACCAACCTCGATGGATGCTGGCATTCCTGCCAGGCGGCAATCCCACTCATGCGACCGTTGCAATCCTCGTCCATCATCAATGTCGGGTCCATCACCGCCCATATCGGGATGCCCCACCTGGCCCATTACAACGCGAGCAAGCAGGGCATCATCGGCCTGACGCGCGGCCTGGCCCGTGACCTGGGCGCCGACGGCGTGCGCGTGAACTGCATCGTTCTCGGTGCCGTGGTTGTCGAAAAGGAATGCGACTTGGGCTCCGAGGAGGAAATCCTCGCTCTCGTGAACCGGAACCAGTGCATTCCCGGTCGCATCCACCCGATCGATGTCATGCCCACCTTCCACTTTTTCGCCTCCGAGGCGAGCCGTCCGATCACCGGCCAGTCCCTGCATGTGGACAACGGCTGGACCCACCACTGAAACCCTTACACCAAACACAATCTGCAACCATGAACATAGCACCACGGTCCTATACAAAATCCCAAGCCCTCAACGAACGCGCCCGCAACTGCATGGCTGGCGGCGTTTCCAGCGAATTCCGTAAATTCAGCCACCCGTGCCCGGTCTTTTATGAGAAAGGCGCGGGTTCCCATCTTTGGGATGTGGACGGGAACGAACTGCTGGATTTCACGCTCAGCCAGGGGCCGCTCATCCTCGGCCACAGCCATCCGCATGTGCTCAAGAAAGTCGCCGATTACAGCGCGGAGGGTCAGCTTTTCGCAGGCCAGCACCTCATGGAACTGGAACTCGCCGAGAAGCTCCAGTCCATCATCCCTTGTGCCGAATTGATGCGTTTCTGCCTCTCGGGATCGGAGGCCGACCACGCTGCCTTCCGCTTGGCGCGCGCCCACACGGGCAAACAAAAGATTCTCCGTTTCGAGGGCCACTACCACGGTTGGTTCGACAATGTCGCCTTGGGCCTCGGCGCCAAGGATGTGTCGGAGCTCGGTTCCCGGGAAAATCCCGATGTGCCGCTCTGGAGCGAAGGGCTTCCGGAGCGAATCAAAGAGGAAATCATTCTCCGGCCATGGAACGACCTCGATCTCGTGAAAGCCACCGTGGAGAAGCATCACCACGAAATCGCCGCCATCGTCACCGAGCCGGTGATGTGCAACAGCGGGTGCATTGCGCCCAAGCCGGGTTTTCTCGAAGGCCTGCGCGAACTCTGCGACCAGTATGGGATCGTGCTCATCTTTGACGAGGTGATCACCGGCTTCCGCCTCTCCATGGGCGGCGCCCAAGCGCGCTTCGGCATCACCCCGGATCTAGGGATTTTTGGCAAGGCGATGGCCAGCGGCTACCCGATCAGCGCCCTCGTTGGAAAAGCCAGCATCATGAAACTCATTTCCGAAGGCCGCGTGATCCATGCCGGCACGATGAACTCCAACAATCCATGCATCGCCGCCGCCATGGCCACCATCGAGATTCTTGAGGCGGAGAAGACCCACGACAAGCTCTACAGCCTCGGACTGCGCCTCATGGAGGGCATCCGCGAAGCCGCCCGCGCCACCGGCCAAAACCTCCGCGTGCAGGGCATGGGGCCGATGTTCCATACCGGTTTCTCGCATCTGGAGACCTCCGTTGATTACCGCGACACGCTTGCCCTCGACAAGGCGAAGGGTGCCAAGTTTGTCGCCGGCCTTCAGAACCGCGGTGTCCGAATCATCGGCCGCGGGCTTTGGTATATTTCAAATGCCCATACCGAAGCCGAGATCGATCAGGCCATCGCGACGGTCCATACCGTTCTCAGGGAGGATTTTTGAGCGCTTCCCAATCCGCCATTGGTGGCCTGATGTTCCGCATGGAGGTTTTCTCTTCCCGCATTCGGGCAACGGAAGCGAAAATAGCAGGAATAGAAACGATTACAGCTGTTCCATGTATTCCCAGGATTACGGATTCGTGTATTCTGAAGTCACTTATGAAGTTCCGTGCATTCCCTTCCGCCCGCATTTCGCTTCCTCTCGCCAGCGCCCTCGCCGCGCTGCTCGCCAATGCGGCAGCAAGCAGGCATGGGAAAATCGATCCGAATGTTAGGATCGCCTATAAGAACCTGTATAAAGTTGATAGGGATATGAGATTGTTGATTGGAGTTTTCGCAGGTTTGTGTGTGTTGAGCTCAGTTGCATTTGGGGCTGAAGGCCGAACGGTCGTTTCCATGAACGGCACCTGGCAGATCGCCGATAGCGTTTCCGCAAATGAGATGCCGGCGGCATTCGACCATGCCGTCGCCGTGCCGGGTTTGGTGAACCAGGCCAAACCCTCGTTCCCGGAGGTGGACCTGTTCGCAAGCCACTATTACTTCAAGCGCTTCGCGCGCGAGGATCGAGCCTATCCCTGGGGAAGCACGAAGGCGATGCTCGGCGCGGAGGATCCCCTGCCGGTGATCGGCATCCCGGTGAACAAACGCAACTACTTCTGGTATCAGCGGACCTTCGCGCCGCCGGTCAAGCGTGAAGTGGCCCTGCTCAAGATCGGCAAATCGCAGTTTGGCACCAAGGTCTGGCTGAACGGCAGGGAAGTCGGGGAGCATCTGAGCTGCTGGACCGCGGGCTACTACAACCTGACCGATGCCATCAACTGGTCAGGCGAGAACCAACTGGTTGTCCGTATCGGCGCACATCCGGCCGTCCTGCCGGAAAACATTCCGGGTGCCGGTGTATACAGTTCGAAACACAAGTGGACGCCCGGCATCTACGATGATGTTAGTCTGATCCTCTGCGACAACCCGGTGATCGAGACGATCCAGGTGGCGCCGCGCATCGACAGTTCCGAAGTGATCATCCAGACGAAGGTGAAAAACCACGGCCCGGCGCGTGAGGTAGAACTCGTCCACGCCATCCGCGAGTGGAAAGCGGGCAAGGAGGTGGCCCGTTCCGAACCGCTCCGCGAGATGCTCGGGGCAGGCGAGGAAAAGACGTTCACTCAAACGGTCAAGATCCCCGCCGCGCGGCTGTGGTCGCCCGAGGATCCGTTTCTCTACGCCGTCGAGACCCGCACCGGCGGCGACAGCCAGGTGACGCGCTTCGGGATGCGCGAATACCGCTTCGACAACGCCAGCCGCACCGGCTACCTGAACGGCAAACCGTATTACCTGCGCGGCGGCAACATCGAGCTGCACCTGTATTTCGAGGACCCGCTTTGCGGCCATCGGCCATGGGACCGAGAGTGGGTCAAGAAGCTCATCGCGGACATTCCCAAGAGGATGAACTGGAACGCGCTCCGGTTCAGCGTTGGCGCCGTCCCCGACATGTGGCTGGAGATCGCCGATGAGGAGGGAATCCTCGTCCAGGCCGAGCCGCTCTTCTGGGTCTGGGGGCCGCATTTGCCCCCCGTGGCGGAACGGTGGTCCGTCGATGAGTTCGTCAAGGAATACGGCCGCTGGATGCGCGACCACTGGAACCACCCGTGCATCTTCATGTGGGATGCCAGCAACGAGAGCAACTGGGACAAGCTGTCCGGCATCATCAACGCCGTGCGTCCCCTCGATCTGTCGAACAGGGCTTGGGACTTCAATGACAGCCCGCCCGCCGGCCCCGGCGATGTCTGCGAGATGCACAGCTATCTCGTGAACATGCACATGCGTTTCCGCACGCTGTCGCGCCTCAACTCCCTCGACTTGTTCAACGGCACCTTCGCTCCGGATGATTATGTGGATGGATGGCGGAAGTCCGGCGGCAAGACCGGGCGTTGTTGCATCATTAACGAATACGCCTGGCTCTGGCTCTATCCGGACGGAAGGCCCCTGGACATCACCCGGGGTATCTATGAAAACATCCCCCTCGCCGAGCGCCAGGACTACCGCTTCTACCTCACCGCCGCGCTGACGGAAATGTGGCGCGCCGAGCGCTGCGCCGCCGGCATCCTCGACTATCAATACTTCGGATCCTATCTTCCGCGTGATCCCGGGCCGTACCATTTCGGCGACTTCGCCGATCCGGTAAGCCTGCGGCTCTATCCGGAGTTCGAGAAATACATGTTGGACGCCTTCAAACCGCT
Source organism: Luteolibacter sp. (assembly GCA_044358435.1). Classification (GTDB taxonomy): domain Bacteria; phylum Verrucomicrobiota; class Verrucomicrobiia; order Verrucomicrobiales; family Akkermansiaceae; genus Luteolibacter. Next base: position 12,861 of record JBIKNX010000031.1, read on the forward strand.
CGGCGTCTATCTGAAGTTCTGGGGCGATGGCGATCCGGACCCGGAATCCCCGCGCAGCCCGTGGTTGCCGATCCGCGGCGGAGAGGAACGGAAATTCGAGGTGGTGCTGGTCAACGACGACCAGGAGCCCGCCTCCGGAGAACTGGTGCTGTCGCTGGAAACTCCAGAGGGCAAGATCTTGGCTTCCGACAAGAAACCGTTCCGGATCGACGCGACCGGAAAGACCACGCTGGAGCTGTCGGTTACGGTGCCGAAGGAAAGCGGCAGATATCTGCTCAATGCCAGGGCGCATCCCGACGGCGTGAGGCACAAGGGGCCGACAGTCAGCCGCAGGAAGATCGAGGTCAGGCCTGCCGGGGATAACCCTGCCATGAAATCGAAGGGTAAGGCGGATGCTGATAAAGCACCTCCACGGAATATGCAGGAACTGCTGCAACAACAATAAGCAGAAGACAACATGAGAAGAGCATTCTTGATTGCGTTGGGATTGTTAGGTTCGAACCTGCTGGCAGCTGGGAATCAGCCCCGGGGGATATCGTCGGTGCGGCTTGTGTTGCCGGCTGACGCCACTCCGGTGTTGCGCAATCTCGGCAACGTGCTCACGCGCCAGATCCAGCAGCGCTGTGATGCCAAGGTTGGCACAAGCGGCGAGGCGAAGCTGGTGGTGGAGATGACCATGGAGCAAGGCATCGGCAAGGAAGGGTTCAGGATCGAAGACCGCAAAGGCGGAGGCGTGCGCATTGTCGGCAACGACGAGCGCGGGCTTGTGGCGGGAACCGGAAAATTTCTGAGAACCTCCCGCTACGACCAGGGTGGCTTCACTCCCGGCACGTGGCGCGGCACGTCGGTGCCGACCCGTCAAGCGCGCGGCATTTATTTTGCGACCCACTTCCACAACTTCTATCACGAGGCGCCTGTCGAGGAGATCCAGCGCTACGTCGAGGACCTCGCCCTGTGGGGCCTCAATGAACTGGTCGTATGGTATGACGCGCATCATTTCAACGGTGTCGATGATCCGAAGGCGGTGGATTTCCGGAAGCGACTGCACGATATCATGGCGGCGGCCAAGCGGATCGGCATGGATGTTTCGCTCCTTGTCATCGGCAATGAGGCCTACGGAAATTCTCCCGCTGAACTGCGCGCGGCTCCAGGCGGTGGACGCGGCGGCTACTACCCGTGCGCCGTTTGCCCGAGCAAGCCGGAGGGCATGAAATACATCCTGAAGATCCTCGGCGAGGAGTTCGACTGGGCAGCGGACTTGAAACCCCGCTCGGTCTGGATCTGGCCCTATGATCAAGGCGGCTGCGGCTGCGCGGAGTGCAAGCCCTGGGGTTCCAATGGGTTCATGAAGTGTGTCGAGGAAGTTGGCAAACTTGCGCGCCAGAAGATGCCCGGAACCAAGATTTTACTCTCCACCTGGTACATGGACCAAACCGAACTCGCATCGGTCATGAAACAACTCGGTGAGCGGAAGGGCTTGGTTGATGGACTGGTCAACGAGGGCAATGTCCTGCCCGCCGCCTCGGGTTTGGGTGGCGTGGATCAACAGCCCGGCGGGACGACCCCAACACTGAGGCAAGACCTGCCGGTCGTGGGTTTCCCGGAGATCAGCATGCACGGCACCTTCCCATGGGGCGGTTTCGGCGCCACGCCGCTCACCGGCCGCGCGCAGGCGCAATGGAATGCGCAGAAGCAGAGGCTTGATGGTGGCTATCCCTATTCCGAGGGCATCTACGAGGACCTGACCAAGATCGTGTACAGCCAGTTCTACTGGAACGACCAACCGGCCGAGGAGACGGTGAAGGAATACATCGCCTTTGAATTTTCACCGGATGTGGTCGCAGACGTGGAAGGCGTCATCAAAACGCTGGAACAGAACCATCACATGCGCTGGTGGCCCGGGAAGCTCGAAGGAGTGCCACTGGAAATGAACTGGTTTCCATCCAAAGGTGCCAAACCTCAGGCGGATCCCGGCGCCGAAGAAGCCTATTCCACCATGCGGCGGATCGACGATTTGCTCACACCCCAGGCAAAGAACGCCTGGCGCTGGCGCCAGCTCTACCTGCGGGCGCTGCTGGACTCGGAATTGAAAACCAACGGCGGCAAGCCGAATGACACATGCAACGAGGCCTTTGCGGAGTTGATCCGAATCTATCACGCGGAGAATGCATCTGGCACCATCCGTCCGCCACTGCCCAAGGATTGGAAGCGAAAGTGAGACGACCACCGACACACATGAATGAACCTGATCCCGCCGCGACGTATGCAGAAACATCAACATGAAACAAATGCAGCCATGAGAGTATCCATATCCGCAGTCATGGCGCTGTTGAGCATGCATTGGCTTGCGGCGGAGAGCGTGCCTTCGTCCGCAACGCTCGAACTGGCTGTGGACTTCTCGAAGCCAGTGGGAAAAATCCGTCCGCTCAATGGGGTGAACAACGGACCGTTTGTTGACGGCAACCATACGGCGGACATGAACGCCCGCCACAAGGAGGCGGCATTTCCCAGCGTGCGCCTGCACGATTGCCATTGGCCCAATCCGAATGTGGTGGATATCCCGGCGATTTTCCCGCTGTTCCATGCCGACGCGGATGATCCTGCAAATTATGTGTTCGGTCCTACCGACCAATACCTCGCCCCCATCGCAGAGCGGGGCGCGGAGATCGTTTTCAGGCTTGGAGTCAGCATCGAGCACAAAACCCGGTATCATACGCAGCCGCCTGCCGATTTTGAGAAATGGGCGAAGATCTGCGTCAATGTCATCAAGCACTACAACGACGGATGGGCTGGCGGGAAACAGTATGGGATCAAATACTTCGAGATCTGGAACGAGCCTGACATCGGTCCGCAGATGTGGACTGGAACACCTCAGCAATATTTTGACCTATACCGCACCGCGGCAACCGCAATCAAGGCTTACAATCCGGATCTGAAAATCGGTGGCCAGGTCGCTTTTGTCAAAGGAAGCTACACGCGGCCTTTCCTTGCTTATTGCCGCGACCAGAAGCTGCCGCTGGATTTTTTTTCGTGGCATCGTTACTCAGACACGCCGACCGATCTGATGGATGATGCCCGGCTGGTACGCTCGCTTCTGGATGAGTATGGGTTCAAGAAGGCGGAGAGCTTGTGTACGGAATGGCGTCCGATGATCGAAGGGTTCGACAAAGTTTCCTGGAAACAGGGTAAGCCGCCAGGAAGTGTCCGCGCGGCCTTTGCTCGCAACAGGAACCATGAGTCGGCTGCGTTTGCCGCCTCGGCCCTGATGCAGATGCAGGACGTCCCACTGGACAGGGCGCATTATTACACGGCTGATGATTCGCCGTGGAGCATGTTCGATGAATTTGGCGAACCCGGCAAAGTATTCTTCGCCTTCAAAGCCTTTCACCAACTGCTCCAGACGCCCAATCGCGTTGCGGTGGGTGGGGCCCCAGGCGGCAATGGAGTGTCTGCCTGCTGCGGTATGGCTGATGACGGCAAATCAGCAGCCCTCCTCTTGAGCAATTACAGGGGAAAGACTGCTGACCTGCAAATCGCACTGAAGGACTTTCCCCTTGGAGGGGATGTCAAAGTGGAGCGATTTGTTGTGGATGAGACGCATGACTATGCGCCACTTGACCCGCTCTCACTTGCAGACTCAGACAGGGTCTTGAGGCTCAGCCTTCCTCCGGCAACTGTGATGTTTGTGCGATTGAGTGCCAGTTCATCACCGTAGTTGCGGTGCGGCTTATTGGGGCAAGATCCTTTGGCACCTCTCGGCGCAATGCATCCTGTGTCACCGATACGGTGATGGAATCGTGGCGGCAATGGAGCAAAGCGACATGGCGGGGACTCTCCATTTTCTCCCTCCCGCAATTTTGCGTCGTAACACACAGAATATCAATGAATTGGTCAGGATCATAAGCTGAAGATCGTCAATACGCTCTGTGTGGATATAGTAAATGAAGTCACCGAACTGATCTTTAACCACTTCGAAGGAAGAACCTTTTTCGGTAGCATCAGGGATTCTGGGATTACCACCCAAGGCATACTCCATCAAATTGGTGAGGCCATCGGCGTCCTCGTCGGTCAACGGATCGGTGAGTGTAACAACATCAGCTTTTCTTGTCCGGTGCTAGAGCATTTTAAATAAAGATGCACCTAAAAGGTCTGTACTTTTATGTGTGAAAAAGAAATACTTGTGGATGGCCAAACCACTATCCATCGATTTACGCGAACGCATCATTGATGCGTATGACCAA
>JBIKNX010000032.1:0-17014 GCA_044358435.1 Luteolibacter sp.
GAAGATTTAATGGCATCAAAAAAGAGAACTTTCACTGGTTTTTGAAGGAGTGTGAATGGCGCTTCAATGGAGGTAACCATCAAATGCTCTTGAAGCAGCTAAAATACTGGGTAAAACAGTCTCAGCAATAAGCCTTAGCTAGTACAGCCCCTTTTTATTTGTTCCGGTCAGTTCTGTTTCTCTGCTGGAGTGTCTCGCCGGATTTGTCGCTCCCGCAGGAAAGCTGAAGTTCGGGTGCACACCGTGCCCCCGCTTTTCTTTCCTTGTTATTATTCCGTGGAACGCAGCCTGTGGCTCGTCGGATCGTGCCCTGCGAAGTTCGCTTATTGCGCCTGATCGGGAAAAAACGGAACCGCCTCCCTGCGGCAAATATCCTGAAGAAACTGCCTCCCGTTTCGACCACGCTCCAGCATTTGCCGAGGTGATATGCCTTCGTCTCCGGCGAGTTCTAGAATCACGGTTCCGCGGAAATTCGCCTTGGTCAGTTCGTGAATGACTTGCGTCCAATCGATGGTTCCTTCACCGGGAACAAGATGAGAGTCTCCGTCGCCTCTGTTGTCGTTGGCGTGAATCATTCGCAGATGCCCAGACATTTTGTGAACGACATTGAAAATTTCCCCGGACAAGTTCGCGTGCCCGGTATCGAGACAGGTGCCGACGTTGGTTTCCTTGATCGCGCCGAGTATGTAGAGAATGTCGCTGGTGTGCCCGAAAAGCAGATGGGGAAGCATGTTTTCCAGTAAAAGTTGCAGTCCTAGTTTCCGGCAATGTGCGGCGACCATGGACAGGACTTTTGAGGCGTTTCTCATCCTTTGATAGAGTTCCTCGTCACGGGGTTTGCCTTCGCGTTCTGGACCCGGGTGGATGACGATATGGCGGGCGCCGATGATTGCCGCCGCCTCGCACGCTGCAAGAAGCTCCTCGAGCGCCTTCTGGCGTTGTCCTCCGTCAAGTGCGGTGATGTCGATGTGGCTGGCGAAAGGAGCATGGAATGAGAATGCTTCGAGTCCGAGTTTGTGGATCTTGTCTCGCGCCCTGTTCACCGCGTCCGCGTCATGGTATGGCAGATGACTCGGCGAGGAACAGATTTCCATGAGGGTGAATCCGCCGTCCCTTATATCTTCTAGGACGTCGGTAATGGGTGTCTTGTAAAAGCACCCGGTTGAGATTCCAATGGGCCAATCGGACATCATTCGGTAGGGTTGGTGTTGAGTTTTTCGCACAGTGATGCGAGAGAGCAGTTCTCACCGTTCGCACGGCAGAGGTCTTTTTCCTTGGATGAGATGCAGTTGTAGTCGATGAGCTTGTCAATTCCGGTAGCCACCTGACCGGCAAACAACCGGGTATAGAACTCCGCTCTCACGCCCGGATCATAGTGCACCCATGTATCACCCCAGTTTGCTGTTGGGTCGTGAAACCTGAACGTGATGAAGCCAGCTATGTGACGCGGATGCCAGCCCTCTGCCAGCAGTGAGCGCACCACCATCTGGATTCCCGCCGGTTTGAGCAGCAAATCGTTGGGATTTTCAATGATCCAACGCACGCATGAGGGCAGGGTGGACAGATCCGTGCGGGCATAGGTATCCCACCATCGTTCCTCGGGATGCTGTTTTTCCCTGTAGTATTTCTCATGAAATTTTCTCAGCGGAGAGGCGAGATATTCGGAAAGCAGGCGATTCATTCCCCGGCTTCCATCGGGAATCCGGACGGAGGCCCGTTTTGCCAGATCCTTGACCGCTTTCTCGTTCTGGCGGATCGCGATGGCTTCCCGGATGCTCATTTCATGAAGGGGCAATACGAACATCTCGGAATGGCGGTGTTGGTGATCGAATAAGCCCGATATCCAGGTGCGCTGCTGTTTCATGTATCTGGAGAATGGCATGCGTATCATCCGGGTGTGGATCGGATCGCCGTATTCGGAAATATCCAGCGACACGATTTCCCTCGGTCTTCCATGCGCCCTTGGACCGGAGATCACCGCCGTGGTGTCGACCGTTACGGGAGAGCGCTCGGAGGCGAATTTTTTCACCTCGTTGGCGAAATATTCCATCACCATGCCAAGACCCGTAAACGGCCGTATCCATGTGGTGCAGTTCGCCGTTTCGATTCGGCATGACGTGCGTTTGTAAGCTCTCTCCATCCATTCCTGTGCCGGTGCCAGTCTTGCCAGCGCGCGTTCGGATGCCGAATGACGCGGAACGCTCCAGACAAAATGGTGCCCCTGACCTGTCACGAGATGCAGCGGCTTGATTCCCCATTTCAAAAGGACTTCCTCAATGACATCAATGACGGGTTGCTGGATTTCAAAAGCTCTTCCCGGGTCGGTGAAGACCCGGATGGGCGAATCGAAGTTCACATACTCCACATCGAGATGAACCAATAACGATTCGGAATCACATATGGAGCGGGCAACTTCCTTACCTTCTTCCAGGAACCAATCCAGATCGGACGAATGGCGGATCGCCTCTTCGGAATGGAAATCCCCATCGCATTGGGAAAAATACGCGCAAGTGGGACCGGAGTCATTGAAACCGCCCGCATACTCGATCAGCCGTTCCCTGACATTTTCATCGTCATAGTATCCATCCATCTCGGTAACGACGATGGATGTTGCGAAGACATCAATCTCGCTCTCTTTTGCCGCTTTCCGCGCAACGATTGACCTTCCCGGTCACGATCGGATGCCGCTTCCTTTTTCCGCAAGGGACACGGTGCAGACTGCCCGGGTTCCGCCATCAGGGGGATCTCCCGGAAAAAAATCCAAAGCCGCGCCTATCGCATCGGCGCGTGACTGGGCGAAGCGAAGTCCCATTCCCTCGCATATGGTTTTCTGTCCGTAAAAGGGTTTTCCATCGTTGGTCACTTCCAAACGCAAGCCTTCTTCCGAGTTGTAAAGCCCCACGAGAATACGCTTGGGTTGCGCGTGTTTGGCTGCGTTGTTCATCAGTTCCCGAGCGATATTGAAAATGTTGGATGCTGTCGTCTCGTTGCTGACCTTGACCGGTTGCGGGCAATCGAAGCGGCAGGGTATCTGAAAGCGCCCGGACAGGGTATCCGTAAAATGCCTGAGCCCTTCCATCAGTCCCTCCGCTTCCATGTTTACCGGAGAAAGCCCTGCCGCAATCGTGCGCGTCAGAGCTATGGCTTCCTGCAATTCCCTGATCGTGGGTTCCAGCAATTTCGCCTGCGCATGACTTTCCTTTTCCAAGGCTCCGTGCGTTATTCCGCATTTCAATCCAATGGCTACTAGTCTCTGGCAGAGATCGTCGTGCAATTCCTTGCCGATGCGCAGGCGTTCCTTTTCAGCGATATCAAGGAGTTGCCTCTCCAATTCCTTCTGTTGGGTGATGTCTCTGCGGATGGCAATGTATTGGTGAGGTTTTTTCCGTTCATCAAGAAAGGGGACAATCGTTGTGCCTACCCAATAAATCGTCCCGTCCTTACGCCGGTTTCGGATTTCACCGCTCCAGACGGATCCCTGACTGATCGTTTTCCATAGTTCTTTGAAGAAACCTTTGGAATGGTAGCCTGAGTTGAGTATTCTGTGGTTTTTTCCTAACAACTCGGATTCCGTATATCCGGAAATCTCACAGAATTTGTCGTTCACATATGAGATGGTTCCGTTCGCATCCGTCACCGCTACGATTGCATGCTCATCAAGGGCATATTTGATATCAGAAAGAGCCTTCAAAGCATGGTGCAATTCTCTCTGTATGTCCTCGCTGACCTTGGTTTCATTATTCATTCACTAGGCAATATAATCAGGCCGCTGCCAGATCGCAATGCTCCAGTTCTTTAATTCTTGAACGAAATTCCGTGGGGGATTCACCCGCGAACCTCAGAAAATTCCTCCCGAATTGGGAAAGAGAAGTGAACCCGACTTGCTCTGATATTTCAGCGATCTGGCGATAAGGATCACGCAGCAGATTTTTCGCGCTCTGCACCCTTTTCCTGCTCATGTATTCGGTCATCGTGATGCCGGTATCGCGCTTGAAAATCCTGCATAGCTGAAACGAGCAGATTCCCGCGGCGTTCGCCACGTCATCGAGATGGATTTTGGTTCCGATGTTTTTGGATATATATTCTTTCGCCCTGATCACGGCACCACTGCCGGCCTGCCCGGATTCAAGCATCGCCCGGTTGGATTCATCGCCCAGTTGGAGCGCGAAAGCTTCCAACAGGCCTTTCACGCACGCCTTGCGGTGCTGCGTTTCATCCGCGTAGCCTTCGGTTCGGGTGGCCATCAATTTCAGAGGACATGTCCGGCCCACGGGCACGGGAACGATCAGGGTTTCGGGATTCGCATTCTCGTGCGTCATTCCCAGGGAAATCCGGTATCCTGTGGCCAATTCGAAGGCATCACGGTAGGTTAGGAACAAACTGGAGTTTTTCACTTTGTGAAGAAATGTCGATTGGGATGGATGTTTTTTCATGTTTTTCGGGGTAGAGCGGATCCATGAAATCCTGAAGGATCGCAGTCGGATCGTCCATAGGCAGTCGTCCGGCATGGCACTAGTCCGAAGACCCGGTGCGGCATAGGGAATTCCTCTATGCCCATGATTTTCTAGGGAAAATACGCCCGGGCGAGATATTGCAAAAGCATTCTCTGGGTATTGAAGAACGCTCCGTTCAGGGCGATGGAGTGGCGCATGATCTCGATGAATTTGCCCCGTTCGCCCAGATACATCGGAACGATTTCATTTTGCAGTTTGTCATAAAGCGCTTTCGCGTCTCCCGCGCTCCCCTCGATGGCCCATCCTGTCAGGCCTTCGATGCATCCCTCTATCCACCACCCGTCGAGTATACTCAGGCTGGGTATTCCGTTGAGAGCCGCCTTCATTCCGCTGGTGCCGGATGCCTCCATGGGTGCTTGCGGAGTATTGATCCAAACGTCCACGCCACTGGTCAGGAGTTGGCCGACTCTCATGTTGTAGTCGGGAAGATAAACCAGTGTGATTTGATGATCCTCCAACTCCTCCCTGAGCCGTATGATATTCTGAATCAGCATTTTTCCCTGGCTGTCTCCCGGATGTGCTTTGCCCGCATATACGAGTTGAAGGCCGCCTGCCTGCTTTGCGATTTCGCCAAGCCTTTCCTTGTTTTCAAAAAGAAGTCCGGGGCGCTTGTAGGCCGCCGCCCGCCTTGCGAATCCGAGAGTGAGCTTGTCATGGTAAAGTTGTGTCCCGGTCTTTTCCATGACGAAGTTCAGCAGTTCGTTTTTTGACAACTGGTGAGCTCTCCATATTTCGTCATCAGGGATGCTCAGGACAGAGCGTAGGTTGAAGCTGTCTTTGCGCCAATCGCTCACGAAGCGTTCGAACAGGGCGCTGAATGCGGGTGACACCCAAGTTGCGGGGTGGACACCGTTTGTGATCGCATCAATGGAAAAGTGGGCGAACATCATTCTTGAAACCTCGGCATGACGTTTCGCCACGCCATTGACATAGTGGCTGAGGTGGAGAGCCAGACTGGTCATGTTCAGGCATTCCGAGTCGCAGAGTTCGGAATGGAAAAGATCCTTGCGGTTCAGGAATGCGGGTTGATGTCCCAATACCCGGCGGACCATTTCCATATCGAATTGATCATGCCCGGCTGGCACAGGCGTGTGGGTTGTGAAAACGCATTTCGCACGAACATTATGCAGGATTTCCTCATCAATCTCCTCACGACCCAGAGCGTTCATCTCCTCGTAAAGCAACTCGATTCCGAGGCATGCCGCATGTCCCTCGTTCATGTGATAACGGGCCAGTTCTAGGTGTCCGATAGCCTTGAGCATGCGCACGCCTCCCTGCCCGAGGATGATCTCCTGACAAAGCCGCATGTAATGGTCTCCCAGATACAACCGATCCGTGAGACTTCTGTCCCACTCGCTGTTTTCTTCCAGATCCGTATCTAACAGATAAACCGGAATTATAGCGCCGGAGACTCCACGAATCTCATACAACCAGGAGCGTATGTGCACGTCCCTGCCATCGATCCGGACGCTGACTCTCGGCGAGAGTTCTTTGACAAATTTGCCGACGTCCCAAGGATCCTCTTCCTCGGATTGCCAACCGCTTTCATCGAGTTTCTGCCGGAAATATCCCTTTCGATGGATCAGTGTCACCGCACACATCGGCAGTCCCATGTCCGCTGCAGAGTGCAGCGTATCCCCGCCCAGAATACCCAGACCGCCGGCATATGTCGGGATGGCGGGCTCCAAGGCGATCTCCATCGAAAAGTAAGCGATTTTCATCGGGTTGCTCATGGTTTGCAAAGCGGGTTTCCGCATGGCTTCGCCTGTTTTCTTTAGAAAAACGAGAACAAGATTTCCGTTCCGTGGCTTTGGGGCAAATGATGCTCAATCACGGGCAAGGACTGCTGAGAACGCTTGTGTCCTCATGCGTTACAAATGCGATTGTTATGAATCATACGGCCCCCTATCCAATGTTGCGTCACCACGGAATCCTATGGATTCTTTTTCTAACAACCCTGCTGTTGCTGTTGCTTGCCATGGTTGCGGCAAAGTCGTTCAAAGCGGAACTCACGGATCCCCGTTCCAATACGGGGAACCTGATCTTGAAAACACCAACCGGAGACGAACAGCAATGATCGCGCGCGCCCGGCTCTGGGATTTGGAGGATCTGTCGCCCCTGACTCCGGTCATTCCTTTTCGTGAAAAACCGGAAAGCCTTCCCCTGAGGCCAAGAATACTTTTCGTCACACCGGAAATTTCACGAATCTCCCCGCTCATGTGCCCCGGAGCCGAGCGCTTCAGCGTGAAATCCGGCGGCTTGGCGGACATCTCCGCCACCTTGGTTGAAAACCTCGTCCGTGATGGTGCCGATGTCCATCTTGCCATTCCTCATTACCGCAAGATTTTCCGAAACGGAAGATCGGAAAGCAATGCCTCGGCGATTTGTGCCGCACCCGAATCACGCGTTCATCTCGCCGAGGACTGCGCCTTCTACCGCCGCACGGGAGCCTATCATGGGAGTCCGGATGAACTCCGCGGTGCCGCCATCGCTTTCCAACGCGAGGTCATCAACCATATCATCCCGCGCGTCCGGCCCGACATTGTCCATTGCAATGACTGGATGACGGGACTGATTCCCGCCGCCTGCAAAAAGTCAGGCATCAAGACCCTTTTCTCGATCCACAACATTCACCGTGAAGCGACGACCCTTGCGGAAATAGAAAGCAAGGGAATCGATGCCGGCGATTTCTGGAATCTTCTTCATTACGAAAATTATCCCAGCTCGTTCGAAGACTGCTATCATCGCAATCCTATCGACCCGCTTTCTTCCGCCATACAGAACGCGGATTTTGTCAGCACGGTGAGCCCGACTTTTCTCGAGGAAATCATCCACAACCGGCACGGCAGACTTCCAGCTTCGATCCGGTGGGATCTGCGTATGAAAATCGATTCCGGCTATGCCTCGGGTATTCTCAATGCACCGGACGCATCCTACGATCCGGAGCTGGATGGGGCGCTTGCAAGGAAATATGATCATACGAATTACCGGCGGGGCAAGAGCGGGAACAAGCGTCAACTGCAGAAACAACTGGGCCTGTCTCAGGACAGCAAGGCGCCGATTTTCTTTTGGCCTTCCAGGCTCGATCCCGTCCAGAAAGGCTGCCAACTGCTTACGGAAATTCTTTTCCAAATCATCAGTGACTATTCCGAGGACGGTTTGCAGCTTGTTACAGTCGGCGACGGTTGTTTTCAGGATCACTTGCACAACATCGTTGCCCGGCACGGTCTGCGTGATCGGGTTGCGATCATGGATTTTGACGAAGACCTTGCCCGGCTCGCCTTCGGTGGATCGGACTTTGTCCTCATGCCGTCATCGTATGAGCCATGCGGGCTTCCCCAGATGATAGGTGCGCGCTACGGCACGCTCCCCATCGTCCACGATACCGGCGGCCTCCACGATACCGTGAGCCAGCTCTCGGATGATCGCACCACGGGTAACGGTTTCGTTTTCCATCACTTCGACTCCAACGGACTGCGCTGGGCGATCGATCAGGCAATGGCCTTCCATCGCTCTCCCAAGGACATTCGCGAAGCCACCATCGGCCGTGTCATAGAGGAATCCGCCGGTCGCTACAGCACGGAGGCCATGTGCGCGCAATTCTCGGAAATCTATCACAAACTGGTCCAAGACAAGATCGGTGCAAGCAGTCAATCATCATGAAATCTAACAAAAACAAAAAAACCGTTATTTTGGCGGACATGGGAAGCATTCGGGCATTCACGCTCTTCGCTCCCGGAACAGCGCTTTTTCCGCATGCCGGACCCGTGACCATCGAAGAGATCAGTCTCCCGAAAAGGCAGAGAGAGCCGAGTCCGATCGGTCGTTTTCCACAAGGAAGGTCCGTATCGGAAAGCGCCGGCATGAGTCCGGGAGAAAGTCATCATCGGGAAACCGAATTCGAGAAAAAGCGCATCGAATGGCTCGCCCGGAAAATTTGCGGCCTGGTGGAGCGGGAGGGAACCACGCCATGGTGTTTCGCGGCACCGACCGCCATCAACCGCCAAATTCTCGAACTCATCCCGCCCGGGTTGCGGGCTTCCCTGGTATCCAACACCCTTGCGGATCTCACGCACCTGCCGATTGCGGATATAGAAAAGCGTTTCCTCAATCCGCCCCACAATCACTGAGATCCAATCCTTCACCCGCCAGAAAACACACGGCAATGAAAACAGGCTATCAACTGATTTGCACCACTTGGAACACGGACCTGACAGAACTTGAAGAGGCGGCCCGGCTCAGCGGCATGCACCCCGAAATGATCGAAGTCTTTTTGCGCGCCGGTATCGTAAGATCGGAAGCGGATGGCAAGGGTGTCCGATACATCGGGAGGGACGGGATTGAACGGCTTTGCCAGATCCAACGCATGCGAAAACAACGGCGCCCGGTATTGAGGCATATCCGTCTGGTTTTCGCTCTCACCGATCGACTGGTAAAAACCGAGCGCGAGCTCCAGGAACTGCGGAATTTTCTTTCCAGCCGGTATCCGGATTGACGATGGCAAAAACGTGCGCATCCACCCACTGCGCGTTTTGCCATGTGCGCCCCGCTATTAGGCAACATGGGTCTACTTGCTGTCGGGCGCTCCGACGGTAAGCACGGAACAAGGGCTTCTGTGAATGAGCCGCTCGGTGGTTGTTCCGATGAAAAATTCCGATATTTTCGATTGTCCGCGCGTGCCAACCACCACCAGATCCATGTTTTTCTTCTCGTTGATGAAATCGATGATTCCCGTGATCACCGACGGAGCTTCCACCACGGAGGTCGAGATGTTTGCGGCGAAGTATTCCTGCATAAGCTTGGCTCTCATTTTCTTTATCTTTCTCTTGGCGGCCGTTTTCGCGGCTTCCATTTGAGTTTCAATCAGGTGATGGTTCAGTCCCTCGACAGGAAAATCATAAGCTCCCCACGGATCACACCAAACATGGAGAATATGGAGCTCCGCGTTTTCATTGCATGCGATTTCCGCCGCGTATTCCACGGCTTCCTGGGATGATCCGGAGAAATCCACGCAAACCACCAGTTTCTTATAGCCGACCTTATGCTGCCTTCTGACCAGCAGCACTGGCACCCGCGAGCGGCGCACACATTTGCTTGCGACCGTTCCCACATAGTTGGATTTGTCCGCGCCGCCATTCGAACCGACGACCACTAGGTCTGATCCGGTGGTATCAATCAGCGCCATGATTTCATCAAATGGATTGCCGACGCGCACATGATAAACTTTTTTTTCGCAAAGATTGGTGGCGCTCTCCGTGAAGGATTTCAGTTTTTTCCGCATGCCTGAAAGTATCTCCTCACCGGGTTTCGACACGCCCGACAGGGATTCGGCCTCATCGGTCGTGATCACATGCACGACGTGGAGCTCGCCTCCCTCCCAGAGCGCTATGTAGTCGGCTTCGATCAGTGCGGATTTGGAGCAATCCGAGAAATCAACGCCTACCAGAATCGTGTTCAAGGGTCTCATGACGCCATCAGATTGGATTGTCTGAAACTTTCCACCCGGTAATTTCCGGAGCCGCGCGTCACTTTTTTTCCGACCGGCGAACGGCTCTCGCTTTCGGAGCGCCGGTATTCCGTCGGAGTGATCCGGGTGATTTTCTGAAAGCAGCGATTGAACTGGGAGAGCGATTGGAAGCCCACTTCGAAAGCGATATCCGCGACGCGCAGCGAGGTGTTCGCAAGCATCTCCATCGCCATTTTCACTCTGCGGTCGGTGACATACTCGGTCAGGGTCATTCCCGTGGCTTCCTTGAATCTACGGCAAAGGTAGTAGCGGCTCATATGAACCTCACCGGCCACTTCGTCCAACACGATGGGCTCATGGATGTTCTCATCGATGTAGTCCTTCGCGCAGGCGATGCAATCGCTTTTCTCATGGCGCAATTCCAATACGATCTGACCCGCAAGCTCTCCGAGTTGCAATGAAAACGCCGCCAACAAGGTTGTCATGGCGCGATATTTCTCTTTCCCGATCACCGGGGTTCCGAGGTAAGCCTGTTGCAATTTCGCGTCCCTGTCCGCATCTCCGCCCACGGTTCTCAGAACTTCCGCAAAGTCTTTTCCGGTCGGTGCCTCATGGAAGACGTGCCCCGTCATCAGTTGACCGACAACCGCTCCACCGTGCATGACCGAAACTGCGGTCTCGGTCAGGCCAGCGAAGCATCGGATGGACCGCACGCCCCGGCCTTCGTGCGAAGAAAGGCCGCATTGGGTCTCACTGCACCACCTGCAACGATCCGTGCCGTCATTGAGTATGCGGCAGAAGCTGCTCCCGCCGGCATCATCCGAAACACTCTCCAGCCGCTGGGTTCCGACGGCTCGCAGATCCAATGGCAGTCCCATTGAATTTCGGAAAATCTCGCGGTAGCTGCGGAACAGTTCCGAATTGCGAAGCCTGCCGATGAGCGAGTTGGCAGACTTGTCCTGTGTTGTTTTCGGTATGGTTTGTAGGCGGCTTTCCGTAAGGGTTTTCATGGATTTTTTCGTGTGATTGATTTTCGAGACGAGGGATCATCATACGAAATGTTTCGTCACGGTAAATTGGGAGACCTTCTTAACGGGACCTAGTGAAAATCCTTAATCCGTCTGACGATTATTTTGCCGGCATCGGTCTGTCTGGCGCGGTTCCTCTTCCCAGACAAATGAGAAATCCGGCGAAGAGCGAACCGATCATGTTGAATATCAGATCCCATCCCGTATTCTCGTAGCCGCCTATGTTCGTCCCGGGCATCATGATCATCATGATGAACTCCACCGTTTCATTGAGTGCGCCGAAGCCCATCCCGCCGGCGATGCATAACGATATCAATCCAAATGACGGAACCGGTTTCCGTCCCTGGCTGGCTTGGAATCCGTTTCCGAGGATTTGCCAGCACAGCCATGTGGTGATTCCAAATCCATAGGCATGGATGATCTGGTCGTATTTCAGTTTGTGCGGAATGAGCCACAGGGAATAGAGGACGTCATGAGGAGAGTTATATGGCCAGAATGCGGGAATCCGCACCAACCCCCCGGCCATATGCATGAGACCCCAGATGGAAAAGCACCAGAGCAGCGGGCGGCTCAGATGGCTTCGGACTTGCACGATGGAGATGGCGCTGACGAGTGTCGACATCACCAGCAGGTAGGAAACAAGATCCCGGTTTCCGGATCGCAGTGCGGAGAGGCCGATGATTGCCATATAGAAAAACGTGAAAATCAAAATCACAGTCGGGAATCGATTTTCGGAACTCTTTGGGATTCGCCTTTCCATATTTCTCACGCACATTTGACGTCCAGAGAAGGGGTTATGTTTTTTTCTCAAAAAATCCTCGGATTTCATTTCTTTAAAAAAGTCTGCCAAGGATCATGATGGCTGATCTCCATGCATCCGGCTGTGCCCGACTTGTCCATCTTTGAGCGGCGTTTGCACTCGGCTCCGGCTTGCAAAGACCGCTCAGCATTCCGCAAGTCATGCCAAGCCATCCTTTGCCATGGTCGTAGATTGTCGTGATCATGGTCGCGCAGGGCAGGTCACTTTCTCCTGAAAATTCCACAATGGTACGCGGGATGATGATTGTCTGCCGCGTTGTCCCTCCTCCGTTGCGATCGATGCTTCTTGCCGGAAAAAATGCCGGCTTCCAGTGAACGGAAGGAACGCCTGACAGCTCAAACCACCATGCAGCATCACCATCATGACCGGAAAATCGGGCTCCAATCCATCCCCAAACCATGGAGCCTGTCCGTTGATCAGGTGCTTGAAAGGCTCGATGTGGAAGCCACCCGGGGACTTTCCGATCAGGAGGCTGGGGCGCGCCTCAATATTTACGGTCCCAATCATCTTCAGACCCGACCCGGCCGGGCATGGCCCAGCGTGCTCATCGCCCAGTTCAAGAGCTTCCTCGTCCTGCTTCTGGCCTTGGCGGCCGTTCTGGGTTTCATCTTTCAAAACTGGATCGAAGGCTGCGCCATCTGTGTGGTTATTCTCATCAATGCGGCGATCGGCTTCTTTACGGAAATCGGAGCCATCCGCTCCATGGAGTCGCTGCGAAAGTTCAATGCCGTGCATGTCACCGTGCGCCGAGATGGAAAAAGCAAGCGCCTGCGCGCGGAGAAAATGGTTCCGGGAGACATTGTCACTGTCGAAGCCGGGGATGTGATCGCAGCGGACATGCGTTTGATTTCCGCTTCCCGTCTGCTCGCCAACGAATCTCTTCTGACTGGCGAATCATTTCCTGTCGAAAAGAGCCTCTCCACACTGCCAGAGGAAACCATTGCCCCCGAGCGTTTCAACATGCTCTACAAAGGCGCCTCCATCAATCGGGGCAGCGCCGAGGCCGTCGTCACAGGCACCGGACTGGATACGGAACTGGGTCGGATCTCCTCTCTGGTTCTCGCCACCAAGGATGAAATCACCCCGCTTGAAAAGCGCCTCAATCTGCTCGCGAGAAAACTCATCATCGTCACGTTGATCGTCACCCTCCTGACCCTGATCATGGGTCTGATTTCCGGAAAGGAACTGCTCCTGATGATCGAGACCTCCATCGCGCTTGCGGTGGCCGCCATCCCGGAAGGACTTCCCATCATCGCCACACTGGCTCTCGCAAGAGGCATGTGGCGCATGGCAAAAAACAATGCCCTGATCAACAGGCTCTCCGCGGTGGAAACATTGGGTGCCACCCATGTGATCTGTACGGACAAGACCGGCACGCTTACGGAAAACAAGATGACTCTCGATCGCATCCATCCCACCGCTTCCGGTGGAGATATGGAAATACTGAAAATCGGAGCCCTCTGTAACAAGGCGACCTCCGACGGCATCGGGGATCCGCTTGAAGTCGCTCTGCTCCACGCGGCCAAGGAACGTGATTTCATCCAAAAGGACCTCTCGGAAACCCATCCGCTGGTCAGTGAAGAGGCTTTCGATTCCGAATCAAAACGCATGGCCACAGCCCATCGGCATGAGCTCGATATTCTCGTCGCCGTCAAGGGAGCCGCGGAAGCCATTCTTTCCATTTGCACCCGCATCCGAACTTCCGATGCCTCAATTCCTCTCACCGACATGGAGCGCTCGATCTGGCTCAGGAAAAACCATGATCTGGCTTCGGCAGGATTTCGTGTTCTCGCGTTCGCCACCAAGTCCACCACCGGCTTGGAAGAGCCTCTTTGCCGGGATCTCACCTTCCTTGGGCTCGCCAGTTTTATCGATCCGCCCCGCGAGAATGTCCGGGCCGCTCTCGAGGAGTGCCGGAAAGCGGGGATTCGCGTGGTCATGGTGACGGGTGACCAGCCCGGTACTGCGGTCCATGTGGCCAAAAGTGTTCATATTCTGAATGAGGGAGCGCCCGACGGAGTCGTGCTCGGCAAGAACTTGCCGATGCTTTCGGATCAGCAGTTGTTAGAAGCCGGCATCTTTGCCCGCGTCACCCCCGGGGACAAGCTGCGGATCATCGCGCTTCACCAGAAAAACGGCTCCGTGGTTGCCATGACCGGAGACGGAATCAACGACGCTCCCGCTCTGAAAAAAGCCGATATCGGAATCGCCATGGGTCTGCGCGGCACCGAGGTGTCGCGCGAAGCTGCCGATATGATCCTACGGGATGACTCGTTCACCACCATTGTCACCGCTATCCGGCAAGGTCGCATCATTTACAACAATATCCGCAAATTCGTGGTTTACCTCATGTCTTGCAATCTCAGCGAAGTTCTCATCGTCGGCCTCGCCGCTTGGGTGGATGCGCCGCTTCCGCTTCTTCCTCTGCAGATTCTCTTCCTCAACATGATCACCGACGTCTTTCCCGCTCTTGCGCTGGGTGCGAGCGAAGGCGACCAGAACGTCATGTCCCATCCTCCCCGCAAGATGGCCGTGCAGCTCATCGGCCGTTCCCAATGGATTCGAATCACGGGTTACAGTCTGCTGATTACCGTGGTGGTTCTCGGTGCCTTTTTCTATTCACTCGATGTGCTCCAGGTGTCCTCGAAAGAGGCGGTGACCTCGTCGTTCCTTGTGCTGGCCATCGCACAGATTCTCCACGTCTTCAACATGACAGAAAAAGGATCTCCGTTTTTCCTCAATGAAATCACCAGGAATCACTTTATCTGGCTGGCGATATCGATCTGTTTCGCCCTCCTTTTCGCGGCTCTTTATGTTCCCGTTTTGTCCGCTGCGCTTGATCTGACCATTCCATGCGCAAGGAGCTGGCTATTGATTGTTTTGGGTGGATCGGCTCCGCTCGTCATCGGCCGGCTCGCCTCATGGATAAGTTCACAATCCATGCACAGCGTTGAACACTAAGCAAGTAGCCGGCTATCAGGAACGGCTCAGGATCGGAAACGTGATGAAATATTCTGTTCTCGGAACGATCTCTTGTTCGGCCTTGCTGGCGGCTTGCTCCGTTTTCCATGAAACGGAGCCGGTATCAAGCGGAGGTGGAGGTCTGCTCGTCCTGCCGTCTGAGGAGATCGCTAGGCAATCAGGTGCTTCGCTCAAAGACCTCCGCACCGGTTTCGATGTATGGATTCACGAATGCGGAAAATGCCATCTCCATGTTTTGCCCGCCGAGTTTCCACAAAAGGAATGGCATGCGGTGAAGCCCGGGTTGGTATGGAATGCCAACATCTCCGACGAGGAGGAAGCCGCGCTTCTGAAATACATGATTGCCGCAAAAAATAACGCGTTGGAGGAGAACAAGCGAACTGGCGAATTGGAGAAACTGGCATTTTAGATGACCCGATGATGTCGTGCCTGACAATTTCGCTATCAGGTGAATCAGAGAGGGGAGATGGAATTTCCGCAAACCGAGAAAAAAGATTTCTCAAATCCTAAAGCGACTTCTCGATTTCTTCCGAGAGCTGGTCCAGAGCTTCGTTCATCGCCTTGACCCTGTTCGGGATCGGATCGGCATGGGAATTGAAGTTCACTTCGGTTTGAAAGGTTTTTGTCAGATCCCCGCTTCCTTTTACGGATTGTATTTTCCAGGTGCATTCAAGAAGCAGGACTCCCGCGGAGGAGGGATCGAAGCGGTCAATGCGTATCTCGACCACGGAGGAATAGTCATGGCCGATAAAACTTCCCGAAGGTTGGATGTTGGCGGAGCCGGTTCGGTGTCTCAAGTTCTCTGCGATGACGCGGGCAATCGCCGCATCCAAAGGCTCCGCCCAAAGATCGTTTTCGTGGATGCTGAGCCGACCGGCGGTTACCCTTGTCACCAGTTCGTTTCGTTCCAGATAGGGGGGCAGCGATGGTCGGGCAATCGCGACAACCGGTGAAGAAGTTCGCTGATCTTTTCCGTTTAAAGATGAATCCAGCAGATGTCTCACCGGCGCATCGGCAACGGGTGGCAAGAGCGAGCATCCCGCCAGAAGCATGAAAAAAAGAGGCGGTGGAATGAGTTTCATCGGGAGTTTGTTTTTCCGCGCAGCAAGCTGCCCGGGTTTCTTTTCAAATCATTGGAGAGTTCCTGAAGCGCGCGTGAAGTCATCTCCGTTTCATGAACCAGATGTCTCAGTTCAAGCAAAGAAGGTGAACGCGGATCCGCGAGTTCACGGATTTCTCTGGCGGCTTCTTCAATGGTCTTGAGACTTTTTTCAGATTCCGCCACCACTTTTTGGATGTCCTCAAGGAGGGGATCGATTTCCCCGTCCAGTTTGGTGCTCATTCGCTTCATTTCCTGGAGCGCGGCGTCAAGGTTGCCCAGCGCATCCGACAGCTTCCGATCGCCGGTAAGTTCCTTCAGATTATCGGAGATATCCACCAAGTTGTCATTGATCCGCTTCACATCCAATTGATCCGCCTGCCTGCTGAATTGTTCGAGAGTGATTTGTATTTGCGCTACCGCACCTTCCAGATCGAGACGGTTGATTTTTTTCAAACCCTCGGAGATGTCGGATATCAGTTCGTCAGCCTGTGTCGGAATCGTCGGAACGACCGGAAGCGTTTCTTCCATTGAGGAATGATAAACGAAGCCTTCCATATCGGGGGCGATATCGAACTCCACATAGAGCTGACCCGTCACTAGGCTCTCCTGTTTCATCCCTGCGCGCAGACCCAGGCTCACCGCCCGCTCGATGCCTTCGCGCGACGTGAAATCGATGATGCCGCTTCCGGCCTCGGAAATCTTTTTCAATTCCTTGGCGGTCAGTTCCACGATGACAGGAATCACTTTGTGATTCTTTGTCGTATCGATCATCACGGAGATGGATGACACCCTGCCGATTTTCACTCCGCCAAGCCGCACATCGGAGCCGACTTGAAGTCCGTAAACGCTTTTCTCGAAGTGGAGCAGAATCTTTTGATTTTTTTCAAAGCGCGTGCCCACTCCGAGTATGACAACGGCGAATCCCGAAAGCAGAATTCCAACGAGTGTGAAAATGCCAATGGTGGTGGCGCTGGATTTTTGCCTCTTCCGCAAAATCTGTGGGTTGAACTGGCATCCGAGCGCTGTGTAGCTGCGAGAAGTTCTTGAAAGTTGTCCACAACAGACCGATTCGAGAATGAGCCTTTACCGTCGGAGAAGCGG
>JBIKNX010000191.1:0-5138 GCA_044358435.1 Luteolibacter sp.
TTGCCTTTCATTTTGTGTGTGTTCGGTTCGGTTTTAATGCCGTTCCCACACACCACAATCATAGCTTAGCCACTGGCCTGATTTTCTGGGTCCGGCTCAATGGAATCGAAATACTGATGTCAGACCTGACCCGAAAGCATTCAGAAAGTCTAAAGTCTTCGCAGCATCCTAAACAAGACCTCGACTTGTAACGCATGTTAAAATGAGAAACCAATGATGACCACGATAAGTTTCTGGCCTGTGATAATTAGGGACTTAGGAATTCCATTTTTTCCGTGGACTTTTTGAAGCGGGCAGGATTCTTGTGTGATTTGCCGAGCTCGTCGAAGTGGGCTACGCCACATTTGATCTTGTGATCTTCACGGGTGCGGAGGTCATCCGTGAACATGCCGCTCTTGGTCTCGACGACGAAATAGAGGCGGTCTTCGCCGTCGATTTCGACGACGATAGCCCAGTCGGGGTTGTAGCTGCCGAGTGGAGTGGGGATCACGAACCAGCCCGGAAGTTTGGCGAAGATTTTGACGGCTTCGTTCTTTTCGAGATTCTCGGCGAACTGGCGCTCGGTGTCGGAGTCGTATCGGACTTGCTCATGGGCCGCCTTGGTGGCGGCGATCATTGAACCAAGGTAGCCGAAGAGTTCTTCGGTTTCGAACAGCTCCTGGGCGTAGTATTCCTCAGCTCCGATGCGGTGGTATTTGATGCCATCCACAATGGCGAGCTGCTTGGCGCGGTTGATCGCCTCGGATGCGGTGTCGATGAAGAGCTGGGGGTTGCGCTTGAAATCATTCAGCCGACCGCTAGAAGTGAGAATTGTGGCGATGGAACGGCGGGTGAGTTGGGTGCGGTTCTGTAGTTCCGTAAGGATGTCCGGAAGGACGAGATTGTTTTCCTCGATCGCAACGGGCGCGGAGGTGGTGACTTCCTTAGCGTCGATTCCGGATCGACCGATGCCGAGTTCCGCGATTTGCCAGACAAGGGTGGCGCGTGGGACGGGCGGAGCTTGTTGGAGGCTTTTGGCGCAGGCGGCGATCAGGGCGACATTGTCAAACTCCACGCGGTAGGTGGTCTTGTGCTTGATGCGATCCCAGAGTTCCTTGAAGCGGGCATCGAGTAGAACGGCTTTGCGAACCGAAATTGGAACCTTTTCATCGGCGTTCTTAATTTCCAGCTTACCGGAAAGTTTACGGAGGATCTGCTGAATCTGTGGCGCGGCTGCTTCGAGTCCCGGCGGGAGACTGAGAGTGTTATTCTTCAGGGCGGTGCGCAGAGCGTCCTGCACTTTTCCTGCGTTGTCGATGTAGCCCTGCTTTTTGAGATGATCCCAGATGACAAGAGATTGATCTTCCAGCGGCATCAATTCGCCGTTTGCGCCGGGCACAGTCACGGCGGCGAAGTGGTCATCGTCCACCACGCCAAACTTGATGCCCATTTCGTCCTCCGTTTCCTTTTGGAGGCGTTCGGCATACTCGGCGTAGCCTTCGCTTGCGATGACGGTGAGGGTGTTCACCGCAAATCCCCGGACACGTTCGCCAGCCTGATTGACGCAAAGGCGGAGGCCACGGCCAATGGTTTGGCGGCGCTGGGTCTCGGTGGCCATGTCCCGCAAGGAACAGATTTGGAAAACATTGGGATTATCCCAGCCTTCCCGAAGGGCGGAGTGGGAGAAGATGAACTTGAGGGGAGTCTCAAAACTGAGGAGCTTCTCCTTTTCCTTCATGATCAGGTTGTAGGCGCGCTCCGCGCCTTGCCGGCCATTTTCGTTGCTTTCGCTGGTTTCGATCCAACTGCCGTTCTTGTCGATGGAGAAGTAGCCGTTGTGCACTTGCGTTGGCAGGCTTGTGGTATCGACCTCCTTGAAAAGTGTCTGGTATTCAGGCAAGGCGATGGCACGGGCGTATTCCTCTTCAAAAATCGTGGCGAACGGGCCTCGGACGGGCTGTCCACTTGCATCGTATGTGCGGTAGTCGGATACGGTTTTGATAAAGAACAGGGATAGCACCTTGATGCCGAGCGGGGTGAAACGCAGTTCCTTGTCTAGGTGGGCCTTGATCGTCCGACGGATCATTTGGCGGCCAATCGCGTCTTCGTCGATGGCTCCGTGGATCTCTCCCTTACCCAGAAAGATGCTCTGTCCGGGGTGTATCTTGATTTCCAACAGTTCGTTGCCTTTCCCGGCCCGGATTTCTCCGATGCTGTGGTTGCGATAAATTTCCCGACCGGTGATCATTTCCAAGTCTTCGCCGTCCATTACCGACATCTCCACCCGGCTCACGGACTTGCCATTCTGCTTATCCACTTCGATCACCGTTTTTGGCGCGCCTTTTGTAGCTTTGACGCTGACAAAGCGGATGTAGGGGCGGTTGAAGGCGTCGCTGATCTTTGGCGATGCCACTTCGATCTGCTTGACTAGCTTCCGTTCGTAGGCATCCACGGAATCGAGTTTAAAAACCAGATGGTGGGCCTCCTTTGGTGTGGCGGAGTAGCGGAGCTTGCAGAGAGGATTCAACTCGTTGATGGCCTTGCGTCCTTTTCCTTCCAGGCCACCTTCGACGCTCTGAGGCTCGTCGATGATCACGATGGGGAGTGTGGCGCGGATCAGGTCGATGGGTTTTTCGCCGCCGGTTTTCTCGGAGTCCTTGTAAATCACGGCGTAGTCCTTGCGGACGATGGACTGCACGGTCATGACCATGAACTGTAGATTGGGGCTGGTGGCGAAGTTCCGAACCTGCCCGGGTTTGGTGGAGTCGTAGATGAACGCATCGAAAGGCACGCCCGAGTAGAGTGCCTTAAAGTGTTCCTCCATCATTTGGATGGACTTGAAGACACCTTCCTTGATGGCGACCGAAGGGACGACGATGATGAACTTGGTGAAGCCGAAGCGCTGGTTTAGCTCGAAGGCGCTGCGCAGATAGACGTAGGTTTTTCCGGTACCGGTTTCCATCTCGACGGTAAAGTCACCAGTCTCGATGATTTTGGAAGGCTTGATACCGTTGCGGATTTGGATGTCCCGCAGATTCTTGAGAATTTCGTCTTCCAGCAGGGAAAGCTTGTTGCCGTGGCCGCGGTCGTTCTTGGCGAACTCCATGCGGACTTGGAGGTCGGATGGCTCCTTGGTGACGGTGAATTCGCTGCGGGAGATCTCCTGCCCACGGAAGAGATCGCAGACCGCTTCTATGGCGTCCTGCTGGTAGTCGAGATCGGGTTCGAAGTGGATTTTCATGATTCGTTTGAGATTGCGTGGTAAATTTCCAGTTTTAGGGATTCGTCATCCTCGTCGCCGCGGAGAATGGCAAACATCCAGCGTCCCAGTAGGTCTTTGGAGATGTTTCCTGCCGCTGTGTGATAGCTGATGTTTTCCGCACCACGGATAAAATGGTTCAATCCCTTGAGGTAGCCGTTGATGAGTAACATTTGGGCACAAAGGCTGATGGCAATGCGTTTATTGCCGTCTTGAAAGCAATGAAATTTACAAGCGCTGTGGAACAGATGGGTCAGTTTTTCCTCAAATGTGGGATAATAATCGTCATTCTGAATGTGTTCTAGCACGCTGGTCAGCTTATCGATCTCAATCACGCCTAGCGTGCCTCCTCCGCTTTTCTCCACGGTCAAGGTGTGGGTTTCGATTGCATGGGCAATGTTGAGGTACTTGTAAGTCATCACTCGCGTTCCTTGAGGCGTTTCATGACGTCCTTGGCCTGCTCCAGGCGTTCTGCAAGTTCCATGCTTTTCTCGCCAATAAATCGTTCGAATTCACTAGGAGCCAAGGGCGTGACATAATCCTTGAGTTGCAGGTGCAGAGCATCTCGGAAGGCGAGGTCGCGGCTAGCCATCTTGTTGCGTGCTTTTTCGATCAGAGGAAGCAAGAGAGGTTGAGCTTCAAACTCTTTGAACAATGCATCCACTTCAAATGCGCTAAGCATGCGACCCATGGCATTGGATTTGGAACGGAGTAAGTCAGCAAAGCCACACTCATAGGATGCGATCAGATCCAGCACTTCCGAGTAGAAGGTATCACGTACTTCATCATTCTCCTCCAGGCGGAGGATTTTCCGGTATTCCTTTGCCTTCTCCCGGAAGATGCTCACGTAGATTTTATCCGTATAGACGGCGTATTTGAAGTTGCCCATGGCGACGCAGTCCTTGAGGGCATCGGTGAACTGCTTGCGGTAATTGCCCTCGATGAAGGCGGAGTGGAGGAAATCCTCGTCCCGCTGGTTGATGTATTTGGTGCCGCCACCGGTGCGGGCATTGACGGTATCAATGACAATATCGAGGATCATCTGGCGGACGAGAGCAGCCCGGTGACTCTCCGTCATAAGCATGGCGAGGTTGAGAAAGGCACGGATGTCGAAGACGCCCAGTTGTGGAACTTTGGATATGTTAACGAAATCTGCTTCGTGAACATCCCGGGCCTGAATTGCTAACTTCATGGTTTTCAGTCGCTTACCCTTCAAAACCACATAGCCGTTCCGAGCCAGTTCTGGGCCGAATTTTTCCAAATAATTGTCCACTGTCCGGGGGGTCACCTCAAAAAATGCGGCGACTTGCTCCTTGAGGACCACGGTTTTGCCTTCGAATGGAATACCCTGAATTCCTGCCGCCTTCTCGATTTCAGCGAGGGCGAAGCGGTTGTTCAGGATGTTCTGGCGGTCGATCTCGGAGGTTGTGAGGTCTTTTGGCATGGTCTCTTAGAGGCTGCGGATGTTTTTGGCGGCGATGCCGTGTTGTTCGGGAATAGGCATGGCTTTCGATCTTGACTGGATGCTACGTGGGGAGCATTTGAGGAGTCTCTGTGCACCATAAATCCATTTGTGGAGCCTGAAATAGGATTTGCGCTCCTTAATTTGTTTTGTGGAGTCCAGAGGCTCCCATTGATTCTACTCATAGAACTGACCTCCCCTCTGCCAGATTGATGAGTCTGGGAAAACAAAGCACCGCAGAGCGGCGACCTCCGCTTGGTTGAAGGTCACGCAGGATGTTCGCCTGCTTGAGTTGGCGCAAAAGGCCGGAGCTGGTTTTCTTATGGATCGAGTAGTTCTCTGAAAAGTGGCTCACCAAATCGGCGGCTCGGAAAATGGGTTTTGCAAAAATGGCATCCAGTAGATGCACGGTGTATTGGGAGCGCGTGGCGGCCTGGA
>JBIKNX010000192.1:0-5103 GCA_044358435.1 Luteolibacter sp.
GCGTCATTTACGAAGATTTAATGGCATCAAAAAAGAGAACTTTCACTGGTTTTTGAAGGAGTGTGAATGGCGCTTCAATGGAGGTAACCATCAAATGCTCTTGAAGCAGCTAAAATACTGGGTAAAAGAGTCTCAGCAGTAAGCCTTAGCTAGTACAGCCCCAAGAATTATTAGAAATCGGCCTGCAAATCGGCGGCTATTCGCTGGCTTTGTTATGCATCGCTAGCTTTTGGATTCCAAAAATTCTGAGGTGGAAGGAAAACGTGGCCGCACTTCCTCCATTGCTGCGCGAGTTATGGTGGACCTATTCATTTTATGTTTGGAGCAGTCATGTGTTCTTCTCCGTGTTGACGCTTGGGTTCGGGGAATGGCTGATGAGCGGATCCAGTTCCGCGATCGTCATGAACACGTTCATGCTGCTCTGGTGGTCAGTAAGACTGTATTTGCAGTTTTTTGGATTCGATTTCAGTGAGATAACGAATAACAAATTCAACTGCATTGCAAAACATATGCTCACCTTACTCTTCATCGGATTAGTCATCCTATTCGGCGGCTTGATTTGTTGGAACTTAGGTTTGCTTTCATAAACTCATGATCCTCATCATTCCATTCCTTGTCCTCATCGGTATCGCAGCAGGTCCCATCCTCGCAACCGCGAAGACAACTTTCCTCAGGCGCACCTATGGATGGTTACTGCAATTCATGTTACTCATCAATGCGCATCTCGCTCTGATGGCTGCTGATCCATTCACTCGCATGGTTGGAATCTGTTGTGTGTTACTAGGCGGCATGAAAGGCCTTGTCTATTCGGAGTGGGCGAGAACGGCAAAGCTGACTCTACCCCGCTACGTGATTTTTTCCTTACTCTGGTTCGGCATGGATCCAGGAACGTTTAGATTCAAAAATCCGAATCTCAGTTGGAAAAATGATATCGCCGTCGGGACTATTCTAACATTCAACGGATTGGTCGGATTATGGCTCGTTGCCAACCTCGGTTGGAATCACATCGTCATCATGTTTATCCCTCTAAGCATTGCATTCCACTTTGGGATGCTGCGCATACTCAAAGGTACACTGAGATATTTTGGTTTCCCCGTGAGAACCTTGTTTCCCAATCCTCTCGAAACCCATGGCATCGGGGATTTTTGGAGCCGTCGCTGGAATGTCGGCTACTCACAAATGATGCAGCGTCTTGTAGGTAGGCCTGTCGAAACCATCGCTGGAAAATCAGCGGGTGTGATGGCGGTTTTCATCTGCTCCGGGCTCTTGCATGAGATCGCGATCACCCTGCCTGTCATGTCAGGCTTCGGTTTACCTACCCTGTATTTCACTTTTCACGGATTACTCACCTTGTTGGAAAAAAAATGGAAGCGACCTCTCGGAAAAAATTTAACGCTCATCTGTGTCATCTTGCCCTTGGGTTGGTTGTTCCCGAAAACGTTCCAAATCGAAGTCATCGAAAAATGCCTCAGCATTTTTGTATGGTGATTTCAGGCTATCGCCACTTTCAGCAACTTAAGGTATTCCTGCTGCGGAATTTCAAAACCACCGAAGGTTCTCAGATGATCCGTCATCCATTGTGTGTCTAACAATTTAAATCCGCGAGCACGCAGTCGCTCCACCAGTTCGATCATGGCGATTTTCGATGCTCCGGTTTTCCGGGAAAACATACTCTCTCCGAAAAATGCTTTTCCTAATGAAACTCCGTAAAGCCCGCCCTGCAGTCCTTCCTCATCCCAGCACTCAACGGAATGTGCATGACCTATTTCATGGAGCTTGCAGTAACTTTCCAGAATCACGGGATCGATCCATGTTTCTTCCCGTTCTGAACAGCCCTTCATGACTTCGCGAAACGCGGTATCGAATCGGATCTCAAACGGCTTTTTGTTCCAAAGTTTTTTCAGGTTGTGTGAAACATGGAACCGCTCATCTAACGGAATTAATCCGCGCATCTTGGGCTCATACCAAAAAATTTCGCCATCATCAGCCATCGGGAAGATTCCCTGGCTGTAAGCTTGCAGGAGCAGATTTGGAGGTATGATTTGCAACCCACCCAATCAACTCGGATTCGGTTCATAAATCAACCAATCACCTTCCGGCAAGGATCTGGCCCCGTCCAATCCCGAGTTCCATTCCCAAACCCAGGCATTCTGATGACCACCCGATTCCATTTCAACTTCCACCATCACACGCCGGTATTCGCAAGCTTCCTCATCATGCCCGGAAATTCCCTCGAACGCATCCAACGCTTTGAGCTGGATTTCGGAAACACGATAAACCTCACCCACGACATGTCCGGGCGTATCCGTCTTCAAGGCGGGAAAAACCAGTTCGGGATTCGAATCAATCAGATAGATCCCGCCCGCTACCTTTCCCGAACCGGCGAAGTCGGCACCATCCATTCGGAAATGATTGGATCCGCCCTTTCTCAAAGTTCCGTAAACAAACACGGAATGCGTGTTCATTTTTTTACCTGTTGCGAAACTTCAGCGTCCAGCATGACTTTGAGATCA
This sequence comes from Luteolibacter sp., assembly GCA_044358435.1. Classification (GTDB taxonomy): domain Bacteria; phylum Verrucomicrobiota; class Verrucomicrobiia; order Verrucomicrobiales; family Akkermansiaceae; genus Luteolibacter. The sequence goes on from JBIKNX010000192.1 coordinate 2,514, forward strand.
TCCAAACCTTGTCCGGTATCGGCTGAAATGGGAATGATATCAACCTTTGGGAAACGTGTCCGGAAGATGGCCAGATTTTCTTCCGATCCTTCCAAATCCATTTTATTCGCGATGACCTTCCAAGGAAATTTGGCGAGCTCTTCATCATACTCTTTGATCTCCTTGCGCAAAATTTCGAGATCGCTGATCGGATCACGACCCTCACTGCCCGCCATATCAACGACGAAAAGCAAGACCCGGCAGCGTGTGATATGACGTAAAAACTCATGACCCAAGCCACGGTTTTCATGCGCCCCTTCGATCAGTCCCGGAATATCCGCAACGGTGCAACGTCGGAACCCACCGAACTCAACCACACCGATCATGGGCTGAAGGGTGGTGAACGGATACGACCCGACTTTTGGCTTCGCTTCCGAAATTTTACCCAACAAGGTCGATTTTCCGGCGTTCGGGAAACCCACCAGTCCGGCATCGGCGATGCGGCGCAACTCCAAATAAAACACAGCCTGCTGTCCGGGAGTGCCGAGTGTGTGTTCGGTCGGAGTCTGGTTGGTCGCGGTGCGGAATTTGAAGTTTCCTTCTCCACCTATCCCACCCTCACAAAGCATGAAAGTTTGACCTTCCTCAATGAGATCCGCAATCGGATCAAGGTCGATTCCCTCATCGCTGCGCTCATGCTCGACAGCCTCATTCACGGTGGCCGCACTCGTGCGATACACCACGGTCCCGGGGGGCACCTTGCCGATTTTGTTTTTTCCGCTCTTACCCGTTTTCTTGTGCTTGCCGCCGGGCCTGCCGTCCTCGGCAACCAGTTTCGGATCAAAATGATATTGGCGCAATGTGTCCGTCGAGTTATCGACCACCAACATCACCTTGCCGCCGTTTCCACCATCACCACCATCCGGACCTCCGCGAGGGACAAATTTCTCACGACGCCACGAAACCGCGCCGTCTCCGCCGTCTCCTGCTTTCGCCAAAATCCTGATGTGATCAATGAACATGCCTGAAGCTTCTATGCACCCGAGCGAAACCGTCAACGGCAATGCGTTCCCAATAAATAAAGAACCTCATTAAATCCGAGGATGAGACACGAAAATCGCAAACCACACGAAAGGTTTAGCATAGCTCAGATAGACTTGGCAAATCATGACAGAAGATCAGAAATCATCTTCGTTTCGTGTAATTCGTGCCTTTCGTGGTTGAAAATTTAACCCCTCAGGCAAAACCCAATGCCCGTTGTTTCATCTGCGTTGCCATCAAATTCAGTGCGTTCGCCCGGGTTGGAGCCAAATGTTCTTTCAGGCCGGTCTTCTCAATAAAACCCATGTCCGCAGTTAAAATATCGTCCGCCTTCTCCCCGTTTAGAACGTTAATAAACAACGCGATCATGCCTTTGGTAATCAGCGAATCGGAGTCAGCGTAAAAATAAATCCGACCATCTGCCTTTTTTGCATCCAGCCAGACCTGTGATTGGCAACCTTTGATCAAATGATCCGAATTCCGGGCTTCATCGGCAAGCGGATCAAGCTTTTTACCCAAGCCGATCACATACTCATACCGCTCCGTCCAATCATGGAAAATCCCCAAATCCTCCAACAATTTCTCCTGTTTTTCTTTGATACCACTCATGAATTTAACAAGCACAATGGACTCCATGACGGCTGAAACATCAAGTCCGGTCTTCTCACTCTTAAACATACTCAGGTCGCCGGCGCCACTCTCTGCAACAACCGACCCATGACAAAGCAGCCCGGCGCCAAATACATCGCAATCAGATATATTGGCTCGTGACTCTCAACACGCTCCCAGCTGAGCCATGTCCTTGCCAGGGGAAGCAGCAGGATCCAATCCATCAGGGGAATTCCGGCAAGTAACGCGGAAACATGTGCGGAAACGGGTGATTGGTATTTCAACATGCAGAGCAGCAGCCATGCGGCAAAAGGAATCAATCCCATCCAACCCGTGCTTGGCTGAATGAATATTGGCAACATCGCGACAAATAAACCGGAACCCAGCAACATGCCACGGGCTTTCCATTTTTCAGAAGCCGGCAAATTTCCCCTCGCCTCCCAACGGGCGCTCAAAGACAGCGCCCATACATATACCAACAACCCTAGTGCCGGGAAGATCACCGCTCCTGCCAAGTCCCCCCTCATCGCCGCATAACCCAAAATCGGCAGGCAAGCCCGACACAAACCCATCGGAATCACCGACCAGGCCGCCCTTTTGTGCACAAGGGTGTAAAGAATGATCAATCCCACCAACAGTCCCGCAACGACAAGAGCCATCAGCCCGTAAGATGCCGTAATGATAAGGCCTGTTCCCAACCCGGCGATCGCGATCCTGAAATATGAGATTTCCGAGAAGAGGCCCCTTGGCAACGCGCGCTCGGGACGATTTTTCTCATCCCAATCCCTATCCATCCAGTCATTGAGAAAATTACTCGAGACATAAAACAACACGGCAGCGGCCATCAAGCCCCACGGCCACGCGAAATTGCCGCCACCATGGATCGCCCCCAACCATATTCCCACCCCCAGGTTGCTCACCACACTCGGAACATTGGCTATCCTCGCTGTCGCCAACAAAG
>JBIKNX010000193.1:0-5060 GCA_044358435.1 Luteolibacter sp.
TTACACGCCGAGGAAAAAACCTCAAACCTGCTTTCATCACGCTTGATGGCCTCGGACAAATTCACGAGGAACGCCTCAGTGGGGTCGATGCGGCCTGCAACCTGCTCGATACGGATTTTGATCCCGCCAGGGACAGCTTTTCCTTTGCCAATGTCCATGCTGTCACCGGCACGAAAATTCTCAGCCTATCAAAAAAATACAACGCGCTCATCTGCGTCAACGACATCATGGGCACGGTGGTTCTCAGCGAGTTGGACCGACTCGGCAAGACCGTCCCCAAAGACATTTCCGTGACCGGTTTCGATGACTCTCCGGTCCGTCAACTTTCCCGCCCGCTACTCACCACCGTCAGCATGCCGGTGCTTGAACTTGCCAAAGCCGCCGCATCCGGCCTGGAGGAGGAAATCATCCATCATGTCCCCCAAAAAACCATCCATCGCGTCGTCGGTGAGTTCTTTGCCGGCGAATCCTCATAAACCCTTCCATCGAACGTCATGACGCCCGGAGAACTCGCCATCCATACCTTCACCAACCAGCCATGGTCGATTAGCGAATGCATCGAGAATTACTCGCGAGCGGGAATCGGTGGAATTTCGATTTGGCGTGAAACGCTTGCGGGCAGGGATTTGAAAAAAGTCGGCATTCATCTTGCCGATAGCGGGCTCACGCCCGTTTCACTCGTGCGCGGTGGTTTTTTCACCGCACTCTCCGCGCCGGATCGCGAGGCAGCGATCGGGCAAAACCTCAAAGCCCTGGAGGAAGCCGAGTTGGTTGGCTTGCCGATGATCGTATTGGTTTGCGGGGCCACGATGGGTCAAACCCCTGAGCAAAACCTCGAGCAAATCGAAGCCGGGATCCGCGCGCTACTCCCCCGCGCAGAGTCCACCGGAATCCGGCTTGCCATCGAACCCCTTCATCCAATGTATGCGGGAGACCGCTCCGCCGTCGCTTCTCTTCGAGATGCCAACCTGCTTGCACAACGTATCAATCACCCGCTTGTCGGAATCGCAGTCGATACTTTCCACGTCTGGTGGGAAACGAATCTGGAACAGGAAGTCCGGACCTGCGCCAACAACGGACACCTCTTCGCATTTCATATCTGCGAGTTCAAACCGGACTTCGAGCACCCGCTTTTGGATCGAGGACTTCCCGGCGAGGGAGTGAACGCCACCCCACGCATTCTCAACATGATCCGTGCCGCCAACTTCACCGGCCTCACCGAAGTCGAAATCTTCTCCCGCAAATACTGGGCCATGAACCAACACGATTTCCTCCAGAAAATCCTAACTTCCACCAAAGATCTTTAAAATTGAAAGATACAATCAACCGCGAATGAACGCGAATGAACGCGAATAAACGCTAATGATTTAAATATCTTCCATTCGCGTTTATTCGCGTCCATTCGCGGTGAAAAACACAACCCAAACTCTTCCTTGAAACATGAAATTTAAATTTTGAAACTTATGAAAAAAATCGGCATCATCCTTAACGGCGTTACCGGGCGCATGGGCACCAATCAGCACCTCGTTCGCTCCATACTCGCGATCCGCGATCAAGGTGGCATTCTCCTTCCGGACGGCTCAAGACTCATCCCGGATCCCATCCTCACCGGACGCAACGCAGCCAAGCTTGCGCATTTGGCAACGTTGCACGGAGTCGAACGTTTCTCCACCGATCTCGATGCGGCACTTGCCGATCCATACAACGAGATCTTTTTCGATGCTTCAGGAACTCCTCACCGTATTCCCTTCCTTGAGCGTGCCATCGCCGCCGGCAAGCACGTTTACTGTGAGAAACCCACTGCGGCGAAATATTCGGAAGCGCTCCGGATTGCGGAAATCGCAGAAAAAGCCGGAGTGAAAAACGGCACGGTCCAGGATAAGCTCTGGCTTCCCGGCATCCGCAAATTCCAACTACTCAAGGAACAGGGATTCTTCGGTAAAATCCTCTCCGTGCGCGGCGAGTTCGGTTACTGGGTTTTCACCGGGGAACACGAAGGTCAACCCATACAGCGACCTTCGTGGAATTACCGTACTGAGGATGGCGGCGGGATGATTATCGACATGCACTGCCACTGGCGCTACGTGATCGATAACCTCTTTGGCAACGTCACACGGGTTTTTTGCAAAGCCGCCACACACATCCCGCGCCGTTTCGATGAAGCGGGCAAAGCCTACGAATGCACGGCTGACGACTCAGCCTACGCGATTTTTGAGACGGATACCGGTGTCACCTGCCAGTTCAACTCCTCATGGAACGTACGCGTCCGCCGCGACGACCTTCTTACCATGCAGGTCGATGGCACCGAAGGCTCGGCCATCGTCGGCCTACGTAAATGCTGGGCTCAACACCAGTCCGTCACCCCTCGCCCGATCTGGAATCCGGACATCGATTCACCGATCGATTACTACGCAAACTGGACAGAAGTACCGGACCAGCTCAACTTCGACAATGCTTTCAAAATCCAGTGGGAAATGTTTCTCAAACACGTCGTCATCGGGACACCTTTCAAATGGACCCTGCGCGAGGGAGCGAAAGGTGTTCAACTCGCCGAACTCTCGATCAAATCCCATGATGAAGGTCGCTGGATCGATGTGCCACAGTAGCGGCGATTTCATACGCCGGTTTGGATTTTGAAAACTGCGATGCGCAGCACGATCTGTCATACCGCCGGAGTGCGGATGGTTTTGGCGCGGCGACTGGGATCTGCGAGATTGGTGGGGCGCGACTGGAGTCGCGCGGTCCAGATGGTTTTGGCGCGACGCCCAGGATCTGCGAGGCAGCGCCAAATTAAGCGATCCCGCAGCTATCGGGCGCGGTGAAATCGAGGGACAAATAATATCCCCAATCCTGATCAGTCTTTGATCAGGAGCGGCATGGGCACTGAGATGACTTGCATCCCGGCTGCCAGAGCTGCGATCACACCCGGAGGCGCGTCTTCGATCACGAGGCATTTTTCAGGAGCCACGCCGAGCAATTCAGCGGCTTTAAGAAAAATATCTGGAGCTGGCTTGCCATTGGCAACGTCATCGGCGGTCACGACTTCGTCGAACCAGTCCGAACAATCCAAAAGTTTCAGGGTCTTTTCAACCACGTAGCGTGAACCACCCGAAGCCACGGCAAGAGGCATTTTACCTCTGAGTGATTTGGCGAAATCCGCGACCTCATCGATAAACTCCACCTGATGAAGTTTTTTCAAATACGCATCCCGCTTCGCCAGTGCAACCGCCTCCGGATCAAGTTTCAAATCATACTCCTCATTAAGATCCACCACGATATCGCGGGTGGGCCTGCCACCCATGGCGAAAAACACGTCCTCTTTGAAAATCCCCCCAGCGCCGTAAGCAGCGAGAGCTTCGCACCATGCGTCAAAGTGCGCGGGCATGGAATCCACAAGTGTTCCATCACAGTCGAAAATCACTGCTTCGTAACCGGTTTTCGGGAAATCAATCGCTCCTAATTTTGACATGGCGCGGACGAATTAATGGGCTGACGCGCAGTTTGCAAGACCCTATCGTCCAATTTCTGGTCTTTCCGCAATAAACGCCGTGCCACCCTATTCCCCATCAGACAATTGGCTCACATCCGTCAGTTTCAAAAAAACCATTCGAAAGACAACTCTCTAGAGCCATGCCGGAACGCGCCGATCCGTATCATTTCTTGTCTTTTGCCTTCTGAAATCTGGAACGGCGTTCCGAGTCCTCGGCAATGTCCGGTTTGGGCTCATCCCGAACCACTTTCTGTGCCACAGGCTTCGGTATTTTTGGAGCGCGGACTCTCACTGGCTTGGGTTGCTTGATCTTGTCGCGCTTCCATCCGGAAAATTCAGGCATCTTCCAACCGGTTCGGGTGACCAGCGCCTCCAACAGTATCATGACCAAAAGGGAAATTCCCAAAGGCAGGCTCAGTGAATGTGCCGCGAGATACGGAGGTCTCAACCACGCATCTTCCAGATTCAATAATTTTCGACCGTTGGTTTGGTGGGACACCTGACGCAATTCCTCCAAACGCTCGGTTTCAAAAGCCCATTCCACACTTGATCCCACACTCACGGGACCGAACGCCAACGCATGATCCCCGACACGGATCGCACCCTTCACCACACTGCCTTCATTCAAATCACGACTCAGTGAAAATTGCCCGGGAGCGATCCGGCGCCATGGAATTTCATAAATCGCACCGCCTGCCTCATCCTGCAACTTCACCACGGGCGGATCCTGATTCAGACGATCACCCCATACCTCGGGGTCATAATACAAATCCAAATCCAAACGGGTCCCTTTCAGCTGATGCCGGATTGCGAGACCCGGTGGCAATTGCTGCCCCATGAGAAACCGGCCCATCGTCTGCACAAAATCCCCATATCCTTTCCAATCTCTGACATCCCGGGAGTATTCTCCACCCAGCGGAAAGGAAACCGCAGCCGTCCGGCCCAATCCACGTCGAGCATGTGCCACGAGCGGGGCCACGTATTCATCTTTTGAAACCAGGGAAACCGTCGTGTCCTTGCGAGCATAAGACAAATTGTATCCGCCAAGAACCGGCATCCAATCGATTGGCTTTGGCGAAATTTCACTCCAACGTCCCGATGCCAGTGCCGCAACTTTTTCTTCTAGAAACGCGGATCTTGCGATGGTGACCGTTTCTTGCGCGAAGATTTGCGGAATATCCATCGGACGATCCGAGAAGAAGATCCGGCCATTTCCAAGCTTGGCAATATCCTCACAAAGTGCCGCGTCACAATCGGCTTTTGTGCCCATTCCAATAACCGAAAGCGTTGCCCCCTCTTTGGTCATTTCAGCAATGAGTTTCTTGTAGTCTCCCGGCTCTTCGGTATCCTGGGTATCTGTGAATAAAATGATATGGCGTGTCCCGGCTTTGGATTTTCTCAATTCCTCCCACCCCGCCTTCAAGCCCGTGTGAACATAAATTCCCCCGCCGCCGGATGAAATTCTTGAGATCAGTTGATTGATCTTCGCCTGATTTCCCCCCACCGTGCTGAGCGGCACGGTTTTTTTCGCCTCACTATCCACCGCAAAAACCGTGATCTGATCCATGGC
>JBIKNX010000194.1:0-4991 GCA_044358435.1 Luteolibacter sp.
GAGTTCCGTGTTGCCGCGGTGATGGATCGCATGAATACCACATGGGAAGCTTTCATGGGTGTGAGCTTCGGTTGTGTGCAATGCCACTCGCATCCCTACGATCCCATCAAGCACGAGGAGTTCTACGACTTCATGGAATTTTTCAATCAGAGCAAGGATGCCGATATCGATGAGGATTTGCCGCGGCTTTCGGTGCCTATGGAAAAATCGCAATACGATGAGGCGAACCGGCTTCACGAACAAATCCGTAATTCCGAGCAAGCCTTGTTTGCGGAGCGTGAAAAAATCGATGCCGCAACAAAATGGCATCCGGTGAAATCCATGAAAGCCGAGGCAAAGAAGGCGATCCTCACGATTTCGGAAAGGGAGGGTCACGATGAATTTCAAGCCGACCCCAACGTCGCCACGGCCGCGGAGTATTTTCTAACTTTTCCAACGGATCTCAAAACCGTCACTGCGGTTCGTTTGGAAATCCTTCCGCTCGATCTCAAAACCGCGGCCCACACGCCCGAGTGGGGCGGAATCATCAGGCAGTTGCTGCTCGATGTGGTCGATATCGGCGGCAAGGCCACACCGGTGAAACTTCATGAGGTTGTCGCCGACGAGGCGCACCCGATGTTCGATCCGAACGGCTCAATCACCGGCGCGGATAGAGCGTGGGGAACTTACACGAAAATATCCAAACCTCGCCATGCGACTTTTGTTCTCGATCAGCCCCTCGCGTTGTCTCCTGGTTCGAAACTCCGCGTCACACTGAAAAATGGCGGACTCTACTCCGCCAGTTTCCCCATGGTTGTGAAACGCGGACGCCTTGCGATCACCGATGAACCCGCATGGATCAATCATCGCCTTGAAAGCAACGTTGCTTCCGCCAAGCAGGCCATCATGGAGGCCAAGAAGAAACTCAAAGCGATTCCATCCACCACGACTCCCGTCATGGTGGAACGTGAGCCCGAGCACCGACGGGACACCCACATGTTCATTCGCGGGAACTGGTTGGACAAAGGTGATCTTGTTAAAGAGGGGAATACTCCGAAACTTTTTCCTCCGCTGAAAAAATCCGGAGAACGCGCCACACGCCTCGACCTCGCGCGTTGGGTGGCGTCACCACAAAATCCGCTCACTGGCCGTGTCGCGGTAAACCGTTTCTGGCTCGAGCTTTTCGGCAAAGGCATTGTCCCGACCCCGGAGGATTTCGGTTCTGCCGGCGAGCCACCCTCGCATCCTGAATTGTTGGATTATCTCGCCGTCACCTTTACAACCGATCAGAAATGGAGCGTGAAATCCATGCTCCGTGAAATTGTCACCAGTGCCACCTATCGGCAGGATTCGTCGATCACTGACGAACTCGAGGAGAAGGATCCCGACAACCGCCTGCTCGCTCGCGGTCCTCGCCAACGCCTTACCGCAGAAATGATGCGCGATCACTCGCTCGGCGTCTCAGGTCTGATCAGTCATAAATTGGGAGGTGCTCCCGTTCAGCCTCCTCTGCCACCCGGTGTCTGGAAGCCTTTCGTGCAGGATGCGTGGAAAACTCCGGATGTCGGAAATCCGGAACGCTATCGCCGCTCAGTTTACATTTATTTCAAACGCAGCATTTTGTATCCGCTCTTCAGTTCGTTCGATGTCCCGCCTCGCGATCTTTCATCAAAACGCCGACTGGTTTCCAATACGCCTCTCCAGGCCCTGACGACATTGAACGATGCCGCATTCCATGAAGCCGCGGTCGCTTTCTCGCGTCGCATGCAGGCGGCGGCTCCTTCCGATATCGAAAAGCAGATCGCTTTCGGCTATCGCCTTGCCACTTCTCGGGAAATTACCTCCGACCGTACAACGGAGCTGCGCCATCTTTACCGCGAGCTTCTCACGGAATACGAAAAATCTCCGGACGCCGTGAAGGCCATTGCGAAAAATCCCGAAGAAGCATCGCTCGCGGTGATCGCTTCCGTTTTGCTCAACCTCGATGAATCCGTTACCCGCTGATCACCCGTTATGAATCTCCTCCAACATCTTCAGCAAGAACAACTGACACACGCAACACGCCGGCATTTCCTCAAGGAAGCCGCCTTCGGTCTCGGTGGCTTGTGCCTCGCCGGGCAAAATCTCTTCGGTGCAACCCCAGGAGCCGGTGTCAAACGCGATGCGGAAAATCCGCTCAACACGCTTGCGCCTTCCTTCGCCCCGAAAGCGAAGCGGATCATCTTTCTCCACATGGCCGGAGCACCAAGCCAGATGGAACTCTTCGACTACAAGCCCGTGCTTCAACAATACGACGGCAAGGATTGCCCGCAGGAATATCTCGAAGGTCAGCGCTTCGCCTTCATCAAGGGTGTTCCTCGTCTGTTGGGTCCGCAGTTCCAATTCAAACAACACGGAAAATCCGGCGCATGGATTTCCGACCGCCTGCCATCCCTTTACAAACACGCCGACAAGCTCTGCTTCATCAAATCGATGCAGACGGATCAGTTCAACCACGCCCCCGCAAAACTCCTCATGCATACGGGCAATCAAAACCTCGGTTATCCATCCATGGGCTCTTGGATCACGTGGGGGCTCGGTAGTGAAAACCAAAACCTTCCCGGTTTCATGGTGTTGCTCTCCGGCGGACGTTCTCCACGTGCCGGCGCGGCACTTTGGAACAACGGATTTCTGCCTTCGGTTTACCAAGGTGTCCAGTGCCGCTCGGGTGGCGATCCTGTCCTTAACGCCGCGAATCCTCCGGGCATCAACCGCGACATCCGCCGCGCGGCTCTCGATTCGCTGAACCGTCTCAATACCAAAACTCACGAGGAAATCGGCGATCCCGAGACGGTCACCCGCATTTCCCAATACGAGATGGCATACCGCATGCAGGTTTCCGTGCCGGAGGTCATGACGATTGATGATGAGCCAAAGCCGGTGTTGGAAATGTATGGTGCGGAGCCGGGAAAAAACTCTTTTGCGAACAACTGCCTGCTCGCCCGAAAACTCGCGGAAAACGGCGTTCGCTATATCCAGCTTTTCGACTGGGGTTGGGATACCCACGGCTCCAGTGCCAACGAGTCACTCAAAGACGGCTTCGTGAAAAAATGCAAGGACATCGATCAAGCGGTCGGCGCTCTTCTTTCAGATCTCGAAATGCGTGGCATGTTGGAGGATACGCTGGTGGTCTGGGGCGGTGAATTCGGTCGCACCCCCATGCAGGAAAACCGCGGCGGTGGCGCGGCAAACGCTTTCGTCGGCCGCGACCACAATCCCAACGCCTTCACCATCTGGATGGCTGGCGGCGGCGTGAAACCCGGTATGACATACGGTGAATCGGATGAACTCGGCTACCGCGTCGGATCGGATCCCGTACATGTCCGGGATTTCCATGCCACTTTGCTTCATCTGTTAGGATTCGATCACAATAAACTCTCCTTCCCGTTCCAAGGGCTCAATCAGAAACTCACCGGCGTGAAACCGGCTAAAGTGGTTAAAGGGATTCTCTCCTAGTGATTTCAAATTATCAGAACGCCATGCGGCTACGCCATCTAATCTCTGTCATCACGCTCGTCCTATGCGCTTTCGTTTGCGCGCAGGAAACCCCGCGCATGAACATTGTTTTGCTCTATGCGGACGATCTGGGTTACGGCGATCTGGGTTGCTTCAATCCAAAATCAAAAATCCCGACTCCTCATCTGGATCGGCTCGCATCAGAGGGTTTGCGCTTCACGGATGCCCACAGTTCCTCAGGCATCTGCACGCCTTCGCGTTATGCGATGCTGACGGGTCGGCATCATTGGCGGGATTTCCACGGAATCGACAGCGGTTTTGACAAGCCGTTTTTCAAAGAAGGACAACTCACGTTGCAGGAGATGTTGAGGAAAAAAGGCTACGCCACCGCTTGCATCGGCAAGTGGCATTTGGGTTGGGATTGGGATTCGATCCGACTTCCCGGCACGGATAAAAAATCGAAAAGTCATAAGGATTTCGACTGGTCGAAACGCTTTCGCGGCGGTCCGTTGGATCATGGGTTCGATCACTACTTCGGCGATAATGTGATCAATTTCCCGCCCTATGTTTGGATTGAGAACGATCGCGTTCAATCGGTTCCGGACATCACGTTCAAATCCACGCCGCAAAACACCAAAGAGGGAAATTGGGAATGCCGCGAGGGGCCGGGTCGGTCGGATTGGGATTTCTATCAGGTACTTCCGACCCTCACGAAAAAAGGCGTGGAATACATCCAATCTCGCAAGGGCAAAGCAGAGCCGTTCTTTCTCTATTTTCCGTTGCCATCGCCGCACGCGCCCATCGTTCCGAATGACGGGTTCGACGGAAAATCGAAAGCCGGCGCCTACGGGGACTTTGTGGTCCAAACCGATGACTCCTGCGGACAAATTCTCAACGCCTTGCGCGAAGCCGGTCTCGATAAAAACACCATCGTGATTTTCTCAGCCGACAACGGCGCGGAAGTTTATGCCTACCCTCGCGATGAGAAATACGGTCACTGGTCTTCCAGTCCCCTGCGCGGGCTGAAACGGGATATCTACGAAGGCGGCCACCGCGTGCCAACCCTCATCAAATGGCCCGATGTAACCCAGCCCGGGGCGGTGACCGATGCGCTTTTCGCACAGATCGATCTCATGGCGACATTCGCCCATTATCTGAGTTACGATCTGCCGGAAAAATCAGCCGAGGATTCCCATGACTTTTATCCTTACTTGAAAGGGGAGACCAAAGCCTCACCGCGTACCACGATGGTGCACAACACCAGCAAGGACTATGCGATCCGTGACGGCGATTGGGTGTTGATCGATGCCAAGTCCGGCGCGGCACGCCAGCCCCCTGCAGAGTGGTTGAGGAAGCATGAGGTTCCGGCGTATTCGGGACAACCGGCGGGACTTTATAATCTGCGTGAAGATATCGGCCAGCGGAGCAACCTCGCGGAAAAACATCCCGAAAAGGTCAGGGAACTCCGGGTATTGTTGAAAAAAATTCGTGATCAGGGATACTCCGCGCCACGCCTT
>JBIKNX010000195.1:0-4982 GCA_044358435.1 Luteolibacter sp.
GCCTACCCGAAGAGGCTGAATTACTCCTGAGTGGATAAAACCACCACGCTTAACGACGCACAAAATGAAAAATCAAACTCCTCAGCCAATGAGGCTTAAAAAACACGCCCATTTTCCTTTTTAGGTTTATGAAAAAGGTAACGCATTCCTCACCAAGGTGAAGATTTCCGGTGGCGGGCGCTGCAATGTCACTCATGCCTGTCTCGATCCCGCGGTGCTTTCGAAAAACTACCCGCGCGGCTCGCGTGAGCTTCGCGGGGCGTTTCACGAATGGCAGTCACAGGACACGGTTGCGTGGTTCGAGGCGCGCGGGGTGGAGTTGAAAGCCGAAGCCGATGGCAGGATGTTTCCAGTGACCGATAGCTCGCAGACGATCATCGACTGCTTCATGAAAGCCGCCCGCGATGCTGGCGTGATTTTAAAAACCGGCATCGCGCTCCAGGAACTACAAGCCGATCCCGACGGAAATTTTTCCTTACATTTCAGTCATGGTGAAACGGTTAGATCAGACAAAGTATGCATCACGTCTGGCTCGCTCAAAGCGTCTCCGCTCACACGTGCTATCGAAACGCTTGGCCACAGCATCGTGCCGCTCGTTCCTTCGCTTTTCGCTTTCAATATTCCAGACCAGCGCCTCGAAGGGCTTGCTGGACTCTCGGTACAAAACGCGAGTGTGAAAATCATTCCGAAAAGTCCGGCTCAAAGCGGTCCGGTGCTGATTACCCATCGCGGCCTCAGCGGGCCGGCGATCCTGAGGCTATCTGCTTGGGAGGCACGGCGCTTTTCCGAGCAAGATTACGCCGTGGAAATTTCGGTCAACTGGCTCGGAAAAACCTCAGCCGAAAAACTTCGCGAAACGTTTTCGAACCATCGTGCCGACTCAGGGAAGTCCCTAATCAAAAACAAAGTGCCTGCCGGTCTGCCGCGCCGACTCTGGGAGCGGATACTCGAAACCACCGCCATCGCCCCGGAGACTCAATGGTCGCAACTCACCAAAGATCGTGAAAACGCATTGGTGCATCAGCTCACGGATTGCCGGTTTCAGGTCAAAGGTAAAACCACCAACAAGGACGAATTCGTCACCTGTGGTGGAGTTCAATTGAAGGAAATCGATTTTCGCAGGATGGAAAGCCGCGTCGTTTCTGGGTTGCACTTTGCGGGCGAGTGCCTCGATATCGATGGCATAACCGGCGGGTTTAATTTCCAAGCTGCATGGACCGGCGGAAGGATCGCTGGGTTGGCGATGGTGAGTTGAAATGCTGGGTGATTTTTAACCACGGATTGCACGGAATACACGGAGTGGGTGCTAAAGCGCTGGTCAGGTGCTGTGAGTTCGCTGGTTAATGTCTGTGTGGATGAAAATTATAAAAAATTTCAAAGTTCAGTGTGGTAACACTCATTCCGTGAATTCCGTGAATTCCGTGTAATCCGTGGTTTGAAATAGCTATTCCCGTTCCATTCTTATCCCTTGTGCCGGAGCGTGGGTTGGACGCAGGATGAGTTTACATGAATTCCTATTTTGAAAAGCTTGGGCACACAGTGTTGGAGCGGTGGCGGCAACAGAATTTCTCGCTTGAGGTGTTTCCTCAGCTTGCCCGCGCTGCGATTGACGAAGCTCCGCCCTCTGCAAGCGTCGATATGCAGGAATTGATTCACGAGTTTCTTTCTAACGACGAACAACCTTTTCAAAGTGAGTCCGGGTTCGGCCAACCTGAGCTGATCGCCTTCAATGATACGCGTTTTTATATTCAGCTGCTCTTCTGGATGGAGGGAACGACGGAAATCCATCAACACGAATTTTCCGGAGCGTTCCATGTAATGCAGGGTTCCAGCGTGCACTCTGAATTCGATTTTGTCGGAGCTCGCTCAGTAACTCCACACATCCGTGTCGGCAATCTCCACGTGAAACAGGTCGAGTTGTTAGAAACTGGAAGCACAATCCCGATCACTTCGGGCCGTGCTTGCATCCACTCGCTTTTCCACCTCGATACTCCTTCCGTCACTTTGGTGATTCGAACTCATCACGATTCGGGCACGGGTCCGCAATACAATTACCTTCCACCCTATATCGCGATCAACCCGCTTCACTCGGATCCTCTAACAGCGCGCCGTAAGCAATTGATCGACGTGCTCGAAACAACCCATGATCCCAACTACGCAACTTACATCAATGAAATGTTAGAGCGTTTGGATTTTGAGCGCGGCTTCAACATGCTTCGCCACGCAATGCCATACCTGAAAGAAATCGATGAGTGGGATGTGATTCTTACGACGTTTCAGCAAAAACACGGCGAGCTTGCGATGGGCGTTCACGCTACGCTGACGGAAAGCCTTCGCCGGGAAACGATCACTCAGATGCGTCATTTCATCGTCAATCCGGAGCATCGATTTTTCCTCGCGCTACTGATGAATGTGCAGAATCGAACCGATATACTCGCTCTCATCAACAAGCGATTTTCTGACTCGTCACCCATCGAAACGATCCTTGGTTGGGCAGAGGAGCTGATTGAACCCAACGATTTTGGGATCACTCTTCTCGATGCGGTCTTCCCTGAAACTCTCGATATCGACATCGAGGAACAGTCGCACTTGTTCATCGTCGCGCTGAAACACGCCTTGGAAGGGAATGCGGATGGAGAGCTTACGGAGATACAAACCGCATTGACAAATTCCTGCCTGCGTCCCCTGTTTTCATGAAAAAGAAACGAATGGAAAAGATTATACGCCCATGCTCGAAGTCGTCTGCGGAATCATCAAAAACAGCTCCGGAGAATTCCTCGCTTGTCGTCGCGGTTTAGAGCGGCATTTGGGAGGGTTGTGGGAATTTCCGGGCGGAAAAGTCGATGCCGGAGAGACACCGGAAGCGGCCTTGGCAAGGGAGTTGCGGGAGGAACTGGGTATTTCAGTGACAGTGGGAAATCCGCTTTCAGCCGTTGTCGAATGGACGGATGGCGGGGTGTCGATTCGGCTCCGAGGATTTTTCTGTGAAATCATTGAGGGAGTGCCCTTCGCTCACGAACACGAGGAAATCCGTTGGTGCAAAACTGCGGAGCTTTCCCTTTTGGACTGGGCAGAGGCGGATGTCCTTCTTGTTCAAGAAGTGACCCGGGATGCAATCTCATGACTTGAGATGTAAAAATGAGACACTCGACCCAATTGATATGGGGATTGGGAATCAAAGCCCGGACCGATGAGGCGAGTCGGTTCTCTGCAAAGCACCTCCGGACACACGACAGCAGTCTGGTTGTTCCTGCCTGCAGGCACCTTGGGCGACTACTCTGCGTTTCTTCGTTACCTTGCTGAATTGGCAAATGCCACCTTGCTTGTGCCATCGGCTCGTTGGATCACTGCAGAGGCGAGCGCGGTGGCAACCCGTCATGGGATATCGCTGCGCGTGTTTGATTTGGATAGATCCCCTAGATGGCTAGATGCAAAACCCATCAGCCATGGCAAGGCCGCTCCTCACGCTGTCATCTCTCCCAGTCGGCATTCGTTCCCAAGTTTACCTCCCGCATTGAAACGCGTTCACAAGCTCAATGAACCTGCCGGTATGCCAGATCGCCACTGCATAACTGCTTGATTGCTAAAAGTCCTATCGTTCTGTCTTGTCGCTCACTCGAAATCCGTTTTACTACGAGCCACATGATTTCAACCATGTTTTCCGATGAATGTTCATGATCCGATTGGGTTCGATTTCCCTAACCAAAAGACTTAAAAACCAAGGAGCATGCCCCCGTATTTGTCCCACCCATCCATTTATAAAATCAACTTTAGCTGCATTTGATGCACGACTCGATAGCCTACTCCGCCAACATCACAAAAGGCTCTCTGAAGCTCAGAGAGAGTCGAATTGTGGCTGGACTGCTGATAGATAAGGTTTCCGACGCCGAATGGAAAGATGCCATCGAGAACCAAAATGTTCTTCAAGCACGGTCCGCTGCCACGGCTACCTCAATGGCTGGCTACATCAGGTCACGACTTGAATACTTCGACAGAGATCTTTGGAAAATGGTCAGGGACGGCGATAGAACCCTCGCCTCGCAGTCACTCTTGGTCTGCGCGATGAAGCACAGCGCGTTGCTGCGCGATTTCATGGATCTCAATCTCCGTGACGAATATCGCAAATTCCGACCGACTCTCGCAACCAGCGTTTGGACGGAATACCTCGAAGGGTGTCGCAGTCGTGATCCCGATATACCTGAATGGTTCGAGACCACCAAGAATCGCCTCCGTTCAACAGTTTTTCAAATTCTCGCTCAAGCCGGTTACCTCTCGGACACTTCGGCCCGCGAACTCAAGACGGTCACTATCCTCCCTGAACTGATTTCCTACCTGCATAGGAAAGGGGAAAACCAACTTATCCGCTGCCTGCAACTCCCATGACCGAGAAACTCGAAGAACGCCTAAACCAGATTATCCCGAAGATCACTTCGGAAGGATTCCTACGCGGCACAGGACTCGGCAACGACGTGGCGTTTCACATCTTCGATTACCCGGCTTCCGAAGAACACCGCGTGCGTGAGTATCTGGAATTCCTCACCGGTCACATCGCCAAGACACATCCGGAATTGCGGGTGAAACACATCAATCTCTTCGAGATGGTGATCGAATCCCTGGAGTCCCGCGGGTTCCTTGAAAAATCCTTCGAGAAGCAGAAGAAGGAGGGTGACCAAGCTTTGCAGAAGGCGTTGGAGCGTCAGTTTGAAGGCACAAAACTCGCCGCCGCGTTTGCTGAACGAGTGAACCCCACTGAGACCGACATCATTCTCGTCTCTGGTATTGGCAGCGTTTATCCCATCGTCCGCACCCACAATCTTCTCTCCGCTCTCCAACCAAAACTGGGGCACACGCCGCTGGTGGTGTTTTACCCCGGCGTTTACGACGGCCAATACGTCCGTCTCTTCGGCAAACTCAAAGGCCCATACTACCGGGCATTCAAACTCGTTCCCTAATCATGATGACCATCCGCGAATTCTTCGACC
>JBIKNX010000033.1:0-16375 GCA_044358435.1 Luteolibacter sp.
TGCGTCTTTTCGACGAACCCGAGGCCATTGATTATCCATGGGAATTGCCGCTTTATCATAGCTCTGTAACAGACGAGCAATTGCGTGCATTACAACTGTCTTCAAAAATTTCAGCAGGTGGCTTGATCGATGTGGATGCGGAACAGGGAAGGCTAAAGACGAGGTTCACAAAAGAATTGAGTCGTGATCTGGGCTTGGCTTACCGCCCGGAGAACTGGGATGAATCAAAACTGGCAGCATGGTTCTGCAAACAAATTCGCGATCCTTCGATTACCCATGCAAGCAAGCGGGCTTTTGTCGCCGCATGGCTTTCAAGCTTGCTAAACAAAGAAGGCATGGATCTCGCCAGAGTGAACCGCCAGAAATTTTTATTGCGGAACATGATCGAAGATCAAGTGAACGAACTGCGATCAACCGCCATCAAAACCGCCTGCGAAGCGTTTCTTTTCGGTGATGGAAAAGAAGATAGAGTTCGCGTCGGTTCAGAATATCAATTTGAGTTTCACCCAGATGCTTACGCGCCAGATCGGGATGATCGCAATGAATATGGTGACTATGTGTTCGAGAAACATTTTTTATCCGCGTATGGGTGATTACGACTCAGCGGAGGAGTATCAGTGTGCTTGTTGGTTGGATCGCCAAAAAGAAATTGAATTCTGGGTGCGCAACCTTGTACGGAAAAACGGCGTATCGTTCTTTCTTCAAACATCGAACGGCCGATTTTTTCCAGACTTTGTCTGCAAACTGACTGATGGCAGGATTTTGGTAGTCGAATACAAAGGCGCAAATCTCTGGAACGCCGCTGAACCAAATCGGCTGGTGGGACAGCTTTGGGAAGCATTGAGCGAAGGTAAATGCGCTTTTGTAATGGTGAAGGATAAACAGTGGGATTGGATTAAAGCCAAATTCTAGGGCTTCCAAATCCCGCTAGTTGTTCACCCCACCACGTCTTCACACCGCTGGCACAGGCCCGATGCGACGACGGGCTCGTAAGTCATGGGCGTCTGATCCTGATAGGCGTTTTTCCAAGCGGTTGAGAGAGCCTGAAACACTAGCGACATTTCAGTTTCAAAGCGCTCCTTGGTCAAGGTTTCGGCCACTTTTTTGGCCATTCTGACTTTGTTGTTTGGCCCAAGGCCTGTCGCAGCTCGCAAATCGGCAGGGTAGTAGTCCTCCAACCCGTGAACTTGGAGTTCCACCAGTTGGCTGCGTGTCACCAGATTGTAGTTTTGACGTTTGAATTCTTTAAAGCGAGCCTGCTTGTCGGGTCCGTCAGGTTGGTCCAGCAGGATGACGAGTTTGTCCCGGTAGATAGGAGCGCCGCCTAAAGTATGGAGCGTGTCGTTCAAACGACCGTAACTCTGACGCTGCTTTTCGTCGTCACCATTGGCGGCGAGAACGTGGATCGGCGGTTTCTCCCCGTAAAATCGGCGAATAATCGCTTTCAAAAACTCCTGCTCGCTACACCCCTCCACAATCAAAAAATTGGATGGCAAGAGGATATCTGCAGGCGAGCCTCCCAACAACTCATAAACAACCTCGTATTTCGCAGTTCCGGAGTTGACTGATTCGACAGTCGTCAGGCCTTGGACTTCCTTGTGAACTCGGAAAACCCTTTGGCTTTGGTGATCATCGGCGAGAAGAACGGACGAATGTGTGTTCACAAATACTTGATCGTGACCGTCGGCAAGTTCGAGCAGCGCTTCCTTGAGCTGCCGCTGGGCTGTCGGATGCAGGTGGAGTTCTGCCTCATCAATGAAAAAAATGAATGAGCGCCCAAGGGCTTCCTCCCTGCGACGATCCGCGTAGGTTTTGATGATGGCCAACATCAAGGCACGTTGCATTCCATCGCCCTTTTCCTCGGCAGTGGTATTGACCCCATCGTCCAGCCGTGTGCTGAAATTTTTCAGAAGATCATCAAACGCGGGCTCCTCGACGGCAAAATCGACTGCTGTGCAATCTGGAAATTGCTTGGCCAGATGGGTTTGCACCGCATTTCCAAGTTCGGTCAGCCGAGATCTTACAGCAGATGTTTCCGAGCCGAAAAGAGCCTCAAACTTTTCGCGGAACTCGCGATAGTTTTGGTCGGCTTCAAGAATCTCCGTGAGTACGCCACCCAGCATTTTACCGATAGGAGAGGTGGATTTGTATCCTCCGACATCTTTAAGATTTTTTGTTGCCTCCACGAATTCAAATCGTGGAATACAGTTGTTGAACGCGGAGTCAGCACCACATGGCTGCTTTTTCCACTCGTTACGAGCGGGATGGAAAATAAAACGCTCTTTAGGTGCTTCCGAAGTTCTGCGGATTCGCATTTCATCAAGATCCCCAAGGATCGTGCGCAGTTTTGTTTGGTTGTCTGAGTGAGTGATCTGATTGAGACCGTCCTGAACACCTGAAAACACGATTTCGACTGACACCTCCGAATCCGCAGCTTGTGAAACGTTCCGAATCTGACCGATCTCGCCTTTTGCTGAATAAAACCATTCAACTGCCTGAAAAAGATTCGTTTTCCCATGGTTATTCTGCCCAACGAAGACATTGAAGCCGACAGTATCAAACTCGGCATTCGCTATCGAGCGGAAATTTGAAATACGAATGGTTTTAATTTTCACCTAAGCACGCTGTGTGTAAGTCGCGATCATGACAAGAAAAAAGTAATCTTTTGAACAGTATTGAGCTGCTTTTCTGTCAGTGGAGTTATCTGACCACTTCCTCACACCTCGCGCACAGGCCGGATTCGACGAGGGGCTCGTGCTTGCGGCAGCGGGGGCAGAGCGGCAGCCCGGTTTTGGCGGCCGCGGCGGCGAGTTCGGTTCCTTCAGTCACGGTGAGCTCGGCGATGATGAAGAACTCGGTCGCAAAGTCGCGGTTGCTGAGCTTTTCTAACAAATGCGCGTCGCTTGCGGGAAGCGTGAGGGAGATCGCGGCCTCGTTGTTGCGGGTGAATTCCTTGGCCTGGATCTTCGCTTCGATCGCGGTCTGGATGACGGCTTTGATTTGGAAAAGACGATCCACATCCTTGCTGACCTGGCTCGGTGCGAAGGCTGGATCGGCGGTTGGGAAATCCTGTTCGTGCACGCTGCCCTCCACGAACGCGGCGTGTTCCCATGCCTCGTCCGCGGTGTAGGCGAGAATGGGCGCGAGCAAACGGGTGATACTACTAAATATCTCGTACATCGCCGCTTGCGAGGCAAGGCGGCGCGGGGAATCCGGCGCGTCGCAATACATGCGGTCTTTCAGCGCATCGATATAGATCGCGGAAAGATCCGTGGTGCAGAACTGGTTGATCGCGTTGAAGACTTTTCGGAATTCGAACGACTCGTAAGCGATGAGGCATTCCTTCACGACGGCGTGGAGGCGTTCGAGGATCCAGTGGTCGAGTAGAGGGATTGGGGACCGGAGATTGGAGATTGAGGATTTCGGATTATGGCCATCCAGGTTGCCCAAAAGGATGCGGAGCGTGTTACGCAGGCGGCGATAGGGTTCGGCGACCTGCTTGAAGAGGTCTTCGCCGAATGGGACTTCGTTTTGCCAATCGACGCTGGAAGCCCAGAGGCGGACGATGTCGGCGCCGTATTGGTTGTAGAAATGCGCGGCGTCGATGGGTTTGCCGGCTTTATCGGCTTCGGATTTGGAGAGTTTCTTTTTGTCCTTATCGACCACAAAGCCGTGGGTCATGACGGCTTTGTAAGGTGCGTGTCCGCGGTAGGCGGTGGAGAGCATGAGCGAGCTTTGAAACCAACCCCGATGTTGGTCGGTGGCTTCGAGGTAGAGATCGGCGGGGCAGTGCAGCTCGGGATGGGCGTCCAATACGGCGGCGTGTGAACATCCGGAATCGATCCAGACATCGAGCGTGTCCCTGCCCTTTTTCAGGCCGGCGGGAAGGCCGAGTTTCGCGGCGAGTTCGTCATCGGCAGTTTCGAACCAGACATTGGTGCCTTCTTTTTCGACGAGGTCGGCGACCTTGTTGGCGAGTTCTGGGGAAAGGATGGCTTTGCCGGATTCATCGAAGAACACCGGCAGCGGAACGCCCCAGGTGCGTTGGCGTGAAATACACCAGTCGGGACGGGACTCGACGGTTCCGTAGATCCGGTTGCGACCCCATGCCGGCATCCATTTCACCTTGTCGATTTCCTCAAGCGCCTGGCCGCGCAGGGTGTCGAGCGAGATGAAGAATTGCTCGACCGCGCGGAAAATGATCGGGGTCTTCGAGCGCCAGCAATGCGGGTAGGAATGTTTGTAAGCTTCCTCGCCGAGCAGGTGGCCGCTTTCTGTGAGGATCTCGATGATGCGTTTGTTGGATTGAAAAACGTGTTTGCCAACCAGTTCCGCAAGGCCGACCTCTTGGGTGAAATGCCCCTCGTCATCGACGGGTGAGAGCACCGCCAAGCCGTTCTGCTGACCGGCGACGTAGTCGTCCGCGCCGTGGCCGGGGGCGATGTGTACCGCGCCGGTTCCGGTTTCCGTGGTGACGAAATTCGCAAGGATGAGTTTCGATGTGCGGTCGAGGAACGGATGTTGCGCCTCCGCGCCTTCGAGCTCGCGGCCTTTGATTTCGGAGAGTGTCTCTTTCAGGGCGTATCCGGTTTTTTCCGCAAACGCTTCTAACAGCTCGCGGACAATGATGAAGGTTTGTTCGGTTTCGCCGTTGGAAAATTTGCCGACTACGTAGGTGAATTCCGGATGCACCGCGATACCGAGGTTGGCGGGAAGGGTCCACGGTGTGGTGGTCCAGATCACCATGTTGACATCCTGCAGGCTCGATAAGGCGGGCGAGACGCCCGCACTCCCGTTGAGAGGAAATTTCACGAAGATCGAAGGCGAGATTTTATCGGCGTATTCGACTTCCGCCTCGGCGAGAGCGGTTTGCGCGCCGTAGGACCATTGGACAGGTTTTTTGGATTGGTAGATTGAGCCGTTCTCCACGAGTTTTGCGAAGACGCGAAGGATGTTTGCCTCGTAGGCCGGATCCATTGTGAGGTAAGGATTCTGCCAATCGCCGAACACACCGAGGCGGCGGAATGAGGCGCGTTGGATCTCGATGAAACCGGCTGCGAACTCGGTGCAGCGGCGGCGGATTTCCGCAGGCTCGAGTCCGGCGGCTTGTTTGACGACCTTGAATTCGATCGGCAGGCCGTGGCAGTCCCAACCCGGAACGAATGGCGCGTGGAAGCCGGCCATGGTTTTGGATTTCACGACCATGTCTTTCAGCAACTTGTTGAGTGCGGTGCCCATATGGACATCGCCGTTGGCGAATGGCGGCCCGTCGTGGAGGATGAAATCGGGTGCCCCAGCGGCTTTGCGGGCGGCGGTGATTTTGTGATAAAGCCGGGTTTTCTCCCAAATCTCGAGACGCTTCGGCTCGTTTTCGACCAAGTCTCCACGCATGGGGAAACTCGTCTGCGGCAGGGTCAGCGTGTCTTTGTAATTTGGGGCAGTGCTCATGGCGGGGCGCGGAAGCTAGCAATCCGCAGGCGCGGGGTCAACCCATACCCCTGAAAGGAACCGCGATTTCTAAATCGCGACCTCGATGGCGAAATATCCAGCTAACGCGGCGGTTGCAGTCGCGATTTGAAATCGCGGTTCCTTTCTCAGTCTCAAGACTGGCACTTGCCGAAAGCCTCGCCGGATGGATAGTTTTCCGGTATGTCGAGCGAGCAACACAGGGCGGTCCATGGTGGCGGGATGCTGGATCAGCTGACACCGATGGTGAAAGCGTTGCTGATTTCAAATCTCGGGCTCTATTTTGCGGACGTGTTGTTTTTTGATTTTGCGATCCGCGACCTCGGCGCGTTTTCGATAGGCGACGCCATTTACAAAATGAAAATTTGGGAGTTCGTCACGTTTCAGTTCATTCACGGCAGCGTGGGTCATGTTCTGGCGAATTCGATCGGTTTGTTTTTCTTCGGACCTTTCGCGGAGCGTGCGCTGGGATCGTTGAAATTTCTGGTCTATTATCTGACCTGCGGGGCTGGCGGTGCGGTGCTTTTCGTTGTGCTGGCCCGCATGGGAATTCTGCCGGCGCTGAGTATGGAAACGTCTTTGGTCGGGGCATCGGCGGGAATTTATGGAATCATGATCGCGGTGGCGGTTCTTGCTCCCCAGATGCGGGTCGCGCTGCTTTTTCCACCGATCACTCTGACGATTCGGAACCTCGCGCTGTCAGTGATTGCGATTGCGGTCGGAGTGATTGTTTTTGGCATCGGTGATAATGAGGGTGGTGAGGCGGGACATCTCGGGGGAGCGGTCGTGGGCTATCTCCTGATCCGCATGGTGCCGGCTTTTGGATTTGAAATGCGCCGCCGTGCGCCACGGCGACCGAAACGCCGTTTCGAGCCCAAAATCCGGCCCCGAACGGAGATGGATTTGCACACGCAGTCCGATGTGGATTTGATTTTGGACAAGATTTCCCGTGACGGATTCCAGAGTTTGACGGATGAAGAGCGGGATTTGCTTCACCTTGCGGCAAAGAAAGAACAGGACTGAACCATGACAGATGACGAAATGATTCATTGCGATGTGCCGACTTCGCAACTTGAGAGGTTGAGGGCGATCATGCACCGCCTGCGGGCGCCGGGGGGTTGTCCTTGGGATGCGGAGCAGACGCACGAATCCATCATTCCGAACATGATCGAAGAGGCTTACGAATGTGTCGATGCGATACGTTCCGGCGATGATGCCCACATGCGTGAGGAGCTCGGCGATCTGTTGCTGCAAGTGGTTTTTCACAGCGAGATCGCCGAGGAGCGCGGAAAGTTCGATTTTTATCAGGTGGCTGCGGAAATTTCCGATAAACTGGTGCGTCGGCATCCGCATGTTTTCGGTGAGACATCCGCGGAAGATTCCGATCAGGTGCTCAAGCAATGGGACGCGATCAAACGCACGGAAAAAGGCGAAAAAGAAGTGCCGTATTTGCATGGCACGGGCAAAGGTTTACCGGCATTGATCCGGGCCAACAAACTCCTCAAAAAAGCGTCAAAAGCCGGTTTTGATTGGCCGGAGGAAGCGGGTGTGATTTCAAAAATCCGCGAAGAACTTGGTGAGTTGGAATCCGCGATCGCCGGTAAAAACAGCCGCGAAGTGGAGGAAGAGCTCGGGGATTTGTTTTTTTCCGTGGTGAATTTGGCGCGCTACCGGAAGATCGATCCCGAAGTCCTGATGGCGGCCGCGAACAAGAAATTCGAACACCGCTTCGGCGCGATGGAGCAAGAGCTCAAAACCCTTGGAAAGAGCCTGGAAGAAGCTGTGATCGGAGAAATGCAAGAAGCGTGGCTGGCGGTGAAGGCAAAGGGTTTTTAGAGACGCATTCGGGCCTTTCCTCTGAATCCGGCGTTTCACATTCAGGGGTTCGAAACGTGACGGCTTCTTTTCGGTTGCCCCAAGCCGAGGGTTTGGTAGCTTCTCAGCGTTTTGCTGGGAAAGGATATGAGCGAGCCTCTTGAATTGCCTGTGCTTGTGCTGAACCGCTATTGGCAGCCGGTTCATGCTTGCTCGGCGCGACGAGCCGTCCACTTGCTTTGCCTAGGACATGCGCATGTGGTGCAAGTCGATGGGGATGAAAAATTCACGACTCACGATTTGGTTTCATGGATCAGCCACTCGCGGCAGAAGGCGGATGATGAAATGATTCACAGCGTCAAAGTCGCGCTGCGGGTGCCGAAAATCATCGTGCTTGGAATTTACGACCGCTTGCCACGGCTGGAGGTGAGATTCACACGGCGCAATGTTTTCCTCCGAGACAAGTTCACCTGTCAGTATTGCGAGAAGGTCCTGCCTGAAAACAAACTGAATCTGGACCACGTCATTCCGCGCGATAAGGGAGGAAAGACTACTTGGGAAAACATCGTCGCCTCATGCGTGAAGTGCAATACCCGCAAGGCCAACAAGCTGCCTCATGAAGCCGGCATGCATCCGGCGGGCAAGCCGTTCGCCCCGCGTTGGCGTCCGCTCTATGGCTTGCAGGAAAACGGTCTGGGCGATGAAAGCTGGGATCACTTCCTGCATGATGGGAACAAGGATCTCAAGTCGGCTTGAGTGGGAAAAGAAATTTAACCGCGAAAAACACGAAGAGCACGAAAGGAAGAATTTATTCCTAATGGCTTCGCATGCTTTCTGAGTTTTTTTATCACCAATTTCACGGATGGAAGATCTGTTTTTCTGATGGTTTCGTGCGCTTCGTGTTTTTGTGGTTAAACTCTTGTGGCAACCAAAGCCTATCAATTCCTGCAATTTTTCAGCAGCGATTCTAGGAAATGTGTGATCTGAAGCAGAGCTTTTTTGTAGGCTGAATCTGATAAGAAGGCGATATCTTTTCGACATTCTTCTAACAATTCAACAGCGGTATTCACGGCGCGCGCCAACGCGTCGTCGTATTCGGCGAAGCTTGTTAGAGTCGGGAGATCGAATTCCTCCTCGGCGAGGATGCGACGGTTGATTTCCTGGCGCTGTTGTTCGGATGACGCTTCCAGCAGGTTTAAAATCGGCAGGGTGAGTTTTCCTTTCGCGAGATCGGTATGCAGCGTTTTCCCGACGATTTCCTCGGAGCCGACCAAATCCAGGCAGTCATCATAAATCTGATACGCCGTCCCCAGTTTCATCCCGTAACTGGCCAGTGAGGCTTCCTGTTCCGCGCCGAGGCCGGAAACCGCGGCGGCCAGCCCCGTGGCTGCGGCGAACAGGGCGCCGGTCTTCATTTCAATGACTTGGAAGTAATCTTTCTTTGACAAGGTCAGATCAAAGCGGCGTTGGGTTTGGATGATTTCTCCCTGGCACACTTCACGTGCGGCTTGGCCGACTTTTTTACAAATCGCGATGGAGTTGAAATCCGTCGCCAGGGTCAGCGCATGGGAAAACAACGCGTCGCCAAGCAACACGGCGAGGGCGTTGCCCCATTTCGCATTTGCTGTCGGCATCGAGCGGCGTGCCGTGGCGCCATCGATGATGTCGTCGTGGACGAGGGTCGCCATATGGATGAGCTCGAGAATCACGCCGATTTTGAGATGATCTTCCGTCACCTTTCCGTTGGCACCGCCGACCAAAATCGCAAGTGCCGGGCGGATCCGTTTTCCGGCCGTGTTGCAAATATAGGTGATGTAGGGTTCGACGGCGGAGTCGAAATCCCGAACCTGGGCACGGATCGCGATCTCGACTTTTTCCAAGTCGGGACGGACCAACTCGAAGGGAAACTGATCGTTGTTAGGCGAAGTGGCGGTGAAGGTGGCCATGGCGTGCCGCAAGGTAGCCACGCTTCCGGCTGGGGAGCAACCCGCTTTCACGCATGGAATGAAAAAGAATCTTGAAAGTTTCGCTGATGGATGGCGGTTTTATGCCATATGAAGTTGAACACATGGTCGTTATTCACCGGATGCTCGCTGGGTTACCTGCTAATTTGCGGAGCTGTGCGGGCGGAGGAAAAAGTTGTGGGCTTTAAAGACACACCCATCATTCCGGGAACGAATTTCCATGTGCATGATGGTGATCGCCCCCAGCCGCCTGTGGTGAAAACCGCAGGAGCCGTAGTGATCAAGCCGCCTTCCGATGCGACCGTTTTGTTCGATGGAAGCAATATTGACGCATGGAAGTTCAAAGACGGCCCCGCTCTCTGGGAAGTGCGCGATGGGGCGATGATCGCCAAAGGCAGAGACATTCTGACCAAAGAGGAGTTCGGCGCGATTCAGATCCATCTTGAATGGCGTCTGCCGGAAGGACGCAAAGTGAATGGCCAAGGGGGAGGCAACAGTGGGGTGTTCATCATGGGGCTTTATGAAGTCCAGGTTCTGCAAAGCCACAACAACAAAACTTATCCCGACGGTCAGGCCGGCTCGCTTTATGGCCAGCAGCCACCGCTGGTGAACGCAACCTCTCCCCAGGGCGAGTGGAACAGCTATGACATGACTTTTGAACCTCCCGTTTATGCGAATGGGAAACTCCAAACTCCCGCCAAGGTCACGGTCATTCACAATGGGGTCATCGTGCAGCATGGCGAGTTTTTCCAAGGGCTCTCGACTTACCGGAAACTTGCCGAATATCCCGCCACCCATCCTGAAAAAGGACCGATCAAACTCCAATTTCATGGTGACCCTGTTGAATACCGCAATATTTGGGTGCGGCCACTCGGCGAGCGCGCCAAATAGTCCCAAAAACCGGGAAAATGGGATTCCTGCCCGGTTCGTTGGATTGACGGCGGAGATTGGGGCGCTATGTTCCTCACCAAATGTTCAGGAAATCCTCCAATTTTGTTCAGGTCTCCGCTTTCTTGGTTGCCTTGTGCAGTCTTGCCAACGCGCAGCTGGCGACCTCCATCAGTGTCAACAAGCGTGAATTCATAGCTGGCGAGGCGGTGATTGCCGAGGTGATCGTCACCAATCACACCGGTCAGGAGCTAACTCTGGTGGGTAGCCGTCAGCAGCCATGGCTGACTTTCGTCGTGACAAATGCCCAGGGAAATCCCGTGACAATCCTGAAAACGAGTGCCTTTGGGGCCATGAAAATCAAAGCAGGCGAGTCTCTGGCCAAGCAGGTGAACCTCGCGGAGTATTTTCTTCTCAACAGCCAGGGGAATTTTGCCGTCTCAGCTGTCATCAGGGATTCACAGAAGCGGTTCAGCGGCGCCTCAACCAATCGTGTGCTTTTCAATCTCAATCCCGGGCGCCTGTATTGGACTCAAAAAGTGGGCGTATCCGGCGACGGAAAAAGCGCCAAAACCCGCGAAATGAGGCTACTCACTTTCTCCAATGGGCAAAGCAATCAAATTTATGCACAAGTTGCCGACGGAGCCTCAGGCACTCCTTTTCGGACATTTTTGTTGGGAGACACTCTCATGCTGCGCAAGCCCATGGTCACTCTCGATGGCGATCGGCGCATGCATGTCATGTTTTTGAGCACCCCGTCGATGTGGATACATTGTCAGGTGAACACGGATGGCGATCTGGTCAAAAGGGAACTCCACCGATCGCCTTCCAAAGGAGATCCCGTAATGATGGCTTATGGCGATGGTTCTGTCAGAGTCGCGAACAGCATCCCCTACGATCCGGTTGCGGCGGAAAAAGCGCGTAACAAAATTCCAAAAATCTCCGATCGCCCCTGAAATCTCGATTTTGGAGGGTTGACCCGATTCGATTTTATGGAAAAATCTTTACATCACCCCAAAATTACTCAACAAATCTTAATAATTTTTGGCGGAGCACCATGAAGCGTATTTTCATAACAGCTTTGCTCGGACTGGCGTTTTCTCTGGTTGCGAGCGGATACAATTTCCGGACGGTCATTATCGATCCGGGGCATGGGGGCCATGACAAAGGCGGTCAGTGGGGGCGGGTCTACGAAAAGCACCTTGCGCTCGACACGGCGGTCCGTCTGGAAGCCCATCTGAAAAAAATGGGATACAACACGATTTTGACCCGCCGTAGCGATTATTTCGTTTCCCTGCCTGGTAGGATGCAGATGGCGAACAAGTATCGCAATGCGATCTTTGTCAGCATCCATTACAACTACACATGGAAGCAGCAGGTTAGCGGCATTGAAACTTTTTACAATAACCAGCAAAGCCACGATCTCGCCAAGGATGTGCACAAAGGCATGATGGGACGGGTCAAAGTCGTGGACCGTCAGGTCAAATACGCCCGCTACTATGTCATTCGGAATACCAGGATGCCTGCGATCCTGGTTGAAGGGGGATTTGTGAGTAATTCGAATGAACGCAGCAGAATGAAAACCGCATGGTTTCGGGACGCCATCGCCCGCGGAATTGCGGATGGGATACAAAATTTCCGCAGAGGGAATTGACCTGGCAGGGAAATCAAAGTTTCCCGCTTAAGCTTACTCCTCAGGAGGTCTGACAATCAAGGTACCCTTGCCATCTTTCGGAACAGTGGGAGCGGAGCGTAACTGATCATCCTGGGGGAGGGCCAATATGTCGTCCGGAAGCCGCATGCCTTCCGCCGACTTGTTAGGTGTTGCGGGACGGTTGGCGGGTTTGACAGCGGCCACAGGTTCTTCAGGAGCCGCCTTTGTTGCTGGCACCGGCGATAAATCCGGAGCGGGCTCCTGATGGATCGCGGTATGATTCAGATCTTTTGCGCAAGAAGCAAAGAGCAGCGAAACGAGTGATAGCAGAGGGTATTTCACGATCTAACGGGATTCAATGGGAGGAACCGGACTGAGAGTTTTCGGCCCGGTATAGAGGGTGAGCGGTCGGTAGAGCCGGTTGTCACGAAGTTGTTCGAGGACGTGTGCGGTCCAACCGGAGGTGCGGGAAATCGCGAAGATGGGCGTGAACAAATCGGTCGGGATGCCGAGCGAGTAGTAAACCGTGGCGGAGTAGAAATCGACATTTGCTTCCAGACCTTTGCGCTCCCGCATGATTTCCGCGATCCGCTCCGACATCTTAATCCACTTGGGTTCGCCAAGTTCCTCGGTGAGTTGGATCGCGAGTTTGCGAAGGTGAGGAGCACGTGGATCAAGCACTTTGTAAACCCGGTGGCCGATACCCATGATTTTTTCCTTACGCTGCAATTTTCCTTCGACGAAGGCATCGACCTTATCAAGGTCTCCGATTTCCTGCAGCATATGAATCACGCCTTCGTTGGCACCGCCATGGAGGGGTCCTTTGAGGGTTCCGATAGCTGCGGTGACGGCGGAATACATGTCGGAGAGCGTCGCGACAGTGACTCGAGCGGAGAAAGTGGAGGCATTCATCCCGTGGTCGGCATGAAGGATCAGAGCAACATCGAGGATACGTGCGGCGGTGTCACTCGGAACTTCGCCGTTGATCAGGTAGAGGAAATGTTGCGCCTCGGTCAGATCGGTGCGGATGGGAGGCAACTCGAGACCGTTGCGGAAGCGATGGTAAGCGGCAACAATGGTCGCGGATTTCGCGCAGAGCGAGAGCGCAATGGCGGAGTTCGCTTCCATGTTCGGTTCACCGATCGTTGCCCGTTTGTCATAGAGCCCGAGCATGGAAACGGCGGTGCGCAGCACGTCCATGGGTGAGGCGTCCTTGGGCGCGGCTTTTAAAAAGTCAATGACAGCGGCTGGCAGATCGCGGTCGGTGCGGAGCTTTGTTGAAAAATTCGCCAGCTCTTCACGGTTTGGCAGGCGGCTGTGATGCAGTAGGAAGATGATTTCCTCATAAACGCAATTTTCGACAAGATCATCGATGTGGTATCCGACATAACTCAACTCTCCGATATTTCCGATAACGTTGCTGAGCGATGATTCATTGGCGATGACCCCTTCAAGGCCGCGTGCGTATTCTGACATATTGAGAGTGGTTTGATTCGACTGCTGGGAAAGAAGCGTTTTGTGGATGAGCGTGCAAGGGAGAATCAACGAAGTAGGATCACAAAATACCGAATGGGGATGAAGAAAGCTCAGCGTTCTTCGATTTGTTGGATCGCGCGCTTGGCAAGCAGGTTGACTTCGGGATCTTGATCGCCAAGGGCCTTGCGAAGAGGGGGCAGGCTTGAGGCGGTTCCGATCTCGCCGAGCATTTTGATCGCCGCCCTGCGCAGCGGCGCTTGTTTAGAGTTGATCCTTTCAAGCACGAGGGCTTCGATGGAGGGCCCGAATTTTACGAGTTCCTTGTCCCAGATCACCGTGTTTTTCTCCCAAATGGAAATCATGATTGGAATGGCTTGGGGGTCTTTGTGATCCGCAACCAGTCTCACCAGATGCTCCGGGGGTGAGATTTCCCGCAGAGAGTAGGATTCCAAGGTTCTGAGGCCGGCTTCGGCGGCAGAACCCGGGTCCTCGCTCCACTTCAGGAGAGCGCGGGCAATCGAGCCATGAAAGGTGATGCCGGGTTTTTGAAGAAGTTTGATCAACACACCGCTGATATCGCTGCGCAGGAGTGTGGCATCGGAATCGGCAAGGCGCTCGACGGCTTCCTTGATTCGTTCGGGATCGATGCTTTCAAGTTCGCGGCGGTTGAGTTCGTAAAATGAGGGATGCGATGGATCGTTGAGCTTTTCGGTGGATCCGGCGACGAAAAGCCCGTTATCGACCTCAACGACCATGATATTGATTTCGGGATGAGTTTCCGTGACTTTTCCCAAGGTTCCGGCAACTTTCGCGACTTGATCGAAAGTCATTTCGGTTTCTGTCAGAACCAGAAGGTGGTTTTTATCATTCCGAGGGTAGGGATGGGAAGATTGGCTGGCCAGGGTTTCAAGCACGAGGTAATCCCTTGCTGTGAGCTTGTTGCGATCCAGTATGCCCGCGAGATAGATACCGTATGCGTTTTTATTGATTTTGCTGGATTTGAGCCGCGCCTGTTCATTTTCCAGAGGTTGTGTCACGAAGCGGTCGCGCAAAGTCCGGATCGGATCCGCGACCACATCACCTGAAAGCTCGCGACCTGATTTGTCAGAGAAGCGGGGATTTTTGCCGGTCTGCAGGGGATCTTCCTTAATGTAGATGGGAATGGCAAATACGCCTGCGGCAAGCAACAGGCCAAAGATGCCCGCTTTTATTCTGGCTCGTGGATTGGCATACCACAAAAACACCAACCCGAGCAGGGAGGTGAAACCGCTGACGATGAATTTTTTTTCATGCGCCATTCCGCCGAAGGGGGAGTCCGGCTTCGAGGAGACGAAGAGCAGCAGGGCGCCGAAGAGCATGATCGAGACGCCCGAGACGCCCGCGATGAAATGTTGGGGTGATGCCGGGCCAATGGGTTTCGTATGATTGGGTTCCACATATGGGTCGCTCCGCATGTCTTTGGACGTGCCATCGGAATCCATGGGGATACGGCGGAATTGATTGATCTCCGTTTCTTTCTTCTCTCCGGGATAGACTTTTTTGGACTGCATGACCACTTCCTCGGTAATCCGGAATTGAGTCTCACATCCGCCACATTCGACGATCCGGTTCATGAGCCCAGGAGCGACGGAAAAACGTAACCGGCAGCCGGGGCAGCGAATACCCAATGTTTGCGGATCTGTCTGGTCTTCATCCATCTGGTGGTAAAATTGGCTTAACTGTCTGAGAATTGCAACCCTGTGGAACGGAAGTCATTTAATTAAGTTAAATTAGATATTGAGAAAAATTGAATTCTTTGCTATGTCCCGTTCATCTCAAATGGAGATTTTATGACGCTTACTCCGAACGATTCACTGCAATCCGCCTCTGGCGAGAGCCAAAAATACCAACTACTTCACGAAGGTTTCGTCGATGAGGCGCTGGTTCGTCAAATGGTCATGGGCACTGCCCTTGAAAGCCAACACACGAATCATGAGCCGATGGCCCTGGCTTCAAGCGAGGACGATTATGCGGGCTGGGACTTGCCGGCGAATGCCTCATTGGGCCGGGCGGCATGAGAGTCGGATTTGAATTGTGTGTCAAATTTGACTCGTCACAAGCGGTCGATTGATTTGAAACTCTCCAAGTGATTCATCCCACCGCCATCATTTCGCCAAAGGCAGAGCTTGGAAAAAATGTCCGCGTTGGCCCATATTGCGTGATCGGAGCCAACGTCACGCTCGGAGACGGATGTGTGCTTCATAGTCATGTGGTGTTGGAGGGCGTCTCGACTTTCGGCAGGCAGAACGAGTTTTTTCCTTTCGCAGTGGTCGGGGGTAAGACCCAGGATTTGAAATACATCGGCGAGCCAACCGCGCTTGAGGTAGGTGATCACAATGTTTTTCGCGAAAACTGCACCATCCACCGTGGCACGCATGAAGAACTTCCGACTCGGATCGGCTCGCACAATTTGTTTCTCTGCTACTCCCATGTCGCCCACGACTGCCAGCTTGGCGATCACATCATTCTTTCCAACAACGGCAGCCTGGCAGGGCACTGCGTGGTCGGGGATCACGCGATTGTCTCGGGACTCGCCGCGGCCCATCAGTTCTGCCGGATCGGGAAACATTCGATCATCGGCGGACTCTCGAAAATCGTGCAGGACGTGCCACCATTCATGATCATCGACGGCAATCCCGCCAGCACCCGCGGCTTGAACCTGGTCGGCCTGCAACGCCGGGGGTTTTCCGAAGATGACATCCGCGATCTGAAATCCGCATACAAGCGCCTGTTCCTGAAAAAGGACATCAGCCTTGCGAATGGTGTCAGTTCGTTGAAAGCCACCGCCGCCGCATCCAATCCACACGTTGAGCATCTCATTCATTTCGTGGAGAACTCGCAGCGTGGAGTGACGCGGTGAACCTAAAGGAACCGCGATTTTCAATCGCGACCCCGGGCTAATGTCTGTGATCCCGTTGGGATCGAGAGCTTCTGTTGCTCAGCCCCGTTAGACCGTTTCTCAAAAGTTATTTCGTTTATGGCGTATGAGTGTTGCAGACGGACATGATAGTTTCTGGTTTTCCTAAGAGATCACGAATCGATTCGAAAAGTTTATCCGAGAGTTCTTCTCCGT
>JBIKNX010000222.1:0-4159 GCA_044358435.1 Luteolibacter sp.
CCTTCATGGTCACCTCATTCAATGCGGCGCTTTTATCAAAAGCGCCCTACCATTTTACATATTGGACATTTGGGCATTTAGACTTTTGACTGTTTGGCAATGAAATCCTTCCTGATTCTTCTGGTCACTTTTGTCTTCCTTCCTGCGGTCATGGCGGAGCGGGTCGAACATCTGGGTTGTTATGCGGAGTGGAGTGAGACGGAAATCATCTTGGGTAATGATTGGGTTGAGCGGAAATGGACGATCAAGGACGGTTGGTTGACCGCGTCCTCCTTGCGTGACAAAACCAGCGGCATTGAATGGCTTCGTCAGCCGGGTCGGCAACCCGCTCCGCATCCCGGAGGTGATCCTGCAAATGAGAAACGCGAGCTGACGTTCACCACCCGGAAGGGGAAAATCAGTCCGGTGGAAGAGGATGGGTTGATGGTCATACTCGTGGCGAGCGGAGCCAGAGATTCATTCACTTGCCGGTTCCGGATTTTTCCAAATTCCGCAGGTGTGATGTTGCAGTCATCCGGTGGCGCGGCGCCGGCCACGACGACGGAGGAGCTAAAGGACGCGAAAAAACCCGATGGCCTGGAGCAGGCGAACCTGGCCAAGCCGGATCCGAAAAAGCCCATTCAAGCCCTTGAAGATCTCATGCTTGCGCCGCAGCATTTGCGCTACACTCAGGTCGAGCTCAAGGATCAAACCGACTTCTATGACGAACTCGTCTTCGAGCGGGAGTGGCTGCCTTTACATGATCATTTCGAGGTCGCGTGCAATGTTTTCCATTTGGAAAATCCGCTGAACGGCTGTGGCCTGATCTTTCTGAAAATCGGTCCTTTGCCTCACGCGCGCCCGGTGAAATCACCATGGGACATCCGCGTGGCAGGAGAGGGGAGGCGTGTCACCTTTGCTGGTCCGGGCTACCCATGGACAGTGCTTCCCTACCAACAGGGTCGTGCGGGTCGGATCGCCGCATTGCAGAAGTTTCAACGCTGCCTCCGCCAATACGAGCCGCAGCGCGACGGTATATTTCTCAGCAACACCTGGGGAGACCGCAATCGTGATTCACGGATCAGTGAGGAGTTTCTGCTCAAAGAAGTCGAGGCCGGCGCACGTCTCGGTGTGGATGTGGTCCAGGTCGATGATGGTTGGCAAAAAGGTAAGAGCGGGAACTCGGCCTCGGGCAAAGGGGCGTGGGGAAATTTTCGTTCCGCGGATCCTGAATTCTGGAAACCCCATCCCGAACGTTTTCCTCATGGCCTCAAATCTCTTGTCGATGCGGCAAAACAGAAAGGCATGAAATTCGGCTTATGGTTCGGACCCGATGCGGAAAACGATATGGCACAATGGGAGAAGGACGCGGATATGTTGCTCTCGGCTTTCGACAAGGAGGGAGTCGAGTATGTGAAAATCGATGCCGTGGAAATGAAAAGCTCGGCCGCGGAAGCGAACCTGGATCGCTTTTACAACAAAGTGTTGGAGAAAACCCAAGGCCATGTCGTGTTTGATGCCGATGCCACAGCTGGCCTGCGCCCGGGGTATTACGGAAGCATTCACGTGGGACCGATTTTTTTGGAAAACCGCTATACCGATTGGAAACGTTATTGGCCGCACCACACCCTGCGGAATCTATGGACGCTGGGCGGATATGTGGATCCGGTTCGGTTGAGAATGGAGTTTTTGAATCAGGTACGGCATGCGGATAAATACAAAGACGATCCGCTGGCGCCTGCCAACTACCCGCCGGACACTTTGTTCGCGAGCGTGATGTTCGCGAGTCCGCTCGGCTGGTTTGAAGTTTCCAACCTTCCCGAAGATTATTTCAAAACCATCCCCGGGCTGGTCATGGCTTGGAAAAAAGAACGTGAAGCCATTTTTTCAGGCAGCATCATCCCCATCGGTCAAGCCCCCGATGGCTATGCATGGACCGGTTTTTCCTCGGTCAGCCAGGATAGGAAAAGCGCACGCCTGGTGGTCTTCCGCGAATTGAACACCTCGGACCGGTGGTCGACGGAAATTCCGCTGCTTCATTCCAAAGATGCCAAGGTCACGGTTCTTGGTGGCAAAGGCACCGCCAGCTACCAAAACGGCATCCTCCAAACCACCATCCCGGACCCCCTTCAGTATCTGTTTTTGAAAGTGGAATAGCGCCTTCGACCCTGTTCTCGGTTCTCGCTGAATTCAAACGCAAGGAACACATGGAATGGAGCAGGGGTGTCCCCACCCCTTGAGGCCGGGTGGTGTCCTCACCACTTGCATCCGCCTATTCTGAACTTGCGATGATGGAGTTACTTCCTGATCCTTCTCTGATGGAACAAAAGGTTCCGGCTACAACTGAAATCCTTCCAATGTGTCTGGATGAATCTCGACAAGGTCGCATGTGGAAATGAGATCGGAAATGCGTGGCCAAAGTTCGATCAATTGGCTCTCCAAATCTTTTCGCCGGATGTTACCCAGTCGCACCCATATGACTTTTGGGGGACTTCCCTCCAACATCAGACGATCAAAGAAATCCGTATCTCGGGTAAGTATGATCCGGTTTTCTTTTTTGGCATGCTGCCATATCTGATGATCCGTTGGCTGTGTTCCCAATTCGGTCGCATGCGAACAGGTTACAGGCAGATGATAAGCCAGCGATGAAGGCAGATTTTCGTCGATCAGCAAATGAATCACGATGCCAGTTGCACGGTTGAACGGGCCGAGCTGAGACGGCGTGCGTAGTCGATACAGGCTAAGACATCCACTTTTTCAAGGTTTGGATGGGCGGCTAGAACGTCTTCTACCGAATCTCCGGCACTGAGGTATCCCAAAATCGTGTCAACGGAAATGCGTGTCCCGCGAATCACAGGACGCCCGTTGCAAATTTCCGAATTGATTTCAATTCTTTGAATCATTCCTAGAATCTATGAAATATGAAGGAATTCGCAAGCCGCATTTTTTATGAAACCGGATCAAAACCAGGAGATGTTTAACTGTAAGGCCCCACGAGCTCTGGCGATTTTTCAACGGATGCAGAGCCAGTCCGTTTGAAGGGAATGAAATGGACTCTAATGGTGCACGGATCTCCCATGCGTGAGTTACGGAGGACAAGATACAGGGATCATGCGCTGCCGTGCGGTGTTTTAGTGATACGGTGGCGGCGAAACCGCACGGCTGTCATGGTTTATTATATGACCAAACCACCATCCCGGACCCCCTTCAGTATCTGTTTTTGAAAGTGGAATAGCGCCTATGGCCCTGTTCTCGGTTCTCGCTGAATTCAAACGCAAGGAACGCATGGAATGGAGCAGGGGTGTCCCCACCCCTTGAGGCCGGCTGGTGTCCTCACCACTTGCATCCGCCGTTACCCAGCCAATTCCAGTCTACCCCCTTCATTTTCCTGTTTGAATTCCTGAGCTTTCTCCCTCAACGTATGGCTCTCATGGAAACACAATCCGAAAACGCAACACCCGAGCCCGCCTCATCCGGGGCGCGGGGCTCTGGCGTGGATTGGGGGATTCTGTGTTCTGTCGCTGCTACGGTTCTGATTCTCATCTGGTTCTTTTGTATCGAGAAGCGTTACGGCCCCGGGCATCATCACTCGACTTTGGGCTGGCTTCTGAGCACCTGGACTCCTGTGACGGATTACGAGCACGGGAAACTGGTGCCTTTCATCATTCTCGGACTGGTGGTGTATCGGTTCAAGGATATCAAACAAAGGGTTGGTTCCGGTAGCGCATGGGGATGGGTTTCCATCATACTCGGCTGTCTGTTCTATCTTGCGGCATACCGTACTCTCCAACCTCGCGTGGCGGTTGGGGGATTGCCATTCATTATCTGGGGTTCGGTGCTTTATCTCTGGGGTTGGCAAGTTGCCAAAATCCTCGCCTTTCCCCTGTTCTTCATTTGGATCGCTATACCCTTACCGACCTTTCAACAAGCCACCACCCATCTTCAGCTCCTCGCCACGGCCATCGCTCACCACGGATCCAATCTGCTCGGCGTGCAAACATACACCCAAGGGACAATGGTCTTACCCGTGGAAGGCGATTGGAAACCCTTGAGCATCGCACATGGCTGCAGCGGTATCCGGTCACTCATGGCCCTGTTGATGATCTCAGCCGCATGGGCCTATGTCGCGAAATTCGCGCTTTGGAAAAAAACCGTTCTTTTTCTCAGTGCCATCCCGCTT
>JBIKNX010000196.1:0-4935 GCA_044358435.1 Luteolibacter sp.
CTAATTAAAAATGAAACCCTAAACAAAGACTGCTTGAGGTGAACCTCAAATCAATATTGACTGCCTTCTCATGGAAGACGGCACATCCAACGGCGGGCAACGTCCTTATTCGAATTCGGGCTTCCATTCCCGCCGTGGATGGCCTAGACGTTCAACCTTTAATCCTGTGAGCGATGCTTGCCCTTGTCGCTGACAAGGTCGCATGCTCCTGAATGTTTACAAAACGGTCATTTTATCAAAATGACCCTACCACTCGACAGGGCTTTAGATGGTCTTGGTGTTTGATTTTTGGATGTTGGAGGTTAAAGCTTTTCCAGATGAGCGAAGAATTGATTATCGATCTCCACAGTGATGCGTATTTCATGCAGCAGGCGATGCGTGAGGCGAACAAGGCGTATGCGGCATCGGAGGTTCCGGTGGGGGCGGTGGTGGTCCATGAAGGGAAAATCATCGGCCGTGCATGGAATCAGGTTGAGACTTTAAAGGATGCGACGGCGCATGCGGAGATGTTGGCGCTGACGGCGGCGCAGCAGGCTCTGGGAGATTGGCGTTTGGAAAAGTGCACCTTGTATGTGACCAAAGAGCCGTGCCCGATGTGTGCGGGGGCGATCGTGCACTGCAGGCCGGATCGGGTGGTGTTTGGTTGTGGTGATCCGAAAGCAGGTGCGGCGGGGGGCTGGATCAATTTATTGGATGCGAATCCGCCGCTCAATCATCGCTGTGAAGTCACAGCCGGGGTGATGGGTGATGAGTCGTTGGCCTTGTTGCAGTCGTTTTTCCGCGAGGCACGGCAAAGAAATAAGATGGCGGATTCCTGAAAGCTGGGCTCTACTTTGAGCGTTATTAGCGCACTCATTTACCCAAGCATATGAAATTCCCATTACTTTTTAGCCTTCTGGCTGTCGCGCGAATCCAAGCCGCATCGTTTCTCATCGAAGCGGAACAGTTCGTCGACAAAGGTGGCTGGGGCTTGGATACCCAATTCATCGAATCCGTGGGTTCTCCGTATCTTATCGCCCATGGTTTGGGAAAACCGGTGGCGGATGCCAGTACGGAGTTCGAAGTGGCTGAGGCTGGGGAGTATAAGGTTTGGGTGAGGACAATCGATTGGACCAAGCGCCTGGAGCGGCCGGAAAGCGCGGGTCGCTTCAAAGTGGCGGTGAACGGCGTGGAGTTGGAGACGGAGCTTGGGAAAAACGATACCAAGTGGACCTGGCAGTTGGCTGGAAAAACCCAGCTCAAAAGCGGTAAATCCAAAGTGGCGTTGAAAGACCTGACCGGTTTCAACGGACGCGCGGATGCCGTGCTTTTCAGCAGCGATGCAAATTTCACCCCTCCGGTGGATGCGACCTTTGAAGAGCGCACCACTTGGAAAATCACCGGTGTGCCAAGCGCAATCGAAGATGCGGGCGAGTATGATCTCGTCGTTGTCGGTGGCGGTTACGGTGGACTCGGTGCGGCGATTTCCGCGGCGCGGATGGGGGCGAAAGTCGGGCTGATTCAGAATCGGAATGTGTTGGGTGGAAACGGATCTTCGGAGATTCGGGTTTGGGCGAAGGGCAACTATCCACCGAGTGAGTATCCGCTCGATCAGATCATCCGTGAATTTGAAGACCAAGCCAAAGCCTCGCCAGCGCCGGCTGAAGAGTTTGCGGATGACAAGAAAGATAAAGTCGTCAAAGCCGAGAAAAACATCACCTTGTTCCTCGGTCATCATGCGTATGGATTGGACATGGCGGGTGGAAAAATCGCTTCGGTGAAAGCCGTGGATGTCGATGCCGGAAAGATCAAGCGTATCAAGGGCAAGTTTTTCGCCGATTGCACGGGTCATGGTTTCATTGGGATGTGGTCGGGTGCGGATACGAAATCCACCGAGAAGGGACGGATGGGCATGAGCAACATGTGGATGTGGGAGAATCGCGACAAGCCCATGAGCTTTCCGCATCAGGCATGGATGCATCAGTTTAACTCGAATCAGTTTCCTTATCCGAAAGTGATCCATGGCTTCGGTCATGCCGAATGGTTTTGGGAGAGCGGTTACGACAATCATCCGGTCAAAGATCTGGAACTGACACGGGATCTGAATTTGCTGGCTGCTTATAGCGCATGGAGTTCGATGAAAAATCACGGTGCGCACGCTGAGCGTGATCCGAACAAGCATGCGAATGCAGAGCTGACTTGGTTGGCGTATGTGGGTGGCACCCGCGAAACCATTCAGATTTTGGGTGATGTGATTCTCAAAGGTGACGAAATCCGTAGCAAGAAAGCGTTCGATGACGCGACCTTTCTCACCACGTGGTCGATCGATCTCCATTATCCTCTGGAAAAATACATCAACACGATCCCCGGCAAGCCGTTCATTGCGCGCGCTGAACATGGTAAAGGGGTGGACAAGAACGTGGGTTACGCGGTTCCTTACCGGACCTTGTATTCAAGAAACATTCCCAACCTTTTCATGGCTGGACGCAACATCAGTGTGGAGCGCGATGCGCTGGGAACGATACGGGTGATGAAAACCATCGGCATGATGGGTGTGGTGATCGGGCGCGCGGCGGCGCTGGCGACGGTTCACGATTGCACTCCTCGGGATATTTATGCGAAGCATCTCGATCAAGTGAAAGGCCTGTGGAAACTACCGGGTGACAAGCGTTTCGCGAGTCTCGATGAGCTGAAAAAATCCCTTGATGACAAAACCGAGAGCGCAAAACCTGCCAACTGATTTTCGCAGGCGATTGAAGCGGTGGGCGCTAGGCGCCTACCGGCTTGGGATTATTCTTTTGGCGCTCGTTTGTCTGCGTGCGCTGCCGGATGATGTTGTGGAGCTGGATCGTGCTGTGGTTTTATCACACGTTAAAGACGTTCTGTCCGGGGTGATTTCCGTTGGAGATCCGACGGATGGTTTGTATCCGCTCTCGGACGAGACGGGTCAAAGCATGGGTTGGGCGACATCGACTCTGCCTGAGGCTGCGAAGATCCAAGGTTACTCCGGTCCGTCCGAGTTGTTGGTGATTTTTGACAAGGAGCGGAAAGTCAAAGCGGTGCGTTTTCTTTCCAGTGCGGATACAGACGGGCATGTTGGAAAAATCCGTGATGACAAGGCGTTTTGGTCGCAGTGGAACGGAAAATCCGAAGCATCGCTCGGTGCGGCGGGTTCACCCGTTGTGGTTTCAGGCGCGACCCTGACCAGCGAAGCGATGGCGCGTGGTGTCGCGGCGAGGTTCGGTGCGGAGGGAATGGAACAATGGTTTCCTGCTCCGCTGGTTTTGGCGGATGTGAAGAAATGGTTTCCGGATGCGGACCGGATTTCATCTAACAAAACGGGCGGAACGTATGGAGTTGGAAAAGGGAAAGAAACCCTCGGCACCGTGTTGCGGAGCAGTCGCATGGGAGTTTCCGCACGGGGATTCAACGGAACATCGGATGTGATCGTTGCGCTGGATCGCAATGGAAAAAAAGTGCTGGGAATCGGATTTCTGGGAAGTCGCGATAACGAACCCTATGTCAGCTCGGTGAAAGAGGAGGTGAAATACGCGGATGGTTTTGCAGGGAAAAGCGTGGAGGAGATTCTGGGAGAAGATACATGGGTTTCACCTTCGCTGTTCACAAGTGGAGCGAGTTACACGAATCACGCGGTGGTGGAGAGTGTGAGGGAAATGCTGAGCCGCCACACCCGAGAAGAGAATCAAGCCGGGATTTCATGGAAAAGCGCGCTGGCTATTTTTTGGATCGTGGTCGGGGTGTTTTTGGGAGTCAGCAAAGCGGGTGGTAAAAAATCGGTTCGCTATGGCTTCGCGGTGATATCGGTTGCCGCCGGGGTTGGGTTGGGTTGGATGGTGAGTCAGGATCAGTTGTTAGGTTGGGGGGCGCATGGTTTCGGTGCGGGTGCGATTTTGCCACTGGTGGTGCTGAGCGCGGCGGCCTTGATGGTGCCGGCGTTCACCGGAAAGAACGTCTATTGCAACCGCATCTGCCCGCATGGTGCGGCGCAGACATTGGCGGGTGGCTTGGTGAAAAAGCGGTTTCATCTTCCTGCGAAACTCCACGCGGTGTTGGCGCGCATGCCATGGGCGACTCTCATCGCGATCTGGTTGCTGGCTCTGATGGGTAGCGGATTGCCGTTTGCTTATTTCGAGCCGTTTGAAACATGGAGCTCCGGCTTCGTGGCGTTTGTTCCCGCAGCGATCTTCACGATTGGATTGGTGGCGGCGTTTTTCCTGCCCCAAGCGTATTGTCATTACGGTTGTCCAACGGGCGCGATGTTGAAATTTCTCACACAATCGCCTTCCGCATGGACGCGGAAAGATACGGTGGCAACGGGTTTGATCGTGGCGGCTGGTTTGTATGTTTTTCTATGAAGGTTAACATCACACTTTCGCTTTGCATCGGCTTGCTCGCGCTTGTTTCCTGCCAAAAGAACCCAGAACCGCATATCCTCAGTGGCACATCGATGGGGACGACATGGAAACTGGCATGGCGTGGTGATGAAGAGAGTGGCTTGGATCAAGAA
Organism: Luteolibacter sp.; assembly: GCA_044358435.1. Classification (GTDB taxonomy): domain Bacteria; phylum Verrucomicrobiota; class Verrucomicrobiia; order Verrucomicrobiales; family Akkermansiaceae; genus Luteolibacter. The sequence continues at coordinate 4,508 of JBIKNX010000196.1, forward strand.
GTATCCGAGGTCTTGGAGAAATGGGAACAGGTATTGAGCCAATGGCGGGAGGGATCGGATCTTTCGCGTTACAATCGCGGTGAGGCAGCGAGTGCGGAATTGCAGCGGGTCATCGACCTTGCCGAAATCGTTCACCAACAAAGCGCGGGAGCTTTCGATCATCGTCTGCTCAAAGAAACTGGCGAAGCCGGTTTCGGACCCAGTGGAAAGGGAATGGATCTTTCGGCGATCGCCAAAGGATTTGCGGTGGATCGGGTCGGAGAGAGGTTGCGCGAACTCGGAGTTGAAGATTTTGTTTTTGAATTGGGCGGCGAAATTTTGGTGGGGGATGGGGAATGGGAAGTCGCCATCGAAGCGCCGGATCCTGCGACGCGAATCATTGCGCGCACCACAAAGTTGCGCGCGCGCGCCATGGCGACCAGTGGAAA
>JBIKNX010000034.1:0-16299 GCA_044358435.1 Luteolibacter sp.
TGTTGCCCTGACGCTGGACGAGGTAATTTCCTAGGTTGGCATAATCCATGGAGGCTCCGCAGAATCCGTGGATGCCGATCATGACGATGTCTTGGTCAAAGTGGTCCCGTTTCCAGGTGCGGTATCCAAACGTTTCTCCGGCCTCTCCGCCCGGGAGGTTTTGCTCGACGGCGTAGTCCCTTGGTGTGCAGCCGTAAAAAGCCGCCAGCAAGAGACATGAAAAGCAGCGACGGAAAAAATGATCCAACACGCCATAAATTGGCGATGGATACAGGTGGATGCAAGGCGTTTAAAGTGACGATTGATGAAGGTAGGACGGCATTGCCAAGGCCGCCGTGCGAAGCGTAGGGCTACAATTTTTGATAGGATGATTTCAATGAGTCTTCTCACTGCGCGATGCCCTGCCTTCGGGATTTATTTTCTGGGCGTTAAGGTTTGGACTTCCCGGATCGCCGGCGCTTTAATGCGTGGGTGATCGCAACCTTATTGGAAAAGGCCATAGGCAGGCGTGCGGGCTTGTTGGGAGATAAAACAAATGCGTTGCGTTTGGTGGATGGGGCGGGGGATGGCATTCCCGGGTTCGCCATGGAAGACTATGCGGGAAACTGGATGGCGATGACTCCGGGTGGCGAGATTCGAGCGGAGGTGAAGGCTTGGTTGAAGGCGAGTGGCAGGAGTATTTATTGGAAGCGGCTGGATCGGCATCACAAAGAGTCGCCCGTTCATCTGTATGGCGATCCGGTGCGCGGTGCGTTTCCCATCCTGGAAAACGGTTTGAATTTCGATGTGTCTTTTGAAAGCGGTTATTCGCAGGGGATTTTTTTGGATCAGAGGTGGAATCGTGCCGAGGTCATGCGGCGCATGTCGGGTGGCGGAAAGCTGCTGAATTTGTTTTCATACACAGGTGGATTTTCCGTCGCAGGTGCGGCGGGTGGAGGTGAGACAACCACCTTGGATCTTTCGTCGGTTTACTTGCAATGGGCGAAGCGGAATTTCCAACTCAATGGGTTGGATGAAACTCAACACCATTTCTGTAAGGGTGATGCGTTTCATTGGTTGAGACGATTTGCGAAACAGGGTCGGAAGTTCGACGGGATCGTGCTGGATCCGCCGACCTTTTCGCGCGACGAGCAAGGCAAGGTGTTCCGTGTGGAAAAAGATTTCGGTGAGCTCGCAGACTTGGCGGGCAAGGTGCTGGCGAAAGACGGATGGATGCTTTGTTGCACCAATTTCAGAGGGATTTCCGAAAAGGATTTCATGCGTATGATTCACCAACCCATGATGCAGGGCGTGGCCATGCCGGATGATTTTACAGAGGAGCCTTATTTGAAAAGTGTGTGGGTGGGGTAGCTGTAGCGGCGATCTTCCGCCTGCCCCGATGAGTCGGGGGTCGCCGTCCTGATAGATGTCACCGCCGGTTAGAATCACTCCGCTACCGGAGATATACCGTGAAAAATCAAAGCCGGAGCGTTTTTTAGATCAGAGAAATTTAGGTCGAGGGAGAAACGGGCGATGTGGTCGTTGAGGTTTTCCTGATCGATGAGGGTTTGGGAAATTCGCCAGATTTTTTTATCGGGGATTTCCTCAATGTGGGTGTGTTTGATATTTCTCGCTTCTGGATCGAGGCGGATCAGGCCATGGGTTTCGTGGTAGAAATCCATGAATGCGGCGAGTGCCGGAATGGTGAACTCGCTTGCGACACTTGAGAGCGCGGCTTCGTAGTTTTGATGGGAAAGGAGTTTGATGAAATTGAGGACGGCGGTGCGGGTGGCTTGGGTGAGTGCGGATTTGTTGCGGGTGAACGGGATGGTTTTTTTCTCGGCGGGGGGTTGCGGGGTTTTGTTAACAAAATCCGGATTTCGGAGTTTCTCCCATTCATCCAGGAGCGAGGAATCGGTGGCACGCAGTATCTCGCCGAAGAACGATTCGGCTTCGAGAAGTTCCTCGGTTTTCAGGTTTGGAGGAACTGTCTGAACGAGAATTTTGTAAACCTCGGTGAGATGGCGAAGCAGAATGGCTTCGGATTTCTCCAGTTTGTAAGTTTTGATATAGTCTTCGAAGGATGAGTAATCCTCGAACATTTCTCGGGCGATGGATTTTGGGCGGATCGAAGCTTCTTTCGCCCAAGGATTTTTCCGAACGAATTCGTTATAGGTGGTGTAGATGAATTCTTTTCCGGGTTTTGGGTGTTCGACTTGTTCCAAGGCATCCATTCGCGCGTCATACTCGATGCCATCGGCTTTCATTTCCGAGACCAGTTTGTCTTTCGCTTTGTCGATTTGTTTGCGGATGATTTGCGCAGGATCTTCAACGATGGCCTCCGCAAGTGAAATCACATTCAAAGGGTAGGCGGGATCTGCGAGGTCGAGTTGGGGAATGGCTTCGATCAGGTAGGTGGCAAGGGCTTGGTTGAGTGAGAAATCATCCTGGAGCTCGATGTTAAGCCGGACCTTTGCGGGGCTGGTGCGCTCATGTTTCGGGATGATGGAGAGGATATTTCCCTCGACCAAGCCGCGGAAGAGTTCGAAGGCACGTTTGCGAAGGGCTGATTTTTTGGCGGGAGTTTCGTGGGAATCTCGGATGATACGACGCAGTTGCGCGCAGCCGTCCTCGTGTTTTCGTGAGAGGAGGTTGATCAACATGCCATGGCGCATCACGAAGGATGAGGTGAGCTTTTCCGACGGAGAATCGATGAGTTTGCGAAACGTGTTTTCGTCCCAGTTGACGAAACCTTTCTCCGGGGGTTTCTTTTTTATCGCCTTGGATTTACCTCCTTTCGCGGAGGCCTTGGCGTCGGCTTTGAGATTGGCGATGACGTGTTCCGGTGCTTGGGCAACCACGTAGCCGATGTCGTCAAATCCGCGTCGTCCAGCGCGCCCTGCGATTTGTTTGAAGTCGCGGACGGCGAGGGTTTGGGTTGATTGCCCGCCGTATTTGAAAAGCTGGGTAAAGACGACCGTCCGGATCGGGACATTGACGCCGACTCCGAGTGTATCGGTTCCGCATATGACTTTGAGCAGTCCCTTTTGGGCAAGTTTCTCAACGAGAGTTCGGTATTTTGGAAGCAGGCCAGCGTGGTGGATACCGAGTCCGTGGCGGAGGAATTTTTTGATTTCCTTGCCGTAGGGAGAGCGGAAATCCGCATCGACCAGTATTTCCGCGATCGCATCTTTTTCCTCTTTTGAGCAGAAGTTCCTGCTTAAAAGATCTTGGGCGGTCCCGGCGCAGGCGATTTGGGAGAAGTGAACAAGGTAAATCGGCGCGCGGTCGGTGGTGATGAGTTCCTCGATTTTTTCTTCCAAGTTGGTGGTGGAGTATTCGAACTCGAGAGGAACGGGTCGGTCTTCGGATTTTACCAGAACTGTTGTGGTTCCGGTGAGTTGGGTGAGGGCTTTTTGGAAAAAATCGGTGTCGCCCATGGTGGCTGACATCAGCAGGAACCGGGCATAAGGTAGAGTGAGGAGAGGAACTTGCCATGAGACGCCGCGTTCGTAGTCAGAGTAATAATGGAATTCATCCATAATGATGTCGTCGATATCTGCGGCGGCACCATCGCGGAGGGCGAGGTTGGCGAGGATTTCTGCGGTGCAGCAGATGACCGGTGCGGATGGGTTGACCGTGGCATCGCCAGTGATCATGCCGACGTTTTCGGGGCCAAAGGTATGGCACAGCGAGAGAAATTTTTCGTTCGCAAGTGCTTTGATGGGAACCGTGTAGTGGCAGCGGCGCTTCTGACAGATTGCACGGAACTGGAGAGCAAGCGCGACCATGGATTTACCTGATCCGGTGGGAGTGTTGAGGATGACATTGTTGCCGGCGAAGAGTTCGAGGATCGCCTCTTCCTGGTGGTTGTAAGGAGTGGTTCCGCTCGCCTCCAGATAGGTGAGAAAGGCATCAAGGATCTCGTCGGAAGATGAGGGGTCGGTGAGGTTTTCCGGAGAGAGTGCGGTCATATTTGGCGAGATTAACCTTCAAATTTCAAAATATAAACCCCAACAAAATTTCGATGGGTAGATTTGCAAGAACTCTGAACAACTCGCTGCGTGTTTTGTCTCTATTTTTTCCCCTCATACATCGAGTAAAGCGATTTACCTTCAATATCGAGAACAGGAGTTTGTTGATAACCATTCAAAAAGCCGTTCTGGACATGGTTGGGGGAGGACTCTACGTTTTCCGGACTTAAAAGAAACTATGACACATTCCTTATTCAATCGTGCCACGCAGACAGTGCTGATCGCTCTCTCGGCCAGTGGGTTCATTATGGCGAAAGAAGCACCGAAAGCGGCCTCGAAAGAAGCGCCGAAAGCGGCTGCTAAAGAAGCTCCGGCCGCGGCTGTTGCGGATATCAAAGCCGATTCATCCTATGCGGTGGGTTACAGCGCGGGCAGTGCTTTCGCTGAGAACTTCGGTACGCACGGAGTGACCTTGGAAGACTTCGATATGGAAGTTTTCATGAAAGGCTACAAGGCGGCAGCTCAGGGCAAAAAACCGGAAATGGATACCGAGAAACTGCAGGCGGCGATGATGGGTCTGAGCCAATTGATTGAAGCGCGTGAAAAATCCCTCGCGGATGAGAATGCCAAAGCCGGTGCTGAGTTCCTTGCGAAAAACGGCAAGCGCGAAGGCGTGACCACCAACAAGAGTGGCTTGCAATACGAGGTTCTCGCGAAAGGCGGAAATGAAAGATATGTGGCTCCAACCGATGGCTCGCCGGGTAACAAATTGTTCGTGGTCAATTACAAAGGCACCAAAATCGACGGCACGCAATTCGACGCTTCTGAAGAAGGCAAGCCAGTCGAAATGTCACTTCAGGTGGTCGAAGGATTCCGCGAAGCTTTGACATCGATGCCGGTTGGCGCGAAATGGAAGCTGTTTATTCCGAGTGGCATGGCCTACGGCGAGCGCCGCGCCAGTGTCGACATCGGCCCGAATTCGACTTTGATTTTCGAAATCGAACTGGTCGGGATCAAGGATGCTCCGCCGCAAACCGGTCTCCCGGAAGGATTCCAGCTCCCCGGAGCTGAATAAGCACCGGCCTCAATTACGAGCAAACATTTCAAAAGCCTCCGGTTGCCCTGCTGCCGGGGGCCTTTTTTTTACCCAAAGGACATGGAAACTTCGGCGAAAATGGCAACCGATCCAAGAAGCAGGCGCGTGGCACATCCTCGGAAGATCTGATGGCTGAAAAGCAGTGTGTGGATGCAAAAAAACCCGCCGTTATTCCGACGGGTTTTTGTTTTGAGCGTGATTCTCTGTTCGGGATCAGCGGTTGAGAATTTTTGGAACCGAAGGTGCGCGAAGACGATGCGGTTCCGGAAGATTGGAGCCCAGCAAGGGGCGGCAATAGTTCAGGAAATCCTGAGTGACTCCATTACCGGCTTCATTGATGAAGTTGTCCGGCATGTGCCGGGTTTTGCCGGCGACTTTGCGGATGTCTACCAATTCATAATCGACCGAGTAATCGAGCACGGGACGCTTGATCGCAACCGAGCCATCGACGTTGTCCCACATGGCGAACTGCACGGCTTTTTCACCCACTTCCCGGGATTCGCGCGCGTCACGATCTGACTGGATGCCCATGAAAGAGCGTTGGAGATAGCCAAAAGTATCGGAGCGCACGCGCTTGATGTTCAGACCGTTGCGGATGGTATCCGCGAGCAGATCTCCGAGCGCGCCCGTTCCGGAGAGTTGGACGTTGCCGTGGGAGTCGCGCTCTTCTTTTCCGAGAAGTTTCACAATCATGGGTGTCCCATCGGGATCCGAAATGCCCTCGGAAACGGCGATCGTGCACATGCCGTATTTGGAATAAACTCGATCGACATCGGCGAGCAGCTGGTCGGTCTTGAAGTGGCGCTCAGGCAGATAAATGAGGTGCGGGCCGTCGTTGTAATATTTCTGCGCGAGAGCGGAGGCCGCAGTCAGGAAGCCTGCGTGGCGGCCCATGACGCAACCGATATAGACGCCTTGTAGGGCACGGTTATCAAGGTTCACACCCATGAATGCCTGGGCGACGAAACGTGCGGCGGAGCCGAAGCCCGGGCAGTGATCGTTTTCCATAAGATCGTTATCGATCGTCTTGGGTATGTGGATGGCACGCAATTCGTAGTTTGCCGCTTGTGCCTGTTCATTGACGATGCGGACGGTGTCCGAGGAGTCATTTCCGCCCACATAGAAAAAGTAACGAATGTCGTGGGCCTGCATGACTTCGAACATGCGTGCGCAATATGCTTCATCGGGCTTGTCACGGGTGGAAAGCAGACCGGAAGAGGGAGTTCCGGCAACCTGTTCGAGGTTGTGGGTGGTCTCGCGGGTGAGATCGACAAAATTCTCGTTGATGATTCCGGATACGCCATGGACAGCTCCATAGATGGATGTCACTTGCGAGAATTTGCGTGCTTCGAGGGCGACGCCCACGATGCTCTGGTTGATCACTGGGGTGGGACCGCCGCCTTGGGCGACGAGAACTTTTCCTTCAAGACGGTTGCTCATAACGGCGGGAGGATTGCGACTTTCACGCTCACGGGAAACCCTAAACTTCAGAATTTGTCAAATGGCCGGCCGGTCGGCCGCCGGGGTGCTATCACGAACCCCGACCCGCAGAGTTTTCATCGGGCATAGGCTCTTGCCCGATTGGGGATCGAGGTCCATATTCCGAAAGATATGAACCGGGAAGAAATGGCTGGGGTTTTGGAGAAGATCGCTCTGTTGTTGGAATTGAAGGGAGAGAATCCTTTTAAAGTTCGGGCTTATAGGCAGGGAGCGGAAGTGGTGTTGGCAATGCAAGAGGATGTGGTGGAGTTGGCGAAGAACGACGGGCTGGGAGGAACCAAGGGGATAGGTGAAGCATTGCGTGACAAGCTTGGAGAACTCGCGCGGACGGGAAAATTGGAATTTTACGAAAAGTTGAAAGGAGAATTTCCACCGACCATATTTGATTTGTTCGAAGTTCAGGGATTGGGTCCCAAGAAGATCAAGGCATTGTATGATGAGCTCGGGGTGGCGTCGTTGGAGCAACTTAAAACGGCTTGTGAGGAAGGACGGGTGGCGGCGTTGGCGGGCTTTGGTGAAAAGACCCAGCAAAAAATCCTCGAGGGAATTGCGGCCAATGAAAAGTTTTCGGATCTTTTTCTGTTAGGAGAAGCGGCGATCGCGGTTGATGGAATTTTGGAAATGTTGCGGATCCATCCGGAGATTTCGAGAGTGGCGGTCGCTGGATCGTATCGGCGGGCGAAAGAAACGGTTGGAGATCTGGATTTTCTTGTCGCGACAAAAGAAGGCGCGTTGGTATGTGAGGATTTCACGAGGCTGCCGGAGGTGGAATCGATCATTGCCTGTGGAGATACCAAAGCCGCGGTGCGATTGAAGAACGGAATGCATTGCGATTTGCGCGCGGTGAAAAACTCCGAATTTCCTTTCGCCTTGCAATATTTCACGGGTTCCAAAGAGCACAATGTCGCGCTGCGATCGCTGGCGTTGAAAAAAGGTTGGTCCCTGAACGAATACGGACTCAACCCAGTGGTTGAAGGCGTTGAACGTCTTGTGGTGGAGGATGAAAAGGATATCTATCGCTGGTTGGGGCTGCGGTTCATCGAGCCGGAATTACGGGAAAATCGTGGCGAGATTGAGGCGGCGGCTGAGGATCAATTGCCGCGCTTGGTGGAGCTCATGAATCTGCGTGGAACCTTTCACAATCACACCACGGCATCCGACGGTAAGGATCATCTTGAGGGCATGGTTGAGGAGGCGATGGATCTCGGTCTTCAATATCTCGGCATTTCCGATCATTCGAAATCCTCGGTTTGGGCGAACGGTTTGAATGAGGAGCGTTTGATGGATCAGATTGCGGAGATCAGAAACCTGGAAAAATCACTGAACGGCTTCCGGATTTTTGCGGGCAATGAAGTGGATATCCTCAAAGACGGCAGCTTGGATTTTTCCGATGAGATTCTGGCCCGACTCGATTTCTGCGTCGCATCCGTACACAGCCTGATGAACCTGGATGAGCAAACAATGACCGCCCGCATTTGCCGCGCTATGGAGAACGAACATGTGACGATGCTCGGGCATGTGACGGGTCGGCTGTTGTTGAAACGCGATGCTTATGCGGTGGATCAAGCTAAAATCATCGATTGTGCGGCAGCGACGCGAACTGTGATCGAGCTGAATTGCAGCCCGATGCGGATGGATATGGACTGGCGTTGGTGGAAGCGCGCGCGTGACAAGGGCGTGCTATGTTCGATCAATCCCGATGCTCATGCGCGTGCCCAACTGCATTATCTGGGTCAGGGAGTCAGAATCGCACGCAAAGGCTGGCTGCGGAAAGAGGACGTGCTCAATACCAGGTCTGCCAAAGAAATCGAAGCGTTTTTGGCAAAGCCGAAGGCGGAAAGATGAACGGAAACAAAGCCCGAAAAAATTACGGATCCTTCATTTTTCCTGAATTCCAAGATGATGGATGAAGTGGGTTTCGTATCTCCTTGAGACAGGTAAAAGCCGGTGGTCCCCAGCTGATCCGGATCGGAAAGATTCTGAATGGTTGACCCATGATGCCAGATCAGCGTCGGTTTATCGAGGAATGAGAATTTGTTATGTCCCGTTGCCCTACCATTGTGGTTCCATGTCTGTTTCTAGGTTTAGGGTATTTCCAAAAAATCTCTCGCCAAAGCGACCAACCCTTTTTGGATCCGCTTCAGGCATAGGGCTTGCAGGGAGGGGTGCGGAGGTACAAAGTTTGGGGTATGTTTACGCCTGCGTGGAAAAAAAATGCGAAGCATCTCGTCAAGGGTGCTGCGAAATTTGTGAATTATAAAAGGGACTTGCTGAGTGCCGATCGCGTGGCGGAAATTGAAGCGCGGCGTAAAGATCTGGTTCAGGCGATCAAGGGCAAGGACAAGGACAAGGTTGCTGAGGCTTCGAAACAGCTAAGGGCCACCTGTGAAAACTCGTTGCCGCGTGAGAAACCGCAGAGTTGGTTTGAGGAAAACGTTGAGGTGATGTTCGTGGCGATCGTCATCGCTCTGGGTTTGCGGGCGTATTACTTGCAGCCTTTTCGGATTCCCACCGGATCCATGCAGCCGACCTTGAACGGGATCACGGGAACTCCTCTGAAAAAGGAGGAATGGCCGTCGTTTCCGCAACGGGTCATAGAGAGCGTTCTGCGTGGCAGAAGCTACGAGAAAGTGGTCAATGACAGGGACCGCCGGGTCAGTATCGGCATTTACCCCACGGCAGACGGGATCAAGGTGGGGGGTGATGTGAGGGATTTTCAATGGTTGCACTTCTTCAGTCGTTCGCAACTCATCAGCCTCGACGAAGAGCCATTAAGGCTGCCTTCACCTGCGAATCAGGCCTATGACATTGGTCTGGAACAAGCCTTTGAGCAGGCCAGGCAGAATCACGGCATCATGAAAAAAGGCCAGGTTCTGATGGAGGGTTTCATTGATTCCGGTGATCTGGTTCTCGTGGATAAGTTTTCTTATCACTTCAGGAAACCGAAACGTGGAGAGGTATTTGTTTTCGATACCCTTGCGATCAAGGGTATTCAGGAACATAGCGGACCGCAGGGGGGGGGGGCTCACTACATCAAACGCCTGGTCGGTGTGCCGGGTGACCAGCTCTCCATCATGACTCCGGACCTAATTGTGAATGGGAAAGTGGCGGGCGAGCCGGGCATGCGCCGCGTGGCGGAAGGTGGACCGCCCTTCAAGAAGGCGCATCAAGGTTACGTTCCGGCTCAACCGAGTTCTGCCCAGAAGCGCTATTTGGTGAATAAGGACGATGTTTTGAATCTGCGACGTGATCAGGCCAAACCGGGCATGCGTGAGTATGCGGCAATGGGCGACAATACGAGCAGCTCTCTGGATTCCCGCTATTGGGGATCGGTAAAGGAATTCAATCTCGTGGGTCCGGCCTTGTTCTCGCTCTGGCCTTTCACAACTGGCCACTGCGGTTTCATCAAATAGTTTCATCCTGTGTCCGCCGCATCTGAGATCACCCGGAAGGCGGAATCCAATCTGGCCTTCGCGCTGAAAATCCTTCCGAAGGATAGGCGCGATGATATGGTGGTGTTCTACGCGTTTTGCAGAACGGTGGATGACATTGCCGACGAACCCGGAGTCCCGCCCTCTCGGCGCGCGGAGGAATTGAAGAATTGGGAAGATGGTATTCTTCATGGATTTCCGATGAAAAATGAGCTCGGTCATGAGCTGCTTGAAATGATCGCGCGACGCGGGATTTCTCAGCAATGGTTGCTGGAAATCATCGAGGGTTGCCGAATGGATCTTGAACCGCAGAAATTCGGAAGTTGGGAGGTGCTATCCAAATACAATTGGAAGGTTGCGGGCTTGGTCGGGCTTGTTTCCACCAGGATTTTCGGATGTGTGCATGAGAGTTCGGATCGCTACGCCGAAATGCTGGGTAACGCCCTGCAGCTCACGAATATTTTGCGTGATATCGGCGAGGATCTCAGCAACGGAGGACGGATTTATTTACCGGAAAACGACATGATCCGCTTTCAATACTCGGAGCGGGATCTAATTGGCCGGGTCTATGACGGTCGTTTCATCGCGATGATGCGTTATCACGCGGAGCGCGCTGAATATCTTTTTCGGGAAGCCGAAGCGCTGGTTCATCCTTTGGATCGAAAGGCCCTGCTGCCCGCGAGGGCGATGGCGGAAATTTACCAATGCCTGCTTAAAAAGATGAAACAGGACGGCTTTAGAGTCTTCGAGAAGCGATATGCGTTATCAAAACCAAGAAAACTCCTCATTCTCATGAAATTTCTGATAGCAGGTTCGCTTGCAAATGAATAAGCTTCTCATCAACAACGTCCGTAAACCATGACCAAACTCTTACTTACGATGGCCGCAGGGTCTGCGCTTTTATTGGTATCTTGCGAACCCATCCCGCATCATGCTCATCGGAGCAAACGTATCCACAAGGAGACTCAGCGCCCCGACGCGGAGCAAAACCAAGAGGATACCCAGCCACAGATCGTCGTTCCTCCAACCCGAGATCAGTATCCGGTTGCAGAGCGGACTGCGAATCCACATCACGTGATCAGCCCGTATGCGCCTTACAATGTGATCAATGTGGAAGGCTTTCGCACGGGTCAACTGGCTAAGGATCCATCAAATCAGAAAATTTTCCGGATTCCATAAAAGCCACTGGCTGGGCATCTCGACAGTAAAATAATGATACTTGGAATTGATCTCGGCACGACGCATTCGGCGGTGGGTGTGGTTGACTCAGGTTTCCCCATCCTGCTCGCTGACGAGGAAGGCAAGCGCGTCATTCCAAGTGCTGTCTGGTATGGTGTGGGCGGTGAAATCGAAGTCGGTCGCAAGGCTCTGAGACGCCGCATGACCGATCCCATGCGGGTTGTCACCAGTGTGAAACGTTGGATGGGTTCAGGTCAAATTGACGATCCGGTACTTGCCGCGATCGGAAAAACACCTGAAGAAGTCAGCGCGGAAATTCTCAAAGAACTCAAACGGATCGCGGAATGGCGGCTGGACGCCGAACTCACGCAAGCGGTGGTGACGGTGCCCGCTTATTTCAATGATTCCCAGCGCGCCGCGACAAAAAGAGCTGCCGAGCTTGCGGGCCTTGAGGTGATGAGAATACTGAACGAACCCACCGCGGCGGCCCTGGCTTATGGTCTGGACAAGCTGAAGGAACGCTCACGTGTCGCCGTCTATGATTTGGGAGGAGGCACTTTTGACCTTTCCGTCCTGGAGATGCAGGATGGCGTTTTTCAGGTGCTGGCAACACATGGAGACACACGGTTGGGCGGGGATGATGTGGATCGGATGTTGTTCGGCTTTTTAGTCGAAGGTCTGGGTGATCTTCCGTTGGAAATGCAAATGCGGTTCATGGATGAGGCGGAAAGGGCGAAGCGGATTCTCTCCGAAGAGGAAAGCCATACGGTGAGAATACCATTCTACGATGGATCTAGTAGTTTTGAGAAAACCATCACCCGATCCGAACTCGATGACATGACCCGGGAATGGATCGCAAGAACGCTCAAATGCTGCCGGCAAGCGATGCTCGACAGCGGATTGAAGAATCCGGATCTGGACGCAGTGGTTCTGGTGGGAGGGAGCACACGGATGCCGGCCGTAAGAGAGGCGGTCGCGGCATTTTTTGACAGGAATGTTGATGTTACCCAGCATCCCGATGAGGCGATCGCGCTCGGCGCAACGATTCAGGCAGGGGTTTTGAGCGGAGCGATGAGACAGATGGTCTTGTTAGATGTGACGCCACTGAGCCTTGGAATCGAAACTTTTGGAGGATTGATGAATGTGTTGATTGCCCGCAATACGACCATTCCCTGCAAAGCCGGCGAGATGTTCACCAATGCGGCGGATGGTCAACAAAGCATGCGGGTGAGAGTTTTGCAGGGTGAGCGTGAAATGGCTCGCGATAACTGGGAAATTGGAAAATTTGACGTGGAAATGGAAAGCGCGCCGAAAGGACAGGCGCGGGTGGGAGTGCAGTTCAAGATCGATGCAGATGGGATTTTGGAAGTTCTTGCGAGAGACACTTCGACCGGAAAGGACGTGATCGTCAGGATTGAAAACTCCGCGGTGAATGTGGACGATGCGGCCGTGGAGGCAATGGTTGGCAAGTCGGTTGAATTCGCCTTCGAGGACATGGCCGAACGGATTTTCACCGAGGCAAAGATGAAAGCAGATGAATTATTGCCAGCCGTAGAAATGATTTTGGATCAGGGTTTTGTGGAGGAGGGGGAGCGTGCAGTGATCGAGGAATCGGTTTCGAAGGTGAAATCCTCGATTGCCTCGGTTAACGCGAACGCTTTAAGAGCAGCTGTCAAAACATTGGACGAAGCAACCGAGGCCGCAGCAGCCCGCTTGGTCGAGCGCGCGATGGAGGAAGCTTTAGAAAGAGAGATGGGAATATGAAAGTGTTACAAATTTTACCTGAGTTGAATTCCGGTGGTGTCGAGCGCGGCACGCTGGAGGTGGCTGAATATTTGGTGAAAAACGGCCATGAGGCGTTGGTGGTATCCAATGGAGGAAGGCAAGTGGAGGCGTTGGAAAAATTAGGCGGTAGGCATATCGCCATGCCGGTGCATCGGAAGAGCATAGCTTCTCTATTTCAAGTAGGAGCATTTAGAAAACTACTCGAAAGTGAAAAACCAGATATCCTCCACATTCGCTCTCGAGTGCCGGGATGGCTTGCATGGCTCGCTTGGCGAAAGATGGATCCAGCAACACGCCCACGCTTGGTAAGCACCGTTCACGGCTTTTACTCTGTGAGTTTCTACTCTGCAGTGATGACTAAAGGTGAACGAGTCATTGCGGTTTCTGAGAGTATTCAGAAGTATATTTTGGATAACTATCCAGATGTTAAAAAGGATAAGATTACAGTGATTCATCGTGGATTAGATCCAGCAGCCTATCCAAAAGGATATAGCCCGCCAACAGAATGGCTAGAGCTCTGGAACAACGAACATTCGTCTTTGACCGGCAGAACTCTATTTCTCCTGCCAGGACGTATCACTCGACTAAAAGGTCATACGGACTTTTTCAGTTTACTAAAAGAGCTCAGAAAACTGGGGCATGAGGTACATGGATTAGTGGTAGGAGACACTCATCCTAAAAAGCGTGCCTATCTCGATGAACTGCGATCCTTGGTGTCTACCGAAGGCCTCAATGATTTTGTGACTTTCACTGGGCATCGGACGGACATACGTGAAATTATGGCTGTCAGTGATGTGGTTTGCGCACTTTCACAGCAGCCTGAATCCTTCGGGCGCACAGTATTAGAGGCCTTGGCGCTTGGTAAGCCTGTTTTAGGCTACGATTGCGGAGGAGTCGGAGAATTACTTAAAATCATTTTTCCAACTGGACGGGTTAAGCTTAAGGATGCAGCAGGGTTACTGGCTGCAGCGGAAAATATCCTTTTATCTAAGCCAGTTCCAGAGGTTCCCACAGGGGCTTTTACCTTGTATAAAATGTGTTCCTCGACGTTGAATTTATATGAATCCCTGACTGAGAAGGTTGCTAAAAAAAATTCTACCATCTCGGGAAAGAGCATGAAATAAAAGGAGCCGCTTCATGAATCACATCGCAATTATAGGTCTTGGATATGTCGGCTTACCACTAGCCCTTCAATTTGCACTGAAAGGAGTCAAGGTCTTAGGGTTGGATATTGATTCAAAAAAGACGGAATCGATCCTAGCAGGACGAAGCTATATCAAACACGTTTCTGCGGATAGTATTACTACTCAAACCGCTTCTGGAAATTTAGATGCTTCTACAGACTTTTCTAGGATTTCAGAGGTCGATGCGGTGATTCTTTGTGTGCCAACCCCGCTCAATCACTTTCGTGAACCAGATTTAAGTTACGTGCTCGATACCGGACGAGCAATCGCGCCCTATTTGAAAAACGGCTCGCTCGTCGTACTTGAGTCTACCACTTACCCTGGGACTACAGACGATGACCTTCTTAAGGTGTTGGAACAAGGATCAGGTAAAAAAGCGGGAATAGATTTCCATTTGGCGTTTTCTCCAGAACGCGAAGATCCAGGTAACCCGGATAGCAAAGTTGCGTCTATTCCAAAAGTGATCGGCGGGTTGACGCCAGCGTGTTTAGAAAAATCGATCGCGTTGTATAGCTTAGCGATTGAGAAACTCGTTCCTGTTTCTTCCTGTAGAGTGGCAGAGGCGACCAAGCTTCTCGAAAATATTTTCCGCTCAGTCAACATTGCATTGGTGAACGAACTCAAGGTTGTTTACGGAGCAATGGATATCGATATTTGGGAGGTTATCGAGGCAGCCAAGACCAAGCCCTTTGGTTTCATGCCGTTCTATCCAGGTCCGGGCTTGGGTGGACATTGCATTCCAATCGATCCATTCTACC
Source organism: Luteolibacter sp. (assembly GCA_044358435.1). Classification (GTDB taxonomy): domain Bacteria; phylum Verrucomicrobiota; class Verrucomicrobiia; order Verrucomicrobiales; family Akkermansiaceae; genus Luteolibacter. The sequence continues at coordinate 14,887 of JBIKNX010000034.1, forward strand.
TAACTTGGAAAGCCCGAGAATTCGGTCAGCACACTCGCTTCATCGAGCTCGCAGGGGAAATCAACACCGCGATGCCGGATCATGTGGTTAAGGTTTGTTTTGAAGCGCTCAACAACGATGGCAAGTCGGTCAAAGGTGCTGAAATTCTCATTCTCGGCCTAGCCTACAAAGCCAATGTCGACGACGACCGTGAATCGCCGACTTACAAGTTAATTGAAAAACTCGAAGCCCTCGGTGCACGGGTCTCGTATCACGATCCGTTTGTTCCTGTTGTTCCAATGACCCGTGAGCATGCAGAGTATGCTGGTCGGAAATCGGAGTCGGAAATTTCTGATAATTATGACCTCATTCTCCTATCCACCGGACATGATGCATACAAAGATTATGATTTTTCGTCATATCAAATTCCTCTAGTTGATACCCGAAATGCAGTTTCAATCCATAATAGGCCAACTAGGTATTTTAGAGCGTAAGTAATTGGTAATTCAATGAGCGATAAGTTTAAAATCAAAGATGAATCTAATATATTAAATGCCTCGACCTAACATAAAAGTCCCTATGTTGCGTTATCTTGGATATGCGTCATTCATTTGGGCCAAAAAAATTCTGGGCTTACACGCGAATCGAAACCGAAAATTTTCGGTATGGAAATTGATGAAATTAATTAATTCTGGGGTAATTGATAAAAATAATTTGAGCGTAACTTCTATGGGCAGACCTGACGGTGTAGGAGCCCAGGCTATGGCAAAATTTTCTACGATGTGCTTCGCACAAGCCTATAATATAAGATATGTGCACGTTCCATTCGAAAGCCTTGCTCATGCCGAGCTTCCGCTTGAGGAATGGATTGAGCAATGGGAGAGGATCCTCAATATGAATATTGAAAATAATCGTTTAGATCCCGATACAATGCATGTGGTTGGGCTTAGTGAGTATATAGAGAGCCCACCGCTGTGGAAAAAAAAAGTTGTAGTAGCAGATCTCCATCTTCACGCATTTTGTGAACTGGCACCATCTTTCGGTACCGAAGTATCTAAAAAACTCCAGATCGCATTAAATAAAGAACAGTCATCAAGTGTTAGTTGTTCTGACTTTATTATTGGCGTCCACGTGCGGCGTGGTGATGTTCGAAAAGGGGATGTGTATACGAATCACAGATTCACTCCAAATCAACATACGATTGCCATACTTAAGCAGGTTGTTGAAGTAGTGAGCCATTCGGGTTATAGCCCTCAAGTTCAGGTGCATACAAATGGATCAATTGAGGAACTTGCAGATTTTTTAATATTCCCAGGTGTTCAGCTTTATGCATGTACTCCGGCAGTTGAAACGTTCATTGCACTCTCAAATTCGGATGTGTTAATAAGTGCTAGAAGTGACTTTAGCATGCTTGCAGGAATATATTGTAAGGGT